>NZ_KV789219.1:0-73429 GCF_001807495.1 Corynebacterium sp. HMSC08C04 | reverse complement strand
GTAAAAGAAGCGGAACTAAACCCAGGACGCTTCACTTGAGTCGGTTCTTCAAAGTGTTCTATGAGGGACTCCCCGGTCTTACGATTATGAGTGATTAAAAACTCAGTCATTGTGTGGCTCGATTCAACTGACGGTCCGTCAAGGACATCTGCTGATCACCGCAGTGCTGTACAGTGGCGTTATTACTTTAGAAGTTGTTTGTCTAACGGGCATGCTCCACACATGGGGACCAGTTATGTGCAGCCCCTATCGGTTAAACATGGGGACAGCTCTAACCGTTGCTGCGAGTGAATCCCTGCTTTGCAATGGTGGAGCTTCTCTTTCTGAAGGCTGCGGCGAGAGCAGGGACGTTGGCATCGAGAAAGTCGTGCACGGTGGCAGAGATACTCTCCTTGTCATCGGTATCGCGAGTGACGCGGCCTACTTGTTGGATGACAACACCGCGGAAGCTTACTGGGGCGGCCAGTACAAGAGTGTCCAGCGCGGGAAGATCAATACCTTCCCCGGCCACCTGAGACATGGCTAAAAGAACAAAATGCGGTGTTGCGGCAAGTTTCTCGCGGACGGCTTGTCTTTCGCTTGCCTTTTGGCCACCGTGCAGTTGAAGGACGGGGAAGGGGGCGTCGGCAAGCAGGGCGTTGAGGGCGGCGAGGTGTTCGCGTCGTTTCACTAGGACGAGGACTGTGTGCTCGTCTTGCGCCGCTTGTGCGATGACATTGGCGATGAGGCGGTTACGGTGCTCATCCGCCGCCAGGGCGGTGTCGAGGTCGGGCCAGAACAGGTAAGGGGAGTCGTACGTGAACTCGGTGTTGTGGACTACGTAATCGCGGCGTCCGGGGCGCTCGAGCTCGACGGTATGGCGGATAGGGCCGCAAATGAGGGGAAGAAGCTTATCAAGACCGTCGGAGCGGTAAGGAGTCGCGGTCATACCGAGCATGAAACGAACGTTGAGGTGAGCTAGAACATTGGTCAATCCGGCAGCACCGACTCGGTGGCATTCGTCAACGATGATGTGGCCATAGCTGGAGAGAAAATCAGTCTTGGAATCACTGCGGCTGATCGATTGGGCAGTGACAATGTCTATTACTCCGCTGAGCTTCTTCTTGGTTCCCGAGTATTGCCCAACCTGAACTTCCGGGAGGAACTGCTTGAGGGCCTGGCGCCATTGGGTAGCAAGCTCCCTGGATGGAACAATCACCGCAGTGGGAACTTTACGCTGGGCGATGATTGCACACGCCATGACCGTCTTTCCAGTGCCGGGAGGGGCAATGAGCATTCCAGACTTGTGTTTGAGTATCTGTTTGACGGCCGAATGCTGGTAGGGACGTAGTTCGCCGGTAAATGACGCATCGATGCGCCGGGGCTTGGGCGTGCGGCCTCGACGTGTGACGGTATATCCTGCAGCCTTCAAGATGTCGAGGACGTCATCGAGCGTGCCGCGGTCGAGCGTGAGGACTTGGTCCTTCTCATCAAAACGTACGATGATCCGTGGAGTGCCGAAAGTGGAGAAACGCTGGGCCTGCTTTATATAAAACTGCGGGTTGGCAATAGCGCCTAGGTGCCGCAGGGCTGTACGAGTGGTGGCATCGACGCCTGATAAATCGACGTGGACATGTGAATCGTGCGTGACGTGGACTTTTCCCGAGGCCTTGAGCTTCTTTAGCTCTGCGCGGGTGGGTGCCTGGGGAAGGGATGTCTCGGGATCGGGCTGAAGCGCAGCGTATATTCTCTTGAGCTCGGAAAGCGTTGACTTCTTCGTTCTTGCCAAAGCTTCGAATTGGTCTGGCAATGGATGAAAACTACTGTCGACGAAGACTGTTGTGCCTTCGGAGCGATGGTGGCCTGCTAATGGGAGGGCAATCAGATTTCCGAAGCCACGGCCTTTCGCCGGCAGTGTGTCTTGGGAAGGAAAGAACCGGTCGAAACTGGAGAAGTAGGAATCCGGGCTAGCCTTGGCAAGAAGCCCGATGCCTACGGAACGAGCCAGGCCGGCGGGAATAGGTTCGTCGAAGAATACCCAGACATGAGCTCCGTTCCCAGAGCGCGATACTTCTATGAGTGGATCGAGGCCGTGGTTCTTGCATTCTTCGGCGTAGGCACGGGCGGCTTGCTTGAAGTCGTCATCGTCAAAATCGCAGACCAACAGCCGGCAACTATCATCTATGCACAGTGGATAAAGACCGACGTGGAAGCGGTTGTCCCGGCGCAAATGCCCCTCGATTATCTTCGGAGTCAAAGGCTTCAGGTTAGGATTTCTTCGGTCATAGTAGCCATTGCTGGCCGGGTACCAGGCCTTCTTTCCCGCAGTATTTTTAGCCACTGCGTAGACGTCTGTCCGCCCAGTGAAGTAATCCATGAAGAGGGCAATCTTCTCTTCCGGTGAGCGTTTTTCAGAGTGAACGTTCGCCGGCTGCGGTGTGTCTGCAGTACTGGGGCGCGAAGGAGCATGACCGAGGACCTGCAGTAGTTCGGCTACCTGGGACTCCAATTCGCTAACGCGAGTTTCGAGTGCTTGGAGGCGTTCCTGTTCAGTCATGGTGCGTGTTCCTTGTGCGTCGGAACTAGTCTATCGGACGGTGAGCGGCTAAAGGCCTTGCCGGCCTGGCGTTGTATTGCTTAGAATAATCGCACGACGAGCCGGCTACCGGAACGTTGTCGCCTGGAGCCGCGAAGGC
This sequence comes from Corynebacterium sp. HMSC08C04, assembly GCF_001807495.1. Lineage (NCBI taxonomy): Bacteria > Bacillati > Actinomycetota > Actinomycetes > Mycobacteriales > Corynebacteriaceae > Corynebacterium > Corynebacterium sp. HMSC08C04. The sequence continues at coordinate 70,754 of NZ_KV789219.1, read as the reverse complement.
TCCAGAGCTTTTTGGAGGGCCTTCTGGGCGCAGTGATGGAGTGCGTACCTTAACAGTCAAGCCCTGATTCTGGCAGGAGTGCCGGACATGCGCAGCAAGTGGAGCATTGGAGTGGCCTCTAGTCACTCGCACACAACTCGGTTGTCGTTAAGAAGAGTCTCACTGATAGGTGAAAGACGTTTCAAGTGTACGTGTCATGCTGGGAAAGGAGGGATTAAATTGACAAAGTCGACCGTTTCAAAACCTGACCTCATTAATACTTCTGTAACTCAGGCCCAAGATATGGATGAGGAAGATCGTCGCCGCTACGTCGAGTACTTAGGGCGGGAGATTGCCAATTGGTCCACGGAACTTAACCGCCGTCTAGCTTGACCATTTATCCCGACGAAGGGGAAGTCCTTATCGTCGGGGAATTGGCTTGTGGGCCCTCCGTAAATCCGTGATTCCAATCAGTTTTAAGCAATCGTAAACCTGCCTTTGATTGTTAAATAACGCCGTATGCCATCCGTGAGACTCTTGACAGGTCATTGGAGTCTGATGAAATTCCAGTTCGCGTTGAGTATCGAAGGCGGCGCCAGGGAGGTGACATTGTGCCTCTTGACTGAATTGGGCTTAATAAGGCATACTTTGAGACAGGAGCAGCCCTACATTATGTACAGCTGCTCGACCCTCACCGAGGCTACTGGCAGGTGAGGGTCATTTAATTTTTCCTGGAGCTTGCGAGGGCTTACGCCTCGGTACCACCATCAAAATTTGGCAATGCTCTCCCAGATACTTGTTGAACCACGCTGTGCTCTGACCGCCGTGAGTCAGCGTTCGGCGGTACATATAGGCCACAAGATCTGGTACCCAAAGGCACGTTTCGTCGGCTGGGCTAACCCATGCTGCGGGAATTCCCTGTGGAAGAACGTTTGATTTTCGTAAGCGCTTTAACGTGTTTCTATCTTTGTCGTTATCAGATTGGGAACGCCGTTCTTCGAAAATGATTCCGTTGAGCGAAGGGTCTTGCCCAGTGATAGTGGTGATCAGTTTTTCAAGGCAATCTTGGCGGGCGTGCTCAACATCCTGGTCGTACTGAAGGGGGCGAAGGCAAGCGACAGAATGGGAGTCACCAAACTCATAACAAAGCCTGAGCATTGCCTCGACCCTTTCTTGACCTTCTCTGGTCTGCATTGAATCAGTAGTATGCCAATAGGTGGATTGTGCAGCTTCTTTCAGACAAAACCGGGTGTCGGCAAGGTGTTTGAACTTAATGGCGGTTGCGACCAGCGAGTAAAAGGAATCGGAAAATTCCTCACCGGGGGCTACGTAGCTCTCGTCGATAAAAACAATCGTGTCTTCGGGAGAAGCTTGTTGGAAGATACGAGTTAGAGAAGGGTGGGGTCGGTGGGGCAAAAGCGATTCCTCCATTCACTTTAGATAACCTGTTCGGCATTGTGGTAAGTATACCTTTTGCGTGGGACACAACTTTGTTCATGCGAAGAGGGGAACCTACGATCTGTGCAGTTTGTAAGCTTTTGGTCGTATAGGTGTTCGTTTGAGCGCGTCTTCGACCTCTTCTATTGGGTAGAATTCTTGTTCAACCTGGGTACGCGCATGCGCAAATGGAATGCGTTCCTACTCAATCGCAACTAGCCTTTGGTGAACAGCAAGCGGAGATGTGGACAATCTCGATCTTGGGATCGCGGTGGAGTGGTCGGCGGGGAGATGTCGCCAAGCGCCCGCGCCCTTTATGAGCTGTCCCTCACGAGCTCCTTGAGTGTATTGAGCGCCTGGCGGGAGGCGGTACCGTAGCGCTCGCGCAGGAAGTGGTGGGTGGCGTCGGGGTTGTCCAGTGAGATGGATGTCTCGCTGAGGTTGTGCAGTTCTGATTCGCCGGCGGCGGTCTTTTCCACGGACCAGAAGCTTTCCGGGCGCAGGCCCAGTTCGCCGGCGCGTTCGAGGGCGCTGAAGGCGTGGGAGGCAAAGATGAGCTGTGCGCCGTTGACGTTGATGCTGGGCTCGCGGAAGGCGTGGATGATGAAGTCGAGGAGCGCTGGGCGTAGGGCGGAATCCAGCTCATCGGCAACCAGAATCCCGCCGCGGCGCAGGGTGTCCAGCACCAGGGGAGCGGTGGCCATCCAATTCTGCGTGCCGCCGGATTCATCGGTCAGCTTCAGCTCGTAAAAGGAATCATTGGCCTTGTGCTCCACGATGATGGCGTGCAGCAGGGATTCAATCTCCGCATCGGAGTAGGCGCTGAACTCGTCGGGGCGGCGGAGCCGTGCGTTGCTACGGCTGAGTGCATCGATGACCGGGCGCATCTGGCGGAAGACGTGCTCCGGGATGTGGTCCTGGTTGAGCCGCACGGAGTGGATACCGGCATCGGCCGCGCGCAGTAGGGCGGCAGCCTCATGCAGGTGTAGCTTGCCGGTGCGGATGAGGGTGGTGATGCGGGAGGCAGTGCTCATCGCAGTATGCCCGTGCGGCAGGTAGGCCACGTCGTGCACCAGGGCGCGGGCCAGCGGGGCGAGGACGGGGTGCCCGTCGCGCAGGCCGGCGGAAAGGATCAGCTCGGTGTCTGTTACGGGGCCGAGCTTGGCCACATCCCCCTTATCCATAAAGGAGCGCGTCCACTGCACCTCCTCACCGCGGGTGCGCACGAAGCAGGGGCTCCACTTGGTCGATGGCACGCGGCTGAGCCACTCGGCATGCACACCGGTGAAACTCCACTGGAAGCCGTAGAGGTAGCGCACGTCATCGAGTTCGAACTCCAGCTCAAAAGTGCTGGGCAAGCGCTGCGTGCGGGGGTTGAGGCGGTACGGGGCGTGGGGGAGTTGGTTGGGTGGGGCGTCGGCAAGCCAGGCGGTGGCAGAAGACTCGATAGCAAGCAGTGCGAAGGCTAGGGCGTTGAGGACGCTGCTCTTTCCGGAAGCGGTGGGGCCGATGAGAACGGTGATGGGGTCGCTGACCTGCTCCCAGCCTTCCTCCGGCGCGGTGGAGTGCTGCCAGTGGTGGTACAGCGAAAGTGTCTGCGTGGCGCGGATGCTGCGGAAGTTAGACACACTAAAGGAAAGGAGCCTCATGGTCGCAAGACTACAAGCCCACCATGTAAATCGGTCCTAGGTTTGGGTGCTGAGATTCGTTTTCTTCCCGTGCCTTAACCCGGTGGGCGCTGGTAGCGTTTTAGTACACACCGCAAAAGCAATCACAGGAGGCCACATCCTATGCACGGGGATACTACCGAGCTGCTCGTGTGTCTCGGGTTGGTGGTTGTCATGGTTCTCTACTGGACCTATTACATCCGGAGTGTGCGAAAACTCCCAGATCAGAAAGATGGTATGACACAGCCGATTCGGAAGGTGCCAAAAGTGATGGCGTGCTCTTTATTTATCCTTATGGCACGCTAATTATGGGCGCTGCCGGTGCCACGGGGTTGGTTGCAAATATGAACCTTCCCGAGCCTGTTGAAGCGGTGCTGTTTCTTCCATTTATTGCTGCTTTTGTCATTGGGGCGATTGGTTTTACAGGCGCTTGGGATTCCGCTTCCGTGGTCTTTTGTGCCGCGTTGGGTCGTGGACATCCGCAAAGCGAAACGCGCTCGGAGGCGCGAGCGCAGGCAAGCTAAGAAAATGAAAAAGCAAGAAAAGAAGGAATAGGCTTGGGCTCCGCTAACCCAGTGTCCGAAGGCTGTGCGCAGTGGTCCGCTGTGGAGTCTGGGGTTGGGGACGTTTCAGTTTTGTGGGTGAAAGTAGCGGTGATGCGCGCTAGGCTTTCTGGCATGAAGTATCGGAACGTTAACACCAGCTCCGTCGCGGCGCTTGTCATGAGCCTTTTAGGCGCGGCGTTCTTTGCTTTGGGGCGGGTCATTTTTGACGTTGGCGGATGGGCCGCATTCTTCTCCATTCCGGCTGGGGATTCATAGCCATTGCGCTTCTTGGACTGTGGTTTATCCCTGTACGCAGCGTGAAGGAGGACGCGGATGCTGGGACGTATAAGGCCTTCGGGTGGCGTGAATCTTGGGCCTTCATCGCGGTGACGGCGTTTCTCTTCCTGACCGGCTTCTTTATGGTCGATTCCGGTGATACGGATGAAAGCGTGAAATCCGCCTTCACTCAGATTGTGGGGCGGTGGGCTTTAGATCTTTCCGCGGTCTTGTTTTGGCTCTGCTGTCTTGGGATGATTGCGTCCTACATCGTGGGCGTAGTTGTGGCGGTGAAAAGGCGGAAGACCGTTGCTGAGGACTCGACGCAGAGATCGGGCCCGGAAAACCTCGGTGAGGATGGCGGCCAGGACGGGCCCTAAATTGCCATTTTCCGGGCCTGCCGATTAATGTTGCTGGGAGCGGATTCGCTGTTTGTATCGTGCGCTAGTTGAATACTGGTGCCCTTAGCAGGCAGGGATACGCGGGGCTATAGCTCAGTCGGTTAGAGCCGCGGACTCATAATCCGCTGGTCCCGGGTTCGAGCCCCGGTGGCCCCACTCTTTGGGATTCTCATCACAAAGTGCCAGCGTACAGGGTGAATCTTTGTAATCTGAAGAAGCCTTAATTCTTCTCTTTCGGAGGTTCTCCCGATGTCTCGCTCTCTTGGTTTGATGGTAACTACTCTGGGCGCTGCCGCACTACTTGTAGGCTGCGGTGGGGGAGGCTCCGATTCTCAACCTACGTCGGAGCCAGCCACGACGACATCGCAGACCACCACTTCCTCTTCTAGCTCGGCTACTTCCACTACTTCTTCTGTCCAGCCTTCTGAAGTAACCCCGCCGCCGACGGAACCGGCGGTGCAGCCAGAGGTAAGTCCCGCGCAGGTAATGGAAGAAACCGTCCAGCAACAAGCCGGATTTTTGGCTCCACCAGCGGACGTTGATGCAAATGTCGATCCTGATGCAGGCGTCTACGTTGAACAGCCGGCTCCGGAAGCACCAGTTGTTGAGGAACAGCAGGCTCCAGCGCCGGCGCCAGCTGCTGCGTACTACGCAAACTGTGCAGCAGTTCGCGCCGCTGGTGCAGCCCCGATCTATGCGGGAGACCCTGGCTACAGCTCCGATCTTGATCGTGATGGTGACGGCGTAGCTTGTGAAAACTAGCTAAACGGTAACTGTTAAGGAGAGGGCATTTGCGCGGCGTCGCCAAGCATGTGCCCTTTCTTGTTGTGCCTGCCTAGTTGATAAATAGTGGTAGCAGAAACGCCATGCCTGTGCTCCAGACGAGGTGGAGCGTGGTGGCGGAGATGAGGTTGCCGGCGCGGCGGGCTTCGAGTGCGGCGATGCCGCCGATGAGTACGGATGCCACGAGCAGTAGGGGAATGCCCATGGCGGCGGTCACAGCGATGTAGAGGCCTACCTGCGCAATCAGTGATGCATAGAGCTGGCGCGTGGGTGGCATCGACGTGCGGTATGAAGGCCTTTAACAGTGGGGCAATCAAAGAGGGGCTCGACGCGGGAGGTCATGATTTAGTGTAATCGCGTACTGTCGAAAGTATTGACAACATCGCACTTGTCGACGTGTGCCGGGGGTCAGGAGAAAACATGAATAGCGATACCGCTGTGCGGGCACGGCTGGAGCTTGTCACGGCGGAAGGTGAGATTTGAAGGGCATACCTGCGTAGGGGAGTTCGGGAGGAACTAGTGGATGATTTCGAGTTTCCGGAGATGCCTCACGTGTATCTGCCGGCAGTCAATGCGGACGAGGGGCTGACGCGTTGGGAGTTTCTGCCGGGGGCGTTGGATGAGTTTCAGAAGCTTGAGGGAATCGATGAAGATGCTTTTCTCGAGATGCAACAACTTTTGCTGCGTTGGGGTGAGCGTGGCGCCCGAGAAGATGACGTTGCATTGGTGGAGCCATCGGGCAGGAGGGTTCTTAATGAAATTCTGAACCCGCCATGGTTAGGCGAGTTGAAAGGGTGGGGAACTGGTGAGAACGGCGAGGACCGTCATTTTCGACTGTACTTCCTCGATATTTCTTCGAGGCCGGGTGAACCGGCCCACCAGATGCTTGTGAGCTTGTGTAAAGAAAAGCGGATCTTTGATGACACGCGTCAGGGGGTTCGTAAGGCTAACGAGGCGCAGGATCGAGACATTTTGCTGGCTATGCGTCTAGGTAAGCAATGGTGTCAGAAAAATCGGGTCACTTTTCGGCAATGGCCGCCGAAATAGGGATGTGCATTAAAATGCACATAGCTTATGATGGGATGGAACATAGGGAATCAGGGGTGAATTGGTAATGGCGAAGTTAACGATCAAGCCGAAGGATGCGTTACCCGGGGACCTCATCGGGTCGCAAATGGACCTCATTGAGCAACTCGTGGAGTTTCGAAAACTGCGAGGTATGACGCAAAGCGAGGTGGCATCGCGCATGGGTGTCGATCGCTCTGTTGTCACCAAGTTTGAATCATTGGTGGGACTTGGGAAGAAGAACCACACAATGAAGATGATTCGTGCGTACGCAAACTCTGTTGAAGCGTATGTGGCGCACGTTGTGGTAGATGGTCGTATCCAGCATGGACGTGCTCCCTATGCCGAGCTTAAAGAAGAAATTGCTCGGCGGATTACTGCTTTGGCAAACGCGAATGAGGCTCACGAACAATTCTCTGAGGCTGGCCGTGGTCAGCTGGGAACGGACTTTGTATTCGCTGCCCCGGTAGCGTCCGTTGAAACAGGAGTACTGCAGCAGATGGACTACACAATGGAGGGGACTCTTGTCTAAAGAACAACGGGCTGGCTATGCGACGTGGCAGTTGCTTCGCGCTGAGGGGCAGCGCATCGGGGAACAACAGTCGAAGGATGTAGTGCAAACGAAAGGCCAAGTATCTTTCCAGGTTTCGCAAGGTCAGACTCGTGAGACTCTGGTGCTTGAAGTTCGCATTGATGTTGACGTGCCGGAGCGCGCGAAGTTGGCGCTGGCCCTGCGTGGTAACTGGCCAAAGCCGGAGCATAAAGAGTTAACGCCGGAAGAATTGGCTCAGCTTCTCTTGGGCTACAAGCTTGATGAGCTCGTTGCCGTGGTCAATTACGAATTGCAAAACCTAGCGCCTAAGTTTGGCGTGTCAGCACCCTCGATTCCGCAAGAGCAATTGGAAGCCCTACGCCAAAACGCTGCGGACAAAGAAGCGGAGTAGTCCGTGCCGTTCCTTGGGATAAGGCGGATGGCCTTTCCAAGCACGCAAGCATGCCGCGGCTCTCGGTGCGAACCTCGCATTGAACGCTGGCTGGAGCGGCGTCTTCTTCCGCTCGAAGCATAAGAGTCTGGCCGCCGTTTGGGCCGGCGCCTTGGCCGCAAGCTCCGCGGACCTCGTGCGCCGCGCCTGGAAGTCTGCACCCGAGCGCGGTGCGTTGCTAGCACCCTATGCGGCATGGACGGGCTTTGCCACCGTGCTCAGTGCGGAGATTGCGCGATTGAATCGCAGACACTAGCACTGCGACTGCGCTAGAGGATTGTGACTCGGCCATGCCAGAACGGCCCGCTATTTACGGTAAATGAGGCACCGGAGTTGCGATCGCCGTCTTTTTCGCAGGTAAGGGTGTCGCCAGCGGAACCGATGCGGCAATCGACGTTGTAGGTCTGGCCAGTGGTTGGGCTGGTGACTGTCACGGTCGTTTTCGGGACAGCAGTGACATGGGGGTTGCTTTGACTGTAGGTGTAGGTCGCTGCGGTTGCTGCCTTGTAGAGCTCCGCTACATAGGCGCAGGAGCTCATGCTGCCGGGGCGAACGGTGATGTCTGCGGGGAAGTCGTAGCAGTCGGTTGAAGCGATGGCATCGCCGTTGGGATAGGTGTTGCTGCCAGACTGGGTATCTGGATTTGCGGCGGCCCCGCTAGCGGCTTGGGCGTTGGCGCCCTCGCCGCTATTGCCCAGAGTTGGCTGTGGACCTTGATGTTCCTTTGCAGTGTCTTCGCTGGAGGTTGAACGGGCATCGGATTGCGTAGCGCCGGCAGCTTGAGAGAAAGAGGTTTCGGGCAATGCTTCGGAGGAATGCTCGCTGTTGTCGCTGCCATTGCTACAACCGGTCAAAAGAAGTGTTGCGGCAAGGGGCAGGGAAAGTAGGAGAGAAGAGAGTTTGTGCATAGGTGTATTCTAAGGCGATTGCCCAGCGCACTGCGGGAAACGGGGAATCTTCCCCTATGTGCGTTCCTTGCCTAAATTCGGCTTCGCGGAGCGTGTCAAGTTTTGTGTGGGGTTTGGTTTTCTTAGAGGTATTTATTGAAGCGGTCGGGGTATGCCACAGCCATTTGGTTGCTGGCTTGCTTCCAGCCGGAAGCCTTTCCGCCCTCGACAAGTCGGCTCGCTGACGCTGCGGCCCGTTTTCCTTTCTTGGCGCGTTGATCAGCGCGTTTGTCTTCAATAGTGCAGATCATCAACTACAGTGTCTATAGCGCGGATTCGTCGTTGGTAGGTTGCACTCGGTTGCGGGTGGCTTTACGCAGCTCATTGTTAAACGACTCGATAGAGTTCGTCGTGTAGATGACTTTCTTCAACGCCGCTGACACTTTCTTCCGGTCCCCGTAGGCTACCCACCGGTTGGCGGCACGAATCAGGCGCACGACACAGGTTTGCACCATGAAACCAGGCGACCGAGTCAGGTAAGCCTTTCAGCCCATCACAGCAGACAATTAAGACGTTCTTAACCCCACGGTTCGACAAGTTAGAGCTCACTTGTGCCCAAAACGACGCTCCTTCTTCTTTAGCTATCCATAGTCCCTAGATGTGCTTGATTGCTTCGATATCAACGCCGATGGCCATGTAGGCAGACTTGTTGATCACCCAGTGAAGTGCCCCGAGTTTTGTTCCTAGGTATTTGCCTTGATTTCTATTATTTCCTGTGGCGGGATCTGCTTCCAAAAGGTCAAGCCCGCGTCCGTGGTTCGGGCGCTTGCCCGCATCAATATTTTTGTTTTCGTCCCACGCCGCACCCCCGCTGGCGCTGGTAGCGTTTATACATACCGCAACCGACAGCCACGGGAGGCCTATTCTATGAACGGCGATGTTACTGAGTTGCTTGTATGCGCCGGGGTAGTGCTTGTCATGGTGCTCTACTGGACCTACTACATTAGGTGCGTGCGGAGGCAACCTAGATCGGAAAAATGGTACGACGATGTCGACTTTGTAGGCGCAGAAAGTGATGGCGTCCTTTTTATTTATCCTTACTGCTCGCTCATTATGGGCACTGCCGGCGCCATGGGGTTGGTCGCAAGTGCCAACCCTCCCGAGTTTGTCTACACGGTGCTGAAGGTTCCGTTCGTGGCAGTTTTCGTTATCGGAGTCATTGGATTTACGGGCGCGGTCGGGGTTCCGCTTCCTTGGCCTTTTGTTCCGCGTTGGGTCGTCGATATCCGCAAAGCAAAGCGTGCCCGAAGGCGTGAGCGCAGACAAGCCAGAAAAAGAGAAACGGAAGAATAGCTACTGCAGGAAGAGGCCATCTTGTCCAGCGTTCGCGGGGTGGCAGCGTCACGCTGCTGCGAGCGTTGCATGAATCACCGCATTCACATGAGCAAATGGAATCCGCTCCTGCTCAATGCGCAGCCGGCACGCAGTGAAGAGAAGGCGGTAGGCGCGCTGCTCTTCGGTGCTGAGGTGGGTAAGGGCGGCGGAGCCGTCGCCGGGGTCGGGGACAGCCAGGTGCTGGAATTCGGTGACGGTGGCTGTGTCCATGAGCAGTGACGTCGTGTGGGGGAAATGGGCGCGCACGGCGTTGAGGATGGCAAAGCCGGCGGCGTCGAGGTCGCCCCAGTAGGTGATGTGTCGTTCCGTCGGGGTACAACTCACGGCCGATAAAGCTCACGTGCCGGAGGGTATCTAACACCACGTTGCGCCAGCGGAGATCCTCTGGCTGGCTCGAGCCCAAACGGCTCAAGATCTTGTCCAACGCGTGGTAGCGCGCAAGGGCAGTCTCTGTATCATCGGAGCCGAATTCGCCCAAGCTGTGGGAGGTGGCGGCATCAAGATCCCGCTGGAAATCCTGGACCACCTGGCCGCGAGCATCCTTGACGTCGATGCGCACGGTGCGCTCACCGTTGAAGGGAGAGCGCTCCAGGGACTTGTTGATGAATTCCATGCGCCTCTCAATATCACTGCGAGCACGGCGCAGGTCAGTGGTGAGGTGGGAGAGGTTTCGCACGGTGGAGCCGTTGAGAAGCTCGAGGAAGCGGGCGCGGAAATCCGCCAGGCGGTCGGCGCGGTGACCGCGTGCGGCGTTATCGGCTCGATGTTGAGCAAGCCGGATAGCCGCCACTACTGCAGCCTCAAACTCCCGAACTGGCAGCCACCGGCTATCGCGTTCCCAATTGTCTGGACTGCACTTTATGCTGACATCGCGGTCATCAACTCGATCGTTCTTGCCGACCACATCGAAGAAGACACCGCCAAATCCAAAGCCGCAGCACGCAAGCATGCCGCGGTTCTCGGTGCGAACCTCGCATGGAATGCCGGCTGGAGCGGCGTCTTCTTCCGCTCGAAGCGTAAGAGGCTGGCCGCCGTTTGGGCCGGCGTCCTGGCCGCAAGCTCCGGGGACCTCGTGCGCCGCGCCTGGAAGTTCGCACCCGAGCGCGGTGCGTTGCTCGCACCCTATGCGGCATGGACGGGCTTTGCCACCGTGCTCAGTGCGGAGATTGTGCGGCTTAATCGGAAGCGCTAGGGATTCGCTAAAATTTCTAACGTGGCAGATTTTCAATTTCACCAGCAAATCGCAGTATTTGGTCAAGCCGGAAGCGGAAAGACCGTTCTACTTTCGTCTCTCTACGGACACCTGAATGAGCAAAGTGTTGTGGACTCGAACGGCTACCGCTTCTTGGCGCAAGAATCGACCGATGGAAATCGTCTCCTTCAGCGCTACTACGGCATGAAGGAGAAGAATGTAGCTCCTGCAGCCGATAAATTTGTGTCTTCGAAGTACGACTTCAAGTTGATGCCGATTTCGGAACCGTTGGGTGAGCGAAGCAAACGCCCACGCATCCACATCACTTGGCGTGACTACCCAGGTGAGTGGTTTGAATCGAAGCCCTCGAGCGAAATGGAAAAGGAAGATAGGTCAGCAACTTTCCGTGAGCTCGTCAAATCTGATGTGGCTTTGGTCCTAGTTGATGGCCAAAAGCTTGTGGACTATGAAGGCGATGAAGCTCGCTACCTGAAGTCGCTATTCACCACTTTGCGCAATATGCTGCTTACGGTTCGTGAAGAGATTCTCGATGGTCACGAGCAGCTTGAGCAATTCCCTCGCATTTGGGTTATTGCGCTGTCGAAGGCTGACTTGCTCCCTGAGATGACAGCGCATGATCTCCAAAAAATGATCATTTTGCATGCAGCAGATGAGCTGAACGGGTTGCGCCAGGTCCTCGCTGACTTGGTAGAGGGCGATAAGGCTCTTTCTGTTGGTGAGGACTACGCAGTACTTTCTTCTGCGGAGTTCGCCCACGGCGAAATCGACGTCGAGCAGCAAAAGGGCTTGGAGGCAATCCTCCCGCTGGCCACCATCTTTCCGATTGAGCGCTACCAACGTTGGGCAAAACTACGAATCCTTCCAGCCGCTCTCTTGGATGAAAAGTTGGCTAAGGCAGGCATTAGCCTCATTATGACTCTTGCCTCCGGCTTTAACGCACAGAGCTTCGCTCCGAACCTCCTTAAAAAGTTGCCTAGAAGGTTGGCAGGTAAGTGGGGCAAGGTTCAGTTGATTGAGCGAATTATCCAAGAGCTTGATAGTCTAGCTGTGCCAATGCTTGAAGAAAAACGCCAAAAGGCACTGGAGAATCACAACTTCTACGAGATGCTTCTATCCGATTTCGTTCTAAAGATTCGGCAGTCCATTGAAGACGGTTTCCTTAAGAGGTCGCCTCAATGGGGATAATTTGGGCGACTAGGGGAAAGAACTGGGGAAACTGCTTTCTCATGGATGGCGGTTTCCAGGACCCATTGCCGGAGTATCTTTCGGCTTTTTCTGGGCTGGAAAACTCTCGCGAGGTGTTCCAGAAGATGGGAGACCGCGTCATTATGAGGTTCGAAGACCCGGAAGGCCGACGCGATTGTTCCGGCCGCCCAATCGAGCATGATTTCGTCATTGATGGCCCAGAGCTGGAAGCGAAGTCTACGTTGGAAGAAGCACGCGACTTCGTTTGGCCGTTGGTAGCTGGCCAGTATGAAAAATGCTGGGCGGCGGACTCCGTCTAGCTAAGGCGCTGGGCGATACGCACTCTGCTGGCGAACCTACAAAACAAAGTGCGGCCCCTAACTGCGGCAAAGTGAACCGCATTGTGGATGAATTTGAAACCACCCCGCGGCGGCAGTGATTTACTGCGCCGCGGGGTGGCTATCTGAAGAAGAGGAAGTACTTTCGTACTTTGCCTGACTCTCTGCCGCTTTAGCGGTCGGTGGTCAGGGTGATGCCGTTGGTCTCGGCGGTCTGCTGCAGTGCAGTGAGAGCCTTGGCGTCCTTTTGCAGGTCGTAGGTCTCAGCGAAGCCGACATGGACATGAGTGGAATCGATGACGTTCAGCTCGAACAGCTTGTGGCCGGCTTCTTGCTCCAGCTGTGCAGCCTCGTGCTTCAAGGCGTTGATGCCGGTTGGCAGGTTCTCCTTGTTGGAGTCGGTGTTGCCGCCGAGGAGATCGGAGAAGTCCGGGCGGTTGCCGCCGAGCAGGGCGCTGCCGAGCTGCAGGAGGGCAGCAGGGTCGGCAGAGGACAGCTGGTTCAGCGGGGTGTCCGCGGTGATACCGGAGTCGGTTTCGCCGTTGGTGGTAGCACCGGTGTTGGTGGTTGCGGCGCCGTCGGCAGCCGGGGCGGTTGCGGCGGTGTCGGTGGTGGTGGCGTCAGCAGCCGGGGTTCCGGCTGTGGTCTCAGCGGCGGTGGCGTTGGCGGCACCGGCGATTACAACTGCGGGAAGTGCGGCGGCAATGGTTGCGCGGCGCAGGGCGTTCATGGAACGCATAGGATAAATCCTTTCTATCGTTGCGGTCTTTCGGACCACGGGTGATGTTAGGAAGCGTTTCTGTGGCGAAGCTGGCTTCTAGCTGTCGGCTTATTGCAAAGCAGACTCGATTGCTTTCAGGGATTCCTTGATGTGCGGGATGGTGCCTGCCACATGCGAGCCGGCATCGTTCGGGATGAAGGTGACGTTGCCGCCGCGCTCAGACCACTCCTTGGCCAGCTGCTCAGCAGTGGAGAAAGGAATCACATCGTCGCCGCGGCCGTGGGTGATGACCACCGGGATGGATGGGGCGTCGTAGCCAATGTGCTGGTCGGCCAGGATCTTGTCGTAAGGTGCCTCAGCGATGAACTCGTCGACGTTCTTGCCGTCGATGCTGACGTCTTCAATCTTCTTGCCCGCGAAGCTGGTCAGACCCAAGGTGCAGGAGTTGGTGGCGTTCTGCAGGACGGTCTTGCCCTCCTCATTGAGGTGGGAGTACAGGTCCACGTCGTAGGAGTTGCTCAGCCCCAGTAGAGCGAAGGACTCGAAGAGGAAGTAAAGCGTGCCGTCGAGAGCCGGCGGCAGCAAGGTCAGATCCGCAGGAGCGGCGCCGACGGTGGCGAGCTTGACGTTGAGCTCCGGGGCGTAGTCGTTGTAAAGCTCAGCGGCAGCAGCGGCGGCGCCACCACCCTGCGAGTAACCGTTGATGATGACCGGGTTATCGGCGTTGATATCCCAGCCTTCTAGCTGGCGGGCAGCGCGGGCGCTATCGAGCACGGCGTGTGCCTGCGAGACACGGTCCATGTAGGTATGCATGCCCGGGGTGCCCAGACCCTCGTAATCGGTGACCACGACTGCGTAGCCCTTCTTCAGGTACTGCTCAAAGAAGAACTGCTCGTAGTCACCCACGCCGTCGGCAATCTTGCGCGAAGGTGCGCAGCGGTCGGCCACACCCTGGGTGCCCGGTGCGAAGGCGATGAGCGGGCGCGGACCGTTGCCGGTCCACTCCGCCTTCGGCTCAATCACGATGCCGCTGACCGGAATCTTCTCACCCTTGCGGTTGGTGGAGGAGTATAGGATGCGCTGTGCCTTGTACGGGCCCACGTTGGTAATGCCCAGCGTGTTGGCGGGATTGCGCACGGCATCGGAGCGGAAGAGCTGGCCTGGCTCAGAGCCTTCGAGCTCGACTGGGTCGTGGTAGAAGGCCTTGTACTCGTCGCCGACCTTGTTATCGGAGGGGGCTGCGGCGTCGGTGCTTGGCGCGGCGTCGTCAAGCTCCTTGGCGTCGGTTGCGATGTCGGAGGCCTCAGCCGGGCTCTCGTCAGCGACTGGATCTTCGAGGGCCTTTTCAATGAGGGCGCTTTCAGGCAGCTCGGTGTTCGGAGCATCGGCAGCGACGGCGGCGGGGCAGATGCTGAAGGTCAGGCAAGCAGAAGCAAGCAGTGGCAGGTAGGTGCGCAGTGATTTTTGCACGGCAACGTCCTTTCTAGAGATCGGAGGAGTCTTAGTGTTTGTCTGGCTACGCCGTTAGGGGGCGGGGAGAGCGCTGCGCGGTGGAGCTGACACCGATTATTATTGGTTTAATTTTGCTAACTAACAATGGGGAAATGAATTTAATCCGTTTGTACAGGCCCGTATAGGGGTGTACACCGTTAGCATTACGTTTCCGGGCGGGCGTGCTTGAATGGAATCATGATTGATGCGCGCGATAGTCAGGCCCTCGATGTGGCCAAGCTGTACTACAACTCGCACCTATCCCAAGCGGAGGTAGCGCAGTGTCTGGGTATTTCGCGCCCTACCGTCTCCAAGCTTTTGCAGCATGCGCACGACCAGGGCTTCGTGGTCATCAGCATCAACGATCCTCGCGAACGCTCCGATGAGCTGGTGCGTGAGCTAAAGGAGCACTTCGCGCTTGCCGACGCCCGCGTGGTCACCACCCCACGCGGCGGCAACCTCATGCAGGACCTAGGCGCAGCTGGCGCCGCGCTGCTCGAAGAGCTCGTCCACGACGGCTCCAGCGTCGGCGTGTCCTGGGGCCAGACCATGTCCGCCGTGGCAGAGCACCTGCGCCAGCTGCCGCTCGAGGGGGTAAAGGTGGTGCAGCTCAAGGGCGGGCACTCGCACACGCAGCGCTCCACCAAGGACTTCGCCACCCTCCAGGGCTTTGCGCGCGCCTTCAATGCGGAGACCTTTATGCTGCCGCTGCCTGTCATTTTCGATTCGGCCGAGGCGAAGCAATGGGTGGAAAAGGATCGCCATATTGCCCACATCGTGGAGATGGGCTCCCAGGTCGACGTCGCGGTGTTCACGGTGGGCGCGGCCGCGCGCGAGTCTTTGGCGCTGAACCTGGGCTATCTCAGTGGGGAGGAAACGCAGCTCATCTTGGAGCGCGCGGTAGGCGATGTCTGCTCCCGCTTCTTTGACGCTGAAGGCCGCGTCGCTGTGCCCGAGGTGGACGCGCGAACGGTGAGCATTACTTTCGACGCCCTGGCGGCGCGGCCGGCACGCGTCCTCGTTGCCGGAGGGGCGGAAAAGGCCGACGCCATCCGGGTGGTACTCGAGCAAGGATTGGCCACGCATTTGGTCATCGATCACAACACGGCGCAGCGCGTTCTAGCAGGGGAGTGAGCCGTATCATAAAGGTGAACAAATGTAAATAGCATCATTGACATTTGTGCTGGCTGCGGTAGTGTAATGCCTGAAAGTCATTGTCCTTCCGATAGGAGTTCACCGTGTCTGAAGCCGCACACGCAAACGAATTTTCCACCGAAATCGCCACCCCGCACATCAACCCCAAGGGCGCGGAAATCGCAGAGACCATCTTGCTGCCAGGTGACCCACTGCGTGCAAAGTTCATCGCCGATACCTTCTTGGAAGACGTCGTCCAGTTCAACGAGGTCCGCAACATTCTCGGATTCACTGGCACCTACCAGGGCCACCGCGTCTCCGTCATGGGCACCGGCATGGGCATGCCTTCCATCGGCATCTACTCCTGGGAGCTAATCCACAACTACGGCGTGAAGAACCTGATCCGCGTCGGCTCCATCGGCGCACTGCAGGAGGACATCGACCTGCACGATGTCATCGTCGCCTCCGCCGCTTCCACCGACTCCAACTTCCTGAGCCAGTACAACCTGCCGGGCCAGTACTCTCCGACGGCTTCGTGGAAGCTGCTCAAGGCACTCGTCGATGAGGCAGAAAAGCAGAATGCCCACATCCACGTCGGCAATGTCTTGAGCTCCGATGTCTTCTACAACTTCGACCAGGCCGTCAATGACCGCTGGGCACACATGGGCGTGCTCGGCGTCGAGATGGAATCCGCTGCGCTTTATGCCACCGCTGCCGAGGCAGGCGTGAACGCCCTCGGTCTGTTCACCGTCTCTGACAACATCGCTGCCGATACCCACCTTTCGGCTGAGGAACGCCAGACCGCATTCCACACCATGATGAAGCTCGCACTGCCACTGGCAGGCCTGGACTAGGAAGGATGGCTTAAAAAGCCATGTCAAAAGCTACAAACGCTAAGCCATCGGGCGTCGTAAAGCGCGGCGTCGATGCAGCCCTCAACCCCAAGGCAGCCGTACCGGTGCTGCTATTCTGCTTCGTCTTCTCCCTCGTGGTGGATAATGGTTTCAAGACCATGACCATGCCGATTGCGCAAGGCTTGGGCATTGATGACAACACTGCCTCGCTGCAGGCATCCCTTGCTGGCGTCATCATCGGCATCGGCGCCGTGGTCTACGCGGCGCTGGCGGACTCCGTGTCCATCCGCAAGCTCATGATCACCGGTGTGCTCCTCGTGGCTGTCGGCTCGGTTATTGGTTTCGTGGGCTCGGGCTCTTGGCCCATCGTGCTGGCCGCCCGCCTGATTCAGACCACCGGCCTAGCCGCCGCGGAAACCCTGTACGTCATCTACGTGACCAAGCACCTATCTGAAGCAGACCAAAAGACCTACCTCGGCTTTTCCACCGCCGCCTTCCAAGCCGGCCTGCTGATTGGCGCGCTGACCTCCGGCTTTATCTCCACCTACATCTCGTGGACCGCGATGTTCCTCGTGCCGCTCATCCTGGTGCTGTGCATTCCTGCCATCCACAAGATGGTGCCCGAGGACGAAGCAGTGGAGTCAAGCCTGGACGTGCTCGGCCTTATCCTGGTTGGCTTCTTTGCCACCGCGCTGACCATGTTCATGCAGGCGTTCGACTGGAAGTGGCTCATCCTGGCCGTCGTGGCAGTGATTGGATTTACGCTGCACATCCGATCCGCTAAGGCGCCCGTGGTGCGCCCGGAATTCTTCACCAACGGCCGCTACGTGTGGGCAATCACCCTGGTGTTCTTCATCTACTCCACGCAGCTGGGCTACATCTTCCTGTTGCCATTTGCGGCCAACGAGCTGCACGGCATGAGCATTGACCGCGCCAGCCTACTGATGATTCCGGGCTACATCTGCGCCATCTTGGTCGGTGTCTTCTCCGGCAAGATCGGCAAAGTCCTGAACTCCCGCCAGACCATCTACACCGCACTGGTCATGATCGTCGGCTCCCTGGCCGTAGCCGCTCTCTTCGTACAGGAGCACGTCGCCGTGCTGGCCGTGACCATCGTGACCTTCGCATCTGGCTTCGCGCTGATGTATGCACCGCTGGTCAACACTGCGCTGCAAAACATCCCGGCCGCGAAGTCCGGCATTGCCATCGGCTTCTACAACCTGACCATCAACATCGCCATCCCGCTCGGCATCGCGTACACCGCAAAACTCATTGACGTAAGCGATGGCTTCAACCTTGCCCTCGGCGTGCTGACCGCCGTTGGCGCATGTGGCGCCGTCCTCTACGTCGTGGCCGACCGCGTTATGGCGCGCAGTGAAGCGCGCGAGGCGCGATCGGCGTCTCGCGCGGATTCCGTCGACGCTTCCGAAACACTCGCTTAAAGGAGAAGAAATGTCATCCAACGTCGCATCCATGATCGACCACACCCTGCTCAAGCCGGAAGCCACCGCGCAGGACGTCGCCGCACTCATCGAGGAAGCCCAGCGCCTGGGCACCTACTCGGTGTGCATTTCCCCGTCCCAGCTGCCGGTCGAGGTTCCCGAGGGCCTACAGGTGGCAACCGTCGTGGGCTTTCCCTCCGGCGCCGTCAAGCCGGAGATCAAGGCCGCCGAGGCAGGCCTTGCCGTGGACAACGGCGCCGAAGAAATCGACATGGTCATCAACATCGCGCTGGCCATTGAGGGCCGCTTCGACGCACTTGAGGAAGAGATCCGCATCGTGCGCAGCGCCTGCCAGGGCAAGGTCCTGAAGGTCATCATTGAGTCCGCCGCGCTTTCCGACGACGCGATTGTCGCCGCCTGCCGCGCCGCCGAGGCTGCCGGCGCTGACTTCGTCAAGACCTCCACCGGCTTCCACCCAGCCGGCGGCGCCAGCGTTCACGCAGTAAAGCTCATGGCAGATACCGTGGGCGGCCGTCTCGGTGTGAAAGCCTCCGGCGGCATTCGTACTGGCGCGGACGCGCAGGCGATGATCGACGCCGGCGCCACCCGCCTCGGCCTGTCTTCCTCCGCTGCGGTGCTGGCGGACCTAGAAAACTAGTGGCTTAGAAGCTGAATCGAGGAAACAATGTCACTTGTTGAATACGCTCGCACCTGGGCCGAACACGACCCAGACCCGTTAACCCGTGACGAGGTCTTGGACTGGATTGAGGCTGGCGACGAAGCTGCTTTGTCCGCCGGCTTCGCTGGCCCGTTGGCCTTCGGCACCGCTGGCCTGCGCGCCGCCGTTGGGGCAGGCGAGTCCCGCATGAACCGTGCCGTGGTCATCCGCACCACCTATGGCTTGGTTTCGTGGCTAAAGCAGCAGGTGGAAAACCCAGTCGTGGTCATCGGCTGCGATGCCCGCTACGGCTCGGCCGATTTCTACCAGGATGCTGCGGAGGTCATCTCCGCTGCCGGCGGCCGTGCCCTGGTGCTGCCCAAGCAGAACCCCACGCCGCTGACCGCTTATAGCGTGCGCGAGCTCGGCGCCGACGCCGGCATCATGGTCACCGCCTCCCACAACCCGCCAGCCGATAATGGCTACAAGGTTTACCTGGGCGGCCGCGTGGCCACCGGCGACGCCAACGGCGTGCAGCTGGTCTCCCCGGCGGATGCAGAGATCTCAGCGGCTATTGCTGCGGCGCCGCCTGCCGACGAAGTGCCGCGTTCCGCCGACAACATCGAGGAAGTCGATACCCGCGCGCAGTACCTCGAGCGCGCCGCCAAGCTGGTGGGGCAGTCCACCAGCGCCAAGATTGCGCTGACTGCCATGCACGGCGTGGGCGCAAAGCTGGGCACCGCGCTGCTCGAGAAGGTCGGCTTCGAGGTTTCCCTCGTGCCGGAACAGGCCGAGCCGGACCCGGATTTCCCAACCGTTTCCTTTCCCAACCCGGAAGAGCCCGGCGCTCTGGACCTGGGCAAGGCGCACGCGGAAAAGATCGGCGCGGACATCCTTATTGCATACGACCCGGATGCTGACCGTTGCGCGGCCGCTATCCCGACGCACGGTGCGCAAGGCGGCGTCGTCTGGCGTCAGCTCACCGGCGACGAGACCGGCGCCTTGCTGGGTGACTACCTGGCGCGCAGGGGAGTGGGTGGAACGTTTGCTAACTCGCTGGTTTCCTCGCGTCTGCTGGGCCGCATTGCCGCGCACTACGGCCTGCCGCATGAGGAAACACTCACCGGTTTCAAGTGGATTGCCCGCACCCATGACTTGAGCTTTGGTTACGAGGAAGCCATCGGCTTTTGCCCCGACCCGCAGGCCGTGCGCGACAAAGACGGCGTTGCCACCTCGGTGGTTCTGGCCAGCCTGGCCTCGGAGTGCAAGGATGCAGGCATCACCCTGCAGGATCGCCTCGCAGAGATTTACTCCACCGTGGGCCGCCTGGCCACCGCTCCGCTGACCTTCCGTGTGGAAGACCTTTCGCTGATTACCCGCGGCATGGAAAAGATCACCTCGACCCCACCGACTCAACTGGCGGGCTCGGAGATTGCAAAGGCAGAGAAGTTTGCCCAAGGCATGAAGCTCTACACCGTGGACGATGACCGCGTCATCGTGCGCCCGTCCGGCACCGAGCCGAAGCTCAAGTGCTACTTGGAGTCCCCGGATCCGGCCCGCCTGGATGCCATTGCAGAGGATCTGCGGGTCTTTTTCGACATGTAGCTGCAAGTTCTTTGCCTTGGGCCGTGATGCCTGGAAGGAGATGGGGCGTAACGCTGAGCGCGTTACGCCCCCTTTCGCGTCTGGTGCCATTAATTTTAAGAAATTTATGGGTTGTGACCTAACCGTTACCTAACCCTATAAGCTGGCTTTTAACGCTTGAATGAAGACATTTCACAGGTTTATGGCAGGCGATGTCCATACATTGCGGTGGCGGAATCTCGCGACTTCCGTACTGTGGGCTTCAGCGCCGTAAAGCGAGCTAGCACAAACGCTTAGGCTTTCCAAACGGCCTGATAGTTACCTATTTTTTAAAGAAAGAGGAGATCATGACTAACCAGAATGTACGCGATATCAAGGACCTGTTCAACAAGACCGCATACGACGTAAACGGCGACAAGCTGGGCTCCGTCAAGGAAGTATTCGTTGATGACAACTCCGGTCAGCCAACCTTCGTTGAGGTTAGCCACGGTCTGTTCGGCATGAGCGAGTCCATCGTTCCGATGCGCGGCCACAAGTTCGCTGGCGAAGATGACCTCATCCTCGCATTCGACAAGGAGCGCATCAAGGATGCTCCAAGCGTTGACACCGACAAGGCTCTTAGCGCAAACGACCAGAACGAAATCTTCCGCCACTACGGCGTTGACACCATGAAGGACGAGCAGGCCTACACCGGTGGCCGCCACGACGTTTCCGATAAGAACAAGGCTGGCCTGGCTGCTGGCGCTGGTGCAGGTGCAGGCGTTGGCGCTGCTGCTGGTGCAGAGCACGCTGCTGGTGCAGAGCACAAGGAGCACGCTCACAAGGACCACGTTGCTGGCACCGAGGCTGCAGACCACACCAAGAACGCTGGCCACACCCACGCTGACGTTGATGGCCGCGATTCCCTGGTTCGTTCCGAGGAGCAGCTGGACGTTAACAAGGAGCGCGTCGAGACCGGTGAGGTTCGCCTGCGCAAGTATGTCGTAACCGAGACCGAGAACGTTGAGGTTCCGGTTACCCGCGAAGAGGTTCGCGTCGAGCGCACCCCAATCTCCGAGGAAGAGGCTGCTTCCTTGCGCGGCAAGAATAACCTGACCGATGACGAAGCATCCGTCACCCTCCACGAGGAGCGCGTCCGCGTTGAGAAGGACACCGTTCCGGTTGAGAAGGTTGAGCTGAACAAGAAGCAAGTTACCGACACCGAGCGCGTCTCCGAGGATCTGCGCAAGGAGCGCATCGAGACCGAGGGTGTAGACGGCAAGACCACCAAGTAAAAACTTGGATAGTACTAGGTAGCTAGTACCTAGTACAGACACCTCCTAAATAGGCCGCTGGCAGTATTGCCGGCGGCCTATTTGTCTTTATGTCTTTCTCGCTTCCTCCCGCGTTCGGAAAAGACTAGGAACTTCCCTGCCGTAGGGCGCCTCTGCCCATAGACTGGAATCATGAATGTTGAGGTGGATCCGCTGATTGAGGCGCTGTACTACTGGTCCGACGTCAGCGGCGTGTTATTGATGGGGATCATCGGTGGCACGCTTGCTCGCCAGCGCGGCTATGACATTGTGGGCTTTTTCTTTATCGCGATGTTCTCAGCCTTGGGCGGCGGCATGATCCGTGACGTCCTCATCAACCGCGGCACTGTCGCTGCCATGTCGCAGCCGGAATACCTCTACCTTGCTTTCGCCGGCGCGCTGATTGCACGATTCTTCTACTTCAAAGGCAGAACCTGGGACTATATTCAATCTCACGGGGATGCCATAGTCTCCGCGCTGTGGGCAGCCACCGGTACCGTGAAGGCGCTGACCTATGGCCTGCCGCTTATCCCATGCGTGATGATGGGCGTGTTTACTGCAACGGGCGGTTCCATGATCCGTGACATCAGTATGGGCCGCGAGCCAGCCGTCTTCGGCGATAATCAGCCCACGGTGATCCCCGCGGTGGCCTGTGCCGCAGTGGTGCTCGTGGCCGATTCCTTCGACCACCTGGCCACTGGCATGCTGGTGGGGCCGGTCGTTTCCTTCATCCTGACCTTGTTCGGCATCTGGGCCGGCTGGCGCATTCCTGCCCGCCAGGAATGGGCGCCGCTGAACGATACTGCGGCGCAGGTCATGCTGCTCGCGCGTAAGGCCGAGAACAAAGGCCGGGCAGTGGGGCGTCGCCTAGAGCCCACCAAGGTGCGCAGCTGGCGGCACCAACAGATGGAAAAAGCCCTGCAGCGCCGCATCGAAAAGCAAGTGCAAAATGGTCGCCTCCGTGCGGCCGCCACCAGCGATGCCACCGAGCTGCTTGAGTCCTTCACCGACACCATGGAGCAGCTCCACGGCGAGGCCATCCCAGCCACCGACTCCGATTCTGCCGCGAAGAATGAGGAAGCTCTAAGCCAAGAATCCAAGGGCATCCTGCAGGAAATCGGCGTGGACTTAAGCGGCGATTCCTATGAGGACTATGACGAGGATGAACCGCTGCTCGATCCAAAAATGCTCAAGGAGCAGCGTGAGAACCTAGACATCGTGCTCTCGGATGAAAAGCTGACCGATGAGTTGGTGGAGCACTTAGTCCAGCGCTATAAGAAGCAGAATTAAAAAGTGGATACTTAAGTGTAAAAACTCACCTTTTCTTCTGCTTTAGCTGGGCAATCATATAAGCTTATGCGGTGGAATCATTCAGGACTTTCCGAGGCGATTCCTTATATAAGTGGAAAGGGGGAAAACGTCATGTTAAAGCGCGTATTAAGCGTTAGCGCAGCCGCCACCCTGGTATTGGCATTATCGGCGTGTGTTCCCCCAGACCAGACCCCGGATATCTCGGGCGTTGACTTCATCACCACTGACGGCGCGGAGCCGCAGAACCCGCTGCTGCCAGCGGATATCAACGATGTGCCGGCCGCGACCATCGTTAATCTCATCTACTCCGGCTTGGTCTACCTCAACGAGGAAGGCGAGGCGGAATACGACGTTGCTCAGAAGATTACCCAGACCTCGCCTACTGAATACGACGTCGTCTTGCGTGAGGATGCGAAGTTCTCCGACGGCTCTTCAGTTCGTGCGCGTGACTTCGTGGATTCCTGGAACGCAGCTGTTCAAAACAACATGCTTTCCTCCTACTTCTTCAAGCCGATTCTGGGATTTGGGGAGGGCGAGCCCACCATGCGTGGTCTTAAGGTAACAGGCGATAGAACCTTCCACATTGAGCTGGCCGAGCCTACCGCGAACTTCGTGAAACGCCTGGGCCATTCGGTCTTTTTCCCCATGCATCCTTCAGCCGAGAAGGGCTATGACGCATATGGCATGAACCCCATCGGCAACGGTCCGTACCGCCTGGCGCGCTGGGATAGGGATGAAAAGATCAACCTTATCCCAAACGCGGAATATGTCGGCCCGCGAAAGTCCCGTAACGAGGGGCTGGAGTTTCGCTTTTATGAGACCGAAGAGGAATCCTATGCTGCCCTGCAGCGCGGCGAGCTGGACTTGGTCACGGATGTGCCGATCACGCATATCCACCGCTTTGAGGAGGAACTGGACGGGCGAAGCTTCAACGAGACTTCCGCCATGTTCAGCTTCATCACCATCCCGGCCAATGACCCGATGTTCCGCGGAGAGGCCGGCGCTTTGCGACGCCGCGCCATCTCCATGTCCTTCGATCGCACCCGCATCGCGCACGAAGTCTTGGACGATACTGTCACTCCGGTTACATGTTTTGCCACCCAAAAATATTGCCCTGAGATGGGGATGATTCCGGGTCAGGAAGTGCTGGTTTATAACCCAGAAAAGGCACGCGAACTGTGGGCAAAGGCTGATGCCATCTCGCCGTGGACGGGGCCATTTCTTCTGGGATATAACGCGGATGGCGGGCATGCGGAATGGGTCGATGCGGTAACTAAACAGGTTTCAGAGACACTTGGTATCGAGGCTTATGGCCGTGCTTTCTCGACCTTTAAGAAGTACCGGCAAGCCGTAACGGACCGTCAGATGCGCGGTTCCTTCCGTTCCAGCTGGCAGGCTGCGTACCCCTCGGAGGTCAACTTTCTGGAGCCGGTCTTCGCATCTAGCTCGTTGCTCAACGAGTCCGGCTTTAATAACCCGGAATTCGACAGGCTGCTCAAGGAAGCCAATTCCGAACTCGATAAAAAGGTCCAAGAGCAAAAACTGCTTGCAGCGCAGTCCATCCTTTTGCATGACCTGCCGGCGCTGCCGCTGTGGGAATCCAACGTGGTTGGCGGCTATGACACCGATATCGCGCGTCCACATTTCAGCTGGAAGGGAAAGCCGTTTTACTTTGAGCTGACTCGCGACAAAGGCTAACAGCGCATTTTTAGCTTTTAGCCGGTTGTCGTTGCGGAATCCTGGCTAATCTAAAAATATGAACCTCGTTGGCTACTTCTTTTATCGGATGTGGCAGGTCGGAATCGACCATGTCCTGCCGCTTGTCGCGTTGTTGCTGCTGGGCATGTTGGTGCCGCGGCTGGGTCGGCTGGCCATCCGCGTCCTGGAATCGCGGCTCGAGGAAGGCGAAGAGTCCACGAAGGCGCGCCTGGCCTTGGGCGGAGCTTTGGTCTACGTATTGCAGGCGGTGGCATATTTCTTGCTCGTGCTGGCCGCACTCTCGAACGTGGGCGTGCCGGCGCTGGGCGCGGCAATCCCGGCGACGGTGGTTTCTGCCGCCCTTGGTTTTGGTGCACAGAAGATAATCGGGGACTTCCTCGCGGGCTTTTTCATCCTTTCGGAAAAGCAATTCGGCGTCGGTGACTACGTGAGCTTTGAGGGCACAACGGGCGTGGAAGGAACCGTGGTGGCGCTGACCCTGCGCACCACGAAGGTACGTACGCCCACGGGCGAGGTGGTCATGGTTCCCAATGGCTCGGCGGGCGTTATCACCAACTTCTCGCAGGATTGGTCCCGCGCTGTAGTGGACCTTTCGGTGCCGCTCCACGAGGGCGAGACCCTTGAGGAAATCACTTCCCAGGTGCGTACGATTTCCCAGCAGGCCATCAAGGATCCGGCCATTGCTGGCGACGTCGCCGGCGAGCTCGAGATCCTTTCTGCCACCGGCATCGTGGAACCAACTGTTGCGGGTCAGCCTTGGCAGGTTAAATACCGCGTGCTCGTGCAGGTCAACCCTTCGCGGCAGTGGGCGGTTGAGCGCGCAATCCGCTCCGCGCTGCTCTCGGCGTTTTGGGATCACTACAACCTACCCAGCAACGCGACCGGCGTATTTCCTGCAGGTCCTTCCAGCTCCGTGGAAAAGCCCGGTATCGAGCGCACCCCTGAAACCGCGGCGGAAAAGGGGCTGGGCGCGGCAGTGGCGGCGTCGGCAAGCGCAGATGGCGTCGCAGCGCGCGCTAGCGCCCACAACGCAGACAATGATGACACCGCCCTGGAGGAAGTTGCCAAAGCCAAGGACCATGGCCCCGGCAAGCCCGCGAGTGCGGATGTGGAAAAGGAAGAAAAGCCGGCCACCGGCATCTGGCGTGCGGATACCCCAAGCAGCAAGTTCCAGTACGTGTGGACTGCCGGTGGGCGCGTTCGTTCTTCTACCACCACGCTGCTGGCGGCACTTGCGATTACCGGACTGCTCATCTTTGCCTCCTGGAATCCGGAGGACGCCGGCACCGGTTGGCTAAACCCTGCCTACTGGTCACAGCGCGACGCCGCCACCTCGGAAGCGCCCGCCCCAGTCGCGCCGGGGGAGGAGGCCGACTCCTCGGCGGAGACCCCGCCTGCCCCGGGGACCACCACCCCGACCGAGGCCGCGGAGCCAACCACAAGCGCGGAAAGCTCTGCCGATTACGGCTCCAGTGAGGACGGCTCTAGTGAGGACGGCTCTCGGGCGGACTCGCGCTCGGGCTCCTCGGGCGCTGACTCCGACGCCGCCACCACCGTACCTGCTGAAACCGCAACACAGAGCGCGGTGCCTAGCGCGGAGCCCACCGCGGCAGAAGAAAGCGCCGCCGCTGGGGGAAGCGACGGCGCTTGAGCGATAGGGAGGATAGGGCAATAAGTGAAGGGGAATAGGGGGAGATTCCCAACGGCGCCCGCGCGCCGCGTAATGGATATCGAAACGCGCAGGGAAATGTTAACAAGCAACCAGATTGGGGGTAACCGGGGGTAAATTCCTTATTTAAAGCCCCTATTTGAAGCCCTGCCCCTTGCGCCACGTCATCGTGAGGCTATCGCGAACTGGCGAGCCGGGAGTCAAGATGTCATCCACGCGCAACCAATGCATCTCCGCTTCCTCGCGACGCACGGTGACGAAGGAATAACCGTGGTTATCCAGGTCCACGTGCTTGCAGTGTGGGTTGGCGCTGCGCAGGATGTGCTCGGCGGCGTCGGAAAGCGCGTTATTTTGCGGAAGCTTCAACTGCTCGTTGATGTTCGGTGCCGTAACCGAAGCGCACACCAGCTCCGCGCCGATGATGTTGCCTTGGTGGGTGATGTTGTGTGCCCACTCGGTGTGGATATCGCCGGTGACGAAGAGCGCCTGGGAGCCCTTGGCGGCCAGTGCCTCGATGACGCGGCGTCGCTCAGCGCTGTAGCCATCCCACTGATCACCGTTGACGGGGATGCCCGTGATGTTGGAAGAAAGCGCCGAAGATACCTTTTCGGTCTGCGGATCCTGCTGCAGCGTAATCAGGTTCAGCGGGGAAAACATCACGGAATTGCCCAGCATATTCCACGCGGTCTGCGAGGTTTCCAGCTTGCCGAGCAGCCATTCGTATTGCTCGGAGCCCAGCATCGTGCGGTCCTCCTTCGCAAAGCCCGCCGGGTCCCAGGAAAGCTCCTTGTCGCGGTAGGTACGCAGATCCATCATGGTCAGCTCCACCAAATCACCGAAGGTAAGTGAACGGTAGATGTGGCCATCCTGAGAAGGATTCGTCATGCGCACCGGCATCCACTCGAAGTAGGCCTGCATCGCGCCGGCGCGCCGGGAATTCCAGTCGCCCTCGGTTGCCGGATCGTGGTTCTCGGCGCCGCCGGCCCAGGAGTCATTGGCTGTTTCGTGGTCATCCCACACCACAATCCAAGGCAGTGCGCCGTGGGCTGCCTGCAACTCTGGGTCTGTGCGGTAGCGGCCGAAGCGCACGCGGTAATCCTGCAGCGAAACAATCTCGTGCGCCGGGTGATGGTGGCGCACCGGTCCAAAGCCCGAGTACTCGCCGACGCCGTATTCGTAGATGTAATCGCCCAAGAAAATCATGTAATCCAGCTGGCCAGCGCGCGCCCGCTTGGCGATGTCCGTATAAGCACTGAAAAAGCCCGACTCCCAGTTCGCGCAGGAGCCCACACCAAAGGTTAGCTGTTCCGGGGAAGCATTCGCCGCTGGGGCAGTCTTCGTGCGTCCGACCGGGCTTGCCTTGCCCGCGTGCTCGCCGTCGGTGACGCGAAAGCGGAAGAAGTACGTGGTCTCGGGGTTAAGCCCGTGCGGGTCCACGTTAACGGTATGGTCGCGCTCGCCTGTGGCTACCACGTTGCCACGCTTGACGACGTCGCGCATCTCCTCATCTCTCGCCACCTCCCACTCGAGCGTGATGTCGGGACCCACGCCGGAGCCAGGCATTGTGTCAGGCGAGGAGGTAACTCGGGTCCACAGGATGACGGAATCCGGAATCGGATCGCCGGAGGCCACGCCGTGCAGGAAAGGTAGCTCGCCCTTTGGCGGATCGATGAGCTGGCGTTTGTTGCCGGGAAGTGAGCTCTGCGCGTTGGCCGGGCTAAGCCCGCCCGCGGTCAGCGCCGCGGCGGAGGCGACGCTGCTGGTTTGGAGGAAGCGGCGGCGGTTAAAACCGCGGCGGGCAGGCGCATCATTCTGAGAGTTGTTTCGCGGAAAAATATTCATGTTCCCCAAATATTCTCCGGTTTGGAAAGCTCGCAACTCGGGGAGAAAGATTTATTTTTGCCTTTACTTGCGGTTTACGTAGCGTTTTTCTGGCCTTTCGAAAGGATGGGGCTGGGTACGCTGGAATGCATGAGTGAGTTCTCCAAGATTTCCGAATGGCCAGCTGACAATATCGCTGGGGCGCTGCTGCATCGCGGCGAAATCGTTGAGTCGGTGGGCGCGCTGGACAGGGCCTTCTCCGTCGCATCGGTGACCAAACCGGTGGTGGCCTATGGCGTTGCCATGGCCGTGGAGGAAGGCGCGGTGGACCTCGATATGCCCGCCGGGCCAGAAGGCTCGACTTTGCGGCACCTGCTGGCGCATGCTTCGGGCGTGAAGTTTGATTCCCGCGAGCCGCAAAAGCCGGTGGGCGAGCGGCGCATCTACTCCTCGGCCGGCTACGAGTGGGCGGCAGAGGTGGTGGAAGAGGCTACGGAAATGCCTTTTCCGGAGTATCTGCGCGAGGGCGTGTTTGCTCCGCTGGGGATGGGCTCGACGCGTCTTGAGGGCTCTGCCGGCCACGGTTTGGTGACCACGGTCAGTGACCTTGCGGCCTTTACCGCCGAAGTCTATTCGCCACAGCTGTTGGACTCAGGCACTGTGGCCGAGATGCGCCGCGTACAGTTTCCTGGCCTGCGTGGAATTGTGCCGGGCTATGGCAGCTTCAAGGATTGCACCTGGGGCTTGGGCTTTGAGATTCACGGCGAGAAACAGCAGTGGATGGGCGCGCTGCCTTCCAGCGCTGTAGGCCACTTCGGTATGTCTGGAACCTATCTGTGGCTGGCGGGGGATTGGGCCATGGTGGCTCTGACGGATCGCGATTTTGGCGACTGGGCCAAGCTCTTGTGGGCGGAGGCGAACACAGCGATTTGGAAGGAGTGTCAGGCGCGATAGGCGTTACTGGTGAGGCTCTCGAAAACCCTTGTTAACTAATGTTTCTCGTGTGAATTTTCAACCTTCGGTTGAGGTTTATCAAACGGGGGTTGAAGTGGTTGTTTAGGGTTGATGGGGCTCATGTGACGCGGGAGAATCGGCCCCAACGCGCAGACAGTTCGTTGGGGAAGACGAAGCTCGTCTGGCAGCACTTGGAGGCCGCCCCTTTTTAGGGAGGTCTGTGAAGCGCTGCTTTAAACATGTCGAAGGAGAATCGGCGTGAATACTCGCGTTCACGAAGCCGTCGCCACTGCAACGGCACCCAGCGCCTGGCCGCACCGCAATGCCGGTCAGGTGCACACCGCCGTGCTCACCATTGCGGGGATGCCCCGCAAACTGCGCCCGGCAGTAGAGCGTGCCATGGCACGCTGCATCACCACTGAGTCAGAGTTCATCGTCCCCGGCGACGATCCACTCACCGCCCAGTGGTGCACACGGTGGTACCGGGACATGCCCGGTGACGCCGAACTTGTGCGCGCCGTCGTACCGGCACGCGTGGGTATCGGCTGCCGCCAAGTCATCACCGGCACGCAAAAAGAGCTCGCCGCCCTCGAAAGGGAAGTCGAGCTCTTATCAAGCGAGCACGCATTCAGCGCGCGCGTTGACGTAACAATCTAGCCTTAGCTCCGAAGAACTAGTCCTCGGGGAAGGGGCTAGTGACGCGATCAGCCAAATCTGCCACCGAATCCAGCACCTGGTTCGGGCGGAATGGATAGCGCTGGATTTCGCGATCGTCGCTAATGCCAGTGCGCACCAAGATGGTCCGCAGGCCGGCCTCCAAGCCGGACTTCACATCGGTGTCCATGCGGTCACCAATCATGACCGTGTTCTCGGAATGCGCGCCTATGTTATTGAGCGCCGAGCGCATCATGACCGGGTTTGGCTTGCCCACGTAATAAGGCTCCCGGTTGGTTGCCGCGGTAATCAGTGCCGCGACCGCACCCGTTGCTGGCAACACGCCCTGCGGCGCCGGGCCCGTGACATCAGGGTTGGTGGCAATAAAGCGCGCGCCGCTGCGGATGAGATTAATGGCGGTGGTAATAGCCTCGAAGGAGTAGGTGCGCGTTTCGCCCAAGACCACGAAGTCTGGGTCGTTGTCGGTGAGTACCCAACCTGCTTCATGGAGGGCCGTCGTCAAGCCGGATTCGCCCACCACATAAGCCTTGCCCTCGCCCGTCTGGGTGGTCAAAAATGCTGCGGTGGCGGTGGCGGAAGTCCAGATGCGCTCGGCTGGAATCTTCAGGCCCGTGTTGTGCAGGCGCGCGGACAAATCTCGCGGAGTGGACATCGAGTTATTCGTCAGCACCATGAACTCGATGTCATTGTCATAGAGCGCCTGGATGAACTTATCAGCGCCGGGCACCATCTCGCCCTCTTTGATGAGGACGCCGTCCATATCGGATAGGTAAGAAATCAAAGCTAAACCTCCATGTGCTTATCTAGGTATTCGGTAAGTTGGCCGACGGTGTGGATGTCTTTCATTGCGGCCTCGTCAAAGCGCACCTTGAAGCGTTCCTCGGCGCGCACAGCCAGCTCGATGCGCTCGAGCGAATCCACGCCCAAGTCCTCGAGGGCGGCCTCACGCTCTACGCCCTCCGCGCTGCCAGTGACTTTCTTGATGAGCTCAGCCACCGCGCCGAAAGTGTCTTGGCGCTTATCCTCCTTTTCAGGGGCTTGGTTGAAGCGAGCTTGCAGTTGCGCGGAAAGGTCGTTTGCCATGCGTCCTAGTCTAATAGGGTCATATAGGTAGGTGCGGCTATTATGGGAAGGTCATGATTTATAGGGCTCGAGCAAAGACGATTGCGCACAGTTGGGCGCGCCGTTTGCGGCCGACGCGTCGCAACGAACAGCACCTCATGTACGAGTCCTTGCACAATCACACGGACGAGCCTGGGCTGACTGGAATCGATTCCTTGGGCACCGTGCGCAACGATGGCCTGGACATCGCGTGGTACGAGGTCGGCCCGCAGGACTCGGACATCACTGTGGTGTTCATCCACGGCTACTGCCTGTCCGCGGAGGCCTACTACAGTCAGGTGGACTACATGCGCCGGCATTTCCCGGAGGCACGCTGCCTGCTTGTCGACATCCGCGGCCACGGCCTTTCCCCCGAAGTCACCCCCGCGCAGTGCACGGTGGACGCCGCGGCTGACGACGTCCTCGCTGTCCTTTCCAAGCGCGCCTCCCGTGGCAAGCTCGTGGTCGTGGGGCACTCTTTGGGCGGAATGGTGGCGCTCAATGTGATTCGCCGCGCGCCGGACGAGGTGTACCAGCGCGTTGACTCGGCGCTGTTGATTGCGACGTCGATGCGCCGCTTTGCGGCGAAGGGTGTGGCGCAGATTCTCGAGTCGAAGGCGCTGGGCAGTTTGTATAACGCGTGCATGCGGCTGCCGAGGCGGATGGACCGCATCCGCTTTGAGGTCGCGCAGTGGGTTGCGCCGCTGTTTGCTGCTTTGCTGGCGGGTTTTCCGCAGATGGAGAAGCTGCAGTTCCACGTGGCCATGCTGATGGACACGCCGCTGTCCAGTTACACGGGCTTCTTTGACGACCTTCTCGACCACTCCGAGTATGCTGCCGCCGACCGTCTGGCCCGCCTGCGAGGCGAGGTCATCGTGGGTTCAGCCGACATCGTAACCCCGCGCAGCCAGTCGGACGTCATCTTGGAACACTGGCCGGCCGCCCGGCTGACTGAGGTGGACGGCGCAGGCCACATGGTCATCCTCGAGGAGCCCGAGGCCATCTCGGAGGCGCTTGGCCGACTCTTGGTTCCGTTGGTGGACTAGCGTTGCCGCGGCCGCCGGCCCTTTGCCGGCCCTCTACCGACCACCGCGCGCCTCCGCTTGTTTCCCAGAACCCCCGTAGGTTTGGTCCCATTCGTTTGGTCCCATTCGTTTGGTCCGTTTGTGGGGTAAAGGGACCACTAGCGGCTTCTGCCCGGAACCGGTTACTCGTAAAACTACCCTTAGTAGGGGACCCAACCAATGGGACCAGTTGGCCGGTCGGCCAGCGAGTTCGTTGTACGACAAGCCTGCGCCCTTCTGCGCCCTTCTGTGCCCCGGCCGCAACGCAAAACGAGAAGACCGCCCCTTGGCGCCCTGCTAGGAGGGCAACCGAGGAGCGGCCTAAACCGTCCTAGAGCGAGTTATTACTCCTCGTCAGAGGAGGTGGACTCGGTGGCGGTCGGGTCATCGAGCTTCAGCTTCTTCGCTGCTTCCTCGACGACGGAACGCTCCACCTTGCCCTCGCGTGCCAAGCCCTCGAGGACTGCCACGACGATGGACTCGGCATCGATGTTGAAGAAGCGACGAGCGCCCTCGCGGGTGTCGGAGAAGCCGAAGCCGTCTGCGCCCAGAGCGATGTAGGTGCCCGGAACGTAAGGGCGAATCTGCTCCTGCAGGTCGGTGGTGAAGTCAGAAACACCAACGAACGGACCATCAAAGCCCTTGAGCTGCGTGGTGGCGAATGCCTCGGTCGGCTCGACGCCCTTCTGCAGCGCCTCCTTGTTGCGGCGCGCGCCGTCGCGAGCCAGCTCAACCCAGGAGGTGACAGAGAACAGGGAAGCCTTGACGTCGTAGTCCTTGGCCAGGATGTCCTGTGCGCGCAGCGCCTCGTGCACGCCCACACCGGAAGCCAGGATGTTGGCCGGGATGGAGCCGGACTCAGCGGTGTTGTAGTGGTAGATGCCCTTGTGCAGGCCCTCGATGTCGAGGTCCTCCGGCTCAGCTGGCTGGGAGACCGGCTCGTTGTACACGGTCAGGTAGTACATGACTGCCTCGGAGTCTTCGCCGTACATGCGGTTGATGCCGCGGTGGATCAGGTGAGCCACCTCGTAGCCGAATGCTGGGTCGTAGGAAATAACAGCCGGGTTGGTGGAAGCCAGAACCGGGGAGTGACCATCCATGTGCTGCAGACCCTCACCGGTCAGGGTGGTGCGGCCTGCGGTAGCGCCGATGATGAAGCCGCGGCCCAGCTGGTCGCCGGCTGCCCAGAAAGAGTCGCCGGTGCGCTGGAAACCGAACATCGAGTAGAAGATGTACAGCGGGATCATGGCCTCACCATGGGTGGCGTACGAGGTTGCAGCCGCGGTGAAGGACGCAGTAGCGCCTGCCTCGGAAATGCCCTCGTGCATGATCTGGCCGTCGGTAGCCTCGCGGTAGGAGAGCATGAGCTCGTTGTCCACTGGCACGTAGTTCTGGCCGCGTGGATTCCAGATCTTCATGGTTGGGAACCAGGAGTCCATACCGAAGGTACGAGCCTCGTCCGGGATGATCGGAACGATGCGCTTGCCCAGCTCCTTATCACGCATGAGCTCCTTGAAGGTACGCACAAGCGCCATGGTGGTAGCAACGTTCTGCTTGCCCGAGCCCTTACGCACGGAGCGCAGCTTCTCGATGCCCGGAGTGACCAGCGGGGTGAACTTGTCACGGCGCTCCGGCAAGAAGCCGCCGAGTTCTTTACGACGCTCCAGCATGTACTTGATCTCCGGTGCGTCCTCGCCTGGGTGGTAGTACGGCGGTGCGTAAGGATCCTGCTCGAGAACTTCGTCGGAGATCGGGATTTCCTGCTTGTCGCGGAAGAGCTTCAGATCCTCCAGAGTCAGCTTCTTCATCTGGTGGGTTGCGTTGCGGCCCTCGAAGTTGTGGCCCAGGCCGTAGCCCTTAATGGTGTGGGCCAGGATGACGGTCGGCTTGCCAGTGCCCTTGTTGGACAGTGCCTTCGCGTAAGCAGCGTAGATCTTGCGGTAGTCGTGGCCACCGCGGCGCAGGGCCCAGACCTCGTCATCGGAAAGATCCTCAACCAGCTTGAGGGTGCGCTCGTCGCGGCCGAAGAAGTGCTCGCGGACATACGCGCCGTCGTTTGCCTTGAAGGTCTGGTAGTCACCATCCGAGGTGGTGTTCATGATGTTGACCAGGGCGCCTTCTTTATCGGCGTCGAGAAGCTTGTCCCAACCGCGGCCCCAGATGACCTTGATGACGTTCCAGCCAGCGCCGCGGAAGAAGGACTCCAGCTCCTGGATGATCTGGGTATTGCCGCGGACCGGGCCGTCGAGACGCTGCAGGTTGCAGTTGATGACGAAGGTGAGGTTATCGAGCTCGTAGAGCGCGGCGGTCTGCAGGAGGCCGCGGGACTCTGGCTCGTCCATCTCACCGTCACCCAGGAAGGCCCAGACGTGCTGATCGGAGGTGTCCTTGATGCCGCGGGTCTCCAGGTACTTGTTAAAGCGTGCCTGGTAGATAGCGTTCATCGGGCCGATACCCATGGAAACGGTTGGGAACTCCCAGAAATCAGGCATCAGGCGTGGGTGCGGGTAGGAAGGCAGGCCCTTGCCTTCGCCGCGGGAAACTTCCTGGCGGAATCCGTCGAGGTCTTCTTCGCTGAGGCGGCCTTCCATGAACGCGCGGGCGTACATGCCCGGGGAAGCGTGACCCTGGAAGAAGATCTGGTCACCGCCGGAAGGATCGTCCTTGCCCTTGAAGAAGTGGTTCAGGCCGACCTCGTAAAGCGGGGCAGCGCCCGCGTAGGTGGAAATGTGGCCGCCGACGCCGATGCCTGGGCGCTGCGCGCGGTGCACCATGATGGCTGCGTTCCAACGGATCCAGCGGCGGTAGCGCTTCTCCAGCTCTTCGTCACCTGGGAACTCCGGCTCCATGTTGGTCGGGATGGTGTTGACGAAGTCAGTGGAGGTCAGGGCAGGCATCGGAACGCGCTTGGCGGTCGCACGCTCGAGCAGGCGGAGCATGAGGAAGCGGGCGCGTTCTGGATCGGCGTGATCCAGCAGGCCGTCGAGGGATTCCATCCACTCGCGGGTTTCCTCGGGATCGCTGTCGTGCAGGTAAGAAGCAACTCCGTCGCGGACGATCGGGAAGTTGGACTCATCCTTTACGGCGTCCTGGTCGGCCATTTAAACCTCCTAGATTGGTTTTACACAGTTTGCACCCCAGGATACGCGCACCCTGATCATCTGTGTGTGTGAAGGGGGTCAATTGCCGTACGCGGCCGGTAAAAGGCGCTATTTGCTAACTTTGCAAAACTGCTGTGTGCAGTAAATCTCCTGTGTAATCGCGAAAACTACTGTGCAAGGCGTTATGATCTTGCTCATGCCAGAAAATGGAAGGAATAAAGCAGTGGCTGATGCGGCCAGCAAGCTCGGAATCACCGAGGGGCAGATTGCCCTTGAACTCGGGTGGGACGAGGATTGCGATTCCAGCATCTCCGAATCTATTGAGGATGTCCTTGGAGAGGATTTCCTCGATGAAGAAACCGACGAGCTTTGCGACGTCGTGCTTCTTTGGTGGCGCGCCGAAGACGGCGACCTCGTCGATGGTCTTGTCGATGCAACCCGCCCGCTAGGGGACTCTGGCCGGATCTGGCTTATGACCCCAGGGGCAGGCAAGCCGGGCAACCTCGCGCCGGGTGACATCTCCGAGTCCGCTCAGCTCGCAGGCTTGGTGCAGACTAAAGCGGAGCGCCTAGGCGAGTGGCAAGGTTCTTGTTTGGTTGCTCGCGGATATACCAAGAAATAACTTTTACCAGGCGATTTGTTAGCTAACGCTTGTGTGGGCTAATCTTATGCAAGCGTTAACGCAATGCGGCTTTAGCTCAGCTGGAAGAGCAACTGGTTTACACCCAGTAGGTCGGGGGTTCGATCCCCTCAGGCCGCACCAGTGTGAAGTCTCGAGACATCGTTCCTTTGGATGGTGTCTCGAGACTTTTTGTTTCCTTCAAACGCCCTTCGCATTGCCAGGCGTGGTTTCATGTACCGATATATGTAAATAGCGGCCAGAAACCTGGTGATTCAGGCACGCTAAATACACGCAGAGGTACACACGCCGTGGACTGTCTTCAGTTTCCTTAATATGGGCTGCCTACGCGGTATTCTGCTCTAGCCATGCGTTGATGCCGCCGCGCAGGGAGTAGACCTGCGTGTAGCCGCGCTCGCGCAGTGGGGCGACGGCTTGGGCGGAGCGGCTGTCTGGGCGGAAGCCCGCAAATGGTGAGGAGGGATGGGTATATCCAGGCTACTCACGTCACACTGGTTGCTTTGAGGAACAAGAGTTGCGGGGCGACCTCACCATTTGGATGCAAAGGGCGCTAAGCCGCCGTAAATGGTGAGGTCGGCGGCTTAGAAGCGTTCCTGGCCGCGTTCGCGGATCTTTTCATAAAAATCCGGCTTGGAGTCGCCGTAGCGGGAACGGCTGCGACGCGAAGGCGTCGTGTCTGCACGCGGGGTGGATTCCGCGGCGGCCGCGGGCTCCGTGGTTTCCTTTACGGAATCCGTGGAAGGGCTTGCAGTGGGGGCAGAGTCTGCAGCAGAGCCAGGGCCTGCAGTGGGGGCAGAAGCGCCCTCTGCGCTGGTGGCAGCCCGTAATGCCGCTTCTTCCTCGAGGGCCCGGCGGCGTTCGCGGATTTCGGACCACACGAAGTAGCCCAAGCCCAGCGGCGCCATGATGCCGAAGGCAATCCACTGGTAGCCATAAGACAAGTGGTTACCGCGGTCGAGCTGCGGGACCTCCAAGGCGGTCAGCTCACCGGGTTGCTCAGGCGAGAGCTGGATGTAGTCGTGGCCCAACTTTGTATCGGTAAGCGAGGCCACCTCTTCGGTGTGAATTGAGTAGACCTGCTCGTAGCCTTCTTGATCAATCGGCGCAGAGGCGTGCTTCGGCTCGTCCGCGCGAATCATGCCGACAATTGTGGTCTCACCGGCAGGAGCCTTAGGGATCGAGGGCACAGTGTTTCCTTCACCAGCGGCAATCCAGCCGCGGTTGACCAGCATGGTCAGGCCAGAGTCAGTGCGGAAGGGTACCAATGACTGGTATACCGCACCCGAAGAAACTGGACGCAGGCGCAGTAGCACTTCCTCATCAGCCAAATAGCGTCCGTGGAGGGTAGCGCGGGACCATTCATCATCTGCGATGGCACCCTCAGAATCAACGACCTCAGAAAGCGGGCGTGGGTCCGCCTCATAAGCCTGGGCGATTAGGTGATTGCGTTCCACAATTCGGTCATCTTTGCCCAGCTGCCAGGGCGCTAGCACCGTGAAAGCAAAGTAGGAAAAGGTTACCACGAAGATGAGCAGCAGAACCCATCCCGGCTTGAGGAACGTCTTTAACATGCCCTTATCCTAGACCTGCTGCTCGCGAATCCAATCCAGCAGGCCAGGCACGGCTGCTTCGATTTCCTTGCGCGTTCGCGCGAAGTCCTCCTCCGTGCCGTAGTAAGGATCCTCCACGTCGAGCTCCTCGGCATTCGGGTCGAAGCTGCGCATCAAGCGAACGCGCTCCGGGTCGATACCTCGCTCGATGAGGGCGTCGCGGTGGCCGGAATCCATCGCGATGAAAAGATCCGCATCCATGTGCTCAGGGCTGAGCTGCGCCGCGCGGTGGGTTGCGCCGTCGTGGCCGCCGCTGCGCAGCTCCGCGATGGCGCGCGGGTCCGCGCCCTGGCCCACATGCCAGCCGCCCAATCCGCAGGAAGAGGCACGGGCGACGAGATCTAGCATGTCGGTCTCCATGGCATCGCGAACGATGATTTCCGCCATGGGGGAGCGGCAAATATTGCCCGTGCAGACGAACACGAGGTGCAATGCGGAGGGGTTGTCCTCAGAAGTCATGGGGGTTTAGACCTCTTATAAGCAAATAGAGCGATTTCTGAACGAAAGCTAGGATAGTGCAGCAGCGCGCAGAGAGCGAAAACATCGCAAATAATGCATTAAGGAGCCTTAAGCCATGGCGCAGACAACCGTTGGCGATATCCGCCGCGTCCTCGAGGAAGCCTATCCGCCGCACCTAGCCGAAAAGTGGGATGCCGTGGGCCTTATCTGCGGTGATCCGGAAGACGAGGTAGGAAAGGTGGCCTTCGCCCTCGACTGCACCCAGCAGGTTGTAGAAAAGGCAGTGGAGATGGGCGCGCAGATGCTAGTAGTGCACCACCCTTTGCTCCTGCGCGGGGTGACTTCCGTGGCAGCGGACACGCCAAAGGGCAAGGTCATCCACACCTTGCTCAAGGGCGGCGTCGCCTTGTTCGCAGCACACACTAATGCGGATAAGGCCCGCCCGGGCGTTAACGACAAGCTCGCCGAGCTGGTGGGCATCGAGCCGGGACGCCCGATTATTCCGCACGCGCTTTCCGACGCCGAGGTCACCGAGACCAGCCTCGGCCTCGGGCGCATCGGCGAGCTGCCCGAGCCAATGACTCTGCGCGAATTTACGCAGCAGGTCGCGAACGCGCTTCCGGAGACGGTCTGGGGAATTCGCGCGGCGGGTGACCCAGATGGCATCGTCAAGCGCGTGGCGGTCTCGAGTGGCTCCGGTGATTCCTTCCTGGATGCCGCTCGTGAGCTGGACGTGGATGTGTATGTGACCTCGGATCTGCGCCACCACCCCGTGGACGAGCACTTGCGTGCAGGGGGACCTGCCGTGGTCGATACTGCCCACTGGGCCAGCGAATTTCCATGGACTATGCAGGCGCGCGATATCGTGGAAAAGGCTTACAAGGTGGATACTGAAATCATCGAGCTGCGCACCGACCCGTGGACATTGTCCGTCCACGGAAAATAATCGCCTCGGGAAGACCTGCCATAAGGAGAACTAAATGAAACTGTCGAAGCAACTGCAGCCTGTCCTGCTGGAACTTGCCAACCTCGAGCGTTCCCAGGGCGTTACGGGAGAAAAGACCATTCCGGAGCAGCAGGAGTACGAAAAGGCACAGCTTGAGCACAAGCGGCTTGTCGACGCCGCCGGTTCCGCCCAACTCGCCGTCGACGACATGGAGATGGAAATCCTGCGTATCCAGGCCGATGAGCGCAAGCTGCGCCAGCGCGAGCGCGACGATAAGGCCCAGTTGGGAGCCGAGGTTGACCCGGAGCGTCGCAAGGACTTGGAGCATGACCTGTATGCGGCAAAGTCGCGCATCGCAGACTTGATGAGCGAGCTGCAGGAAGCTCACAATGAGATTCACGCGCTGCGCTCGAACCGCGACGTGCACGGTGCGCGTGTGGATGAGTCCCAGCGCAAGTTGGAAAAGCTCGCGCGTGCTGCGGAGGCGGCGCAGGAGGCAGTGGATAACCGCCCGGATCCGGCAATCCGCATTGCGGAGCTGCGCGAGCAGCTGCCTGCCGACGTCCTGGATAGCTACGATTCCGTGCGCCACGAAAACGGTGTCGGTGCGGCGGCCTTCAAGGGGCGCGCATGTGGTGGCTGCTTCATCGTGCTGCCGCCGGCAGAGCAGAATGCGGTGCGTAACGCCCCAACCGAGGTCCTGCCGCAGTGCGGCGATTGCGGCTCCTACCTGGTGCGCCCGGCCTAATGAAGCTGGTTATTTATGCCGATGGCGGTTCCCGTGGCAATCCGGGAATCGCGGGTTCCGGCACCGCTGTCTATTCCGCCGACCGCCAGCAGCTGCTGCGCGAAATCGCATATGTCGTAGGTAAAAAGTCCACCAATAACGTGGCCGAGTACCACGGCTTGCTGCGTGGGCTCGAGGCCGCGGTGGAGCTAGGCGCCGACGAAGTTGATTTCTTCATGGACTCTAAGCTCGTGGTCGAGCAGATGAACGGGCGCTGGAAGATCAAGCACCCAGACATGCAGGCCCTGGCGTTGGAGGCGCGCAAACTCATCGACCAAATCGGCACGTTCAACCTGAGCTGGGTGCCGCGTGCCAAGAACAAGGTCGCGGATGCGTTGTCGAACGTGGCGATGGATGCCGCCGCCGCGGGCGAGCCGGTGGGTTTTGTCGGCGATACTGAGCAGGCGGATCAGGCTCCTGCGGTGCAGGAGACCGCCAGTGTGGAACCGGGAGAGCCGGCCGCTGCGAGCCAGCCCAGCGATTGGATGGCCGAGCAAGGCCCGGTCACGCGTTTCATCCTGGTTCGCCACGGACAAACCGCGATGTCGGTGGCCAAGCAGTACTCAGGCCATGCCGATCCAGAGTTGACCGAGTTCGGCCGCAAACAGGCACTCGCAGCTGCCCAGGCGCTGGCCGATACGCCAGTCGATGCCATCGTCTGCTCACCACTCAAGCGCTGCCAGCAGACCGCACAGGCGATTGCGCGCAGCGTGCGCCCGGCCGGAGCTGATAAAGATGCTCTTGAGGTGGAAACCGTAGCGGGCTTAATCGAGGTCGACTTCGGGCTGTGGGAAGGCAAGACCTTCGCCGAGGCCCACGCTGCCGATGGCGAGCTGCACGGCCAGTGGCTAGAGGATGCCTCCGTGGCCTGCCCCGGCGGCGAGTCCTTGCAGCAGGTTCACCGCCGCGTGCGCAAGACCCGCCAGGAGTTGCAGGAAAAGTATGCGGGCAAGACCGTCGTGGTGGTCTCGCATGTCAATCCCATCAAGTCCTTTATCAGGCAGAGCTTGGACGCAGGTCCGGTGACTTTTAATCGCCTCTTTTTGGACTTGGCGTCGATAAGCATTGCGGAATTCTGGGACGGCGGCTCGATGCTGCGCGGTTTCAACGATGTGGGCCATTTGCAGTCACTGGGCTAGACTGTAACGCGCGAATGAGCCGACCGGGTGAACGCGTCCTTTCCGAACCAACCTCCACGAGGGGCAAGGCGGGGGACGAGGAAAGTCCGGACTCCACAGAGCACAGTGGTTGCTAACGGCAACCCGGGGCGACCCGCGGGCAAGTGCAACAGAAAGTAGACCGCCGAACGACTTCGCTACGCCTCGTCGTACGAAGATTCGTGAGGTAAGGGTGAAACGGTGAGTTAAGAGCTCACCAGCACCGTCAGTGATGGCGGTGGCTGGGTAAACCCCACTGGGAGCAAGGCATCATGGCCGGCATTTTTGCGGGCTTGATCAGGCGTTCGAAGGCTGCTCGCTTTAGCCTGAAGGTAGCTGCTTGAACCAACTGGCAACGGTTGGTCTAGATGGATGTTCACCGCCGCACGCTTGATGCGTGCGGGAAGACAGAATCCGGCTTATGCGTCGACTCATTCGCCCATTTTTCTGGAACAATGGGGTGGCATGAAACTCTATGCCGCCCCATTAGATTTCCGCTCCGTCGCCGCCGAATTCGGTGTGCCCACCGACTTTAGTGAGGAACTGTGTGCGGCGGCCGCGGCCGCGCAGGATCGTTTCGCCACCTTGCGCCGCGATGCGCGTGATATCCCGCTGGTTACCATCGACCCATTGGGCTCCAAAGACTTGGACCAAGCCGTGTGCATTGAGG
Organism: Corynebacterium sp. HMSC08C04; assembly: GCF_001807495.1. NCBI lineage: Bacteria > Bacillati > Actinomycetota > Actinomycetes > Mycobacteriales > Corynebacteriaceae > Corynebacterium > Corynebacterium sp. HMSC08C04. Next base: position 29,740 of record NZ_KV789219.1, on the reverse strand, counting down.
CGCGCATGGATGGCTACCGGGTGTATTACGCTATTGCCGACGTCGCGGCTTTCATCGAGCCCGGCAGCGCCCTGGAGGAGGAGACCTTCCGCCGCGGGCAGACCATATATCTGCCCGATGAACCAGCGCGTTTGCATCCCACGGTGTTGTCGGAGGACAAGGCCTCCTTGCTGGAGGGCGTGGATCGCCCGGCCGTGTTGTGGACCATCGACCTCGATGGGGCGGGCGAGGTTCTGGACTTTACTTTGGCGCGAGCATTGGTGCGCTCGAGGGCGCGGCTGGATTATGAAGGCGTGCACGCGGATCTGGCAGCGGGCAGCATGCATTCCTCGATTGCTTTGTTGCCGCAAGTAGGAAAGCTGCGGCAGGCTTCCTCGCTGCGCCGGGAGGCGATTAATCTGCGGCTTCCTTCCCAGAGTGTCGAGGAATTCGAGGAAGATTGCCAACACCGCTATGAACTGGTCATTGAGCCGCGGTACGAGGTCATGGACTATAACTCGGAGATTTCTCTGCTGACCGGGATGTGCGCGGGGCAGCTGATGGAAAAGCACGGCGTGGGGTTGCTGCGCACGCTGCCTGCGGCCACGGCGGAAGCTGAGGAGGAGTTCCGCACTGAGGTTGCGGCCTTGGGCTATTCGCTTGACGACGCCTCGATTACTCAGTTCCTGCAAACACTCGATGCGGATTCGCCGCGGGGCATGGCCGCAATGCGGGAAGCGCAGCGCCTGCTGCGCGGTGCCGGCTACGTGTGGCTGGAGGAATCGCCCGCGGAGGTACACGCGGGCATCGGCGGCTACTACGCGCATGTGACTGCGCCGCTGCGGCGGTTGGCGGATCGATTCGCCACGGAGGTCTGCCTCGCGCTCGCACACGGCGAATCTGTGCCGGAGTGGGTTAGTTCGCGCGCTGGGGACTTAACTCGCACGATGGCCACGACCTCGCAGCTGGCCTCCCAAGTGGATAAAGCCTGTCTGAACCTGACAGAGGCAACCGTTCTCGAGCCATGGGTGGGCACGAACTTTGAAGCGATCGTGGTCCAGGGTGGGCCAACGCGTGAGAAAGCCCGCATCTTTGTGACGCAACCTCCGGTATTTGCGGAGGCTGTCGGGCACCCAGATACGGGCAGTGAGTCTAACTTCTCTCTGGTCAAAGCTGACGTGGCAGAGCGCGACGTGCTTTTTGCGTGGCCTGCTGATTAGTTGTGGTTAGTTCGCTGCTGTGGCTAGAAGGTATTAGCTTGCTCGCCGTCGAGCAGTGGAACCACCAGCAATCCGTCCTCGGCGAGGTCCGCTGCGAAGTTATCGGCCTTGGCCGCCGGCACGAAAGCGATGACAGACTGGGAAGTACCAGCGTGTGCTGAACGCGCAGAGCGTGCGCCGCGCACCGTGGCTAGCTCGGCAATCTTTTCCGCGGAGTGCAGGCTATAAACCGTGGTTAGTGCTTGCTGCGACTGGTTAAGCAGCGGGAAGAGATCGGTGCCGCGGCGCGAACGCAGGGCGCGGGCGAGTTCTTGGGCGCGCTCGGTTTCTTCCGAATAGAACACCAACCACTCGGCGGCTTCGGCCAAGGTGGGCTGGTTGGCCGAGCCATGGACCTTGTGAACTGCCTTCAGCCAATCCAGCACACGCTGGGATGCGTCGGGCAAAAGTCGCAACGACTCAGCGCCGAAAGCATGGCAGGCATCATCGATGAAACGCTCACGCTGGCGAATCGCGGCGATGCCTGGTGTGGCATCGAAATCGCCGGGGACGGTAACAGCAAACGCGGCAATCTCGCGGGTAATTGGGTGGGGCGCCTGGGTGACGGAGCCATCCGCGTAGTCCACGATTGTTACTGTCTCGCCCACGCCTCGGAGCGCGGCAGTGTGGCGGGCACGCAGGGCGGGGTATTCGCCGAAGGTGCCGACCGACTGGGAGCAGACATCGGCGATGCGTGCGCGCAGGGGAGCGGAGTGAAGATCTTCGGCATCACCGAGCAACGCTAACGCTACAGCGACATCTCCCGCGGCAAGCGCACCAAGACCGGCTGCGAAAGGAATATCGCTAACCACCGTGACGTCCATGCCGGCGGTTTCACGAGAAAGCAGCTGGCGGTTAATCATGGTGTGTGCGATGCCGCCCCAACGGGCTGCGAAGCCACCGACCGGAGCCGCCGGGATGATGGGCTGGCCCTCAGAATCTATTGACGGCAGCTGCTCTGCGGCACGGGATGCCAGTTCGGTGAGACTGATGGCGTCGTTGATGGTCTCGCCCTCGTGCGGAACAAGGTGAACCGCAATGGTGCCGTCGGTACGTGGGCTAACCGCTGCGGCAGCACGCATCTGCGCTAAGCCCATTATGGCGACGCCACCAAAGTGGTCAATGTGCTCGCCAATGAGCGAGAAAGTAGCGGGCGCACTAGCGCAGTGTGCTGGTTCCGTGCCTACTAGTTCGAGGTGGGCAGCGTTGATTCGCTCCGCTGCGGGGGAAGAAGGCGTGGACCACATCGGCATGGTGCGAGGAACTCCTTGGTGCTGCTTTGGGGGACTTTGGACTTTCATAGTCTAGCGTTTACGCGCCAGACGCCTATTGGGATGTGCCTGTAAAGTGGTGGCACCCCTTAAACACCCTAGTGTGGCCGCCGGCCACCGCTACCCGCAACACGGGGTGCGGACAGTAGCAGCAGAAGGGCTAGTTAAGAAAAGGAGCCTTTTATGAGCAACCCAGATGAGCAGTGGTACTACGACACCGCCACCGGCAAGGTAACCCAGGGCGCTGAAAGCGGTTGGGATAACCGCATGGGCCCGTACGCCACCCGCGAGGAAGCAGAGCACGCTATCGAGATTGCGAAGGCTCGCAACGAAGCCGCTGATGCTTACGACGCGGAAGATGACGCTTAAGACTCGATCCTATTTCTTGAGCTTCTTGCTCAGCGGCTTGAACGCGGACTTGATGGCCTTGAAGGATTCGGCATAATCGTCGAGTGCTTCGAGGCCAATATTGCGTTCACGCTGGTAAAGAAGGCCGTAACCAAAAGTGTCTTCACCGCGGCGGCGAGCGGTGTTGGCCAGCTCTAGGAGCTTGTCACGGGAAGTGACGGAGTCTTGGAAATCACCCAAGACCGATTGCATTTGCTTGCAAGCCTTGTACAGGCCCTTGGTCTTTAGGTTCGTCGCAGAACCGGCAGCCTCTGCTGCATAACGCAGCTTCTTAGCGGCCTTGCGCATGTCGTGGAAGTAATCCTCACGCTCGTGCAGCGATAGTTCTGGGTTATCCCAGTTCTTGATTGCCTTCTCATGACGCTTGACCAGCTTCTTGTACGCCTCGTTGAGGTGCATCGCCATGACCTGGTCCATGGACGGAGCTTCCTGCTTCTTGGCGGCAGCGTCCTTCTTTTTCTTCGGCGCGGTGTCCGTAGCCTCTGCTTCTTGGGCGGTCTCTTCCGAACCCGAGGCCTCAGCAGCGTCCGCGGCTTCTGCAGCTGGAGTAACGGTGGAAACTACTGTGGCGTCTTCGGTCTCTTCGGCATCATCTGCAGGCGCTTCCTCGGAGTCCTGTGCTACTGGTGGGTTGGCTAGTAGCTCATCAAGCGAATCCAGCAGCTCCAAGTAGCGCTCCGAATCGAGTGCGGCAACCACGTGGCGGTGAGCGCGGCGGTATGCGGTGCCCATGTCGCGTGAGATGTGCTCGCGCGTTGCCTCGTCCAATGTGTCGGAATCTTCGGAGGCAAGCAAGCTCTGCCAGCGTTCTTCAACAACCTCAGCGTCGCGTGCTACGCCTAGGATGCCGGCGAGAAGCTTTAGCTCAGATTCGATGCGCTCGATTTCCGGGCCAACGACAATGCCGTGGAAGGTTTGAATGTGGCTGCGCAGCTCGCGGGTAGCCACGCGCATCTGGTGGACAGAATCCCATTCGTTGCGACGGACGCGGGGGTCGTAGTCGACGAGCTTGTCACGGTTCGCCTTCAGCGCACTGACCACCGCGGCGGCAGCGGAATCCGGTTCCACGCTCGAAGTCTGCAGTGCTGGAGGAAGGGGCGCGTTGCGGATGGAATCGCCCAAAGCGGACTTCAGCTTGGACGGGGAGGAGGAAACGCGTGCGCCGGCGCCGATGAGGAGGGACGTGGCTTCGCGGATGAAGCGGCTTCCTTCATTGGTGCCTGGTAGGTCGCCGGCGAGCTCCACTTCCCACTCACGCCAGGTATGCTGACCGCCTCCTTGCAGGAAGGAGAAAGCGGTGACGTGGTCATCGCAGAATTCAGCAACCGGTTTTCCCTCGGCGTTAGCAAGAACCATCTCAGTACGGTTGTTATCAACCTGGGCGATGGGGGCAAGCGGGTGATTGCGGATAACGGAGCGAACCTCGTGGAGAAGCTCTGCTGGGACCTCGTAACGGCCATCTACTGGCTCGCCGAGCTCGGCATGAATCTCCGTTCGGCCTTGGCTGCCCGGAATCTTAATGTGCCAGCCATCATCATTTCCGCCCGTACGACGACGCAACGTGATCTTTGCATGGGTCAGACGCAGGTCTTCGGTGTCGTAGTAGATGGCAGAAAGTGCGTGGTGGTGGGTTTCAGCGATGTGGTCCACGCCAGCGAGCCGGGTGAGCTCAGGCAATTGGATGGATTCAGCGACTGCGAACTTTGCTTCGACTTCGAGGAAAGTCTTCGTAGACATGCACACACCTTTAATCAATACGTATTTAAGGAAAGAAGAGTTACTAAACGAAAGCCTACCCGTCAGCGTAGGTTAATGGGGCAGGCTTTCCAGACGTTAACTGGCGATCTGCCGCTGGCTGCTTGAGCCTATGGAATCGCCTGCAAGATGCGATTTTTCAGCCGCACTTGCACCATCGTGTACCCCGGCCCAACTACTGGCAGAAAGCGTCATTGCGGAAAGGTGAGGGAACAAGCGGTTGCGGGCTTCCTCGGAACCAACCTGGCGCTCATACAGCGCCGGGATTGCCTGCCGGGCAAGGCTGCGGCCATCGGCCTCATTGCCGGTTTCTGCCGTACGGGCATCTGCTGCTTCAGACATTCCGGTGAAGTTAGCTTCATCGAGCAACTCCGAGATGCGGGCGGCATAGGACAACCAGAAACTACGGCGGTAGGCGGCGGTCTCGCCGCGGCTGCGCGCCTGGGCCGCACCGTCTCCGGAGCGCATGTACCAGTCGCATTGGCGGCTCAAGGAATCGAAGAGCTGGGCCACATGCGCGGAATCTTCCGCCGTGCCAACAACGCAGGCGATGCCCTTTTCGTGCGCGAGGATTGAGGCGCAACCATTGTGATAGGCCACAACGCCCAGCAAACTCGCTTGGTGCTTTACATACGGGGCGTGGATATGCACGCGCCGAGCAAGGAAATCTGGAGCGTGCCCAGCAAACACATCTTCCACACGGTAGCGCTGTTGCAGGGACTGCGCCTTGGCAATGAGCGCATCCGCTTCATTCTCAAAGGGAGTGGATTCCGCCTTGCGCAGGAGGTTGTTTATCTTCTCGCGAATCTTCGCTTGCTTCGGATCAATATCCGCTTGGCGGTCCTTCGCGGCCGCGACCAAAAGCTCAGTATCACGCAGCTTAGGCAGTCGTAACAGCTCCAGGCTTAGCTTGCGAAGTGTTTCCTCCGGGAGAATCAGCGAGCCCGAACGTGGTGGCGCTAATTGCAGCCATTGCTTGCGCAGTACCGGCGAAGAAATGCGCGCCGGGACGCGTGGTGCGGCGCGATAGAGCAGGGGATGGACCTTAGGACCTAGAACGTGGAGGATATCGGCCGGTGCCCAGCCTTTCTCGGCGGCCCAGACAGCGTTGATGAGAGCTTCGTTGTGGAGAGCGCGGTGGGAGTGGTCAGTGTCTTGGTACATGGTTTTCCTTTCGGCTGTGTTCGAATGTGTGTTCAGCAAAGCACGCCGCCCAGACATCCCTTCCACGCATCGCCCCCACCTTTTGCCCCCGAGATACTTTGCTGAAATGGTCAAACGCCGCCCAAAGTAGTGTCTAATAGAGTGCGCAATTTACGCGTGTATCGCAGGTAAGGTTTAGAGCATGAACAGCCAACATGAATTCGTCCTCCGCACAGTCGAAGAACGCGATATTCGCTTCATCCGCCTGTGGTTCACCGACATCTTGGGCGCACTCAAGTCCGTTGTCATGAGCCCCTCCGAGCTGGAATCAGCATTCGAGGAGGGCGTAGGTTTCGACGGTTCATCTATCGAAGGTTTTTCCCGCATCGCCGAGTCGGATACTCTCGCCCTGCCAGATCCTTCGACCTTTCAGATCATGCCTTTCGACCAAGATGAGCCGGAGATTGCTTCGGCGCGCATGTTCTGCGATATTGCCCAACCAGACGGCCAGCCTTCCATGGTGGATCCGCGCCATATCCTGCGTCGCCAGGTCACCGAAAGCGCCAATGAGGGCTTTACCTGCATGGCTGCACCAGAAATCGAGTTCTACCTGCTGGAGCAATCGCCGGATAATACAAATCTCATCGCGACGGACAATGGCGGTTACTTCGACCAAGCCACCCATGACCGCGCGCCGAGCTTCCGCCGTCACTCCATGTCGGCGCTAGAGGCCTTGAGTATTGCCACGGAATTTAGCCACCATGAGACCGCGCCGGGCCAGCAGGAAATCGATCTACGCCATGCCGACGTGATGACCATGGCCGATAACATCATGACCTTCCGCCACGTCATAAAACAGGTGGCTGCTGACCAAAAAGTCCAGGCCACGTTCATGCCGAAGCCTTTTGAACACTTGCCAGGTTCTGGCATGCACACCCACTTGAGCCTGTTTGAAGGAGAGCACAATGCTTTCCACGATCCCGACGATGAATTTTCCTTGTCCCAAACCGCCAAGCAGTTCATTGCGGGCATTTTGGAGCACTCCGTTGAGTTGACTGCTGTGACCAACCAATGGACCAATTCCTATAAGCGCTTGATGTTCGGCAACGAGGCGCCGGGCTCAGCAACCTGGGGCGTTTCGAATCGTTCTGCGCTCGTCCGCGTGCCTACCTACCGTCTGGGCAAGGCGGAGTCGCGTCGCGTGGAGATCCGTTCGCTGGATTCTGCGATGAACCCATACTTGGGTTATGCCGTCTTGCTGGCAGCAGGCCTGCGTGGCATCAAGGAAGGCTACGAGTTGGGCGATCCCGCAGAGGACGATGTCCATCAGCTCACTCGCCGCGAGCGCCGCGCTATGGGCTACCGCGACCTGCCCGTCAGCTTGGACCAGGCCCTGCGTGAGTTTGAAAAGTCGGAGTTTATGGCGGAAGTCCTAGGCGAGCATGTCTTCGAGTATTTCTTGCGTGCCAAGTGGGATGAATGGCACTCCTATCAGCAGCAAATCACCAGCTTTGAGCTCAACCTCAACTACTAGTTAGGCACTTTAAAGGATTTTGATGCGCCCTATTGCAGTTCCCTCGCCGGCCACCCTAGGCCTTACTCGAGCGACGGCAGCTAAAGATCTTGAACAACTGGGCTGGGATAATCCCGAGTCGCTAGAGCTTTTGTGGACGCTCGCAGCTTCGGGTGATCCGGACCTTGCGCTGAACACGCTAATCCGCATGTATGAGGCTGTTCCCGAGCTCGATGGGCAGCTGCGTAGCAGCGAGGAATTGCGCGTGCGCACCTTAGCTTTGCTCGGGGCGTCGACAGCATTTGGTGATCACTTGGCTGCTAATCCCGAGCTGTGGCGGGAGCTGGCCAAGCCCTTGCCCACGCCAACTGAGATGCTGCAGGAGATTCTTGGCGCAGTGGGCGCTCAACCTGCAGATTTTACCGAGGACGCGCAAGAGGAACGCCCCGATACAGCCACGCCGGATTTGAACACGGCCGGCACCTACCGAGCCGCCGCAGGGGACCACAAGGCGGTGCTTAAGTCCACCTATCGCACGCTCATGATGCGCATCGCCGCTCATGATCTTGCGGGTACGTTTTTCTCCCGCAAGGGGCAGTCTGCGCCGCAGCCGCGCTTGGAGTTCCAGGTTGTCACGCGGCTTTTGACTGCGCTTGCCGACGCCGCCCTTACTGCCGCGCTCGCCGTCGCCATCCGCAACGTCTACGGCGACGACCCCGTCGACGCGAAACTGGCAGTCATGGCGATGGGCAAGTGCGGAGCTGGCGATCTGAATTACATTTCCGACGTCGATGTCATCTTCTTATCCGACGTCGTTACGCCGAAGATTACGCGGGTGGCCTCCGAGTTTAATCGAATCGGCTCGGCCTCCTTCTTCGAAGTCGATGCCAACCTGCGCCCCGAGGGAAAGTCCGGCGCGCTGGTGCGCACCTTGGAATCCCACGTTGCTTATTACAAGCGGTGGGCAGAGACTTGGGAGTTTCAGGCTCAGCTCAAAGCACGTCCACAGACCGGCTACTTGCCGCTCGGCGAGGATTACCTGGCCCAGATCGGTCCTATGGTGTGGACCGCATCCCAGCGTGATTCGTTTGTGGAAGATGTCCAAGCCATGCGCCGCCGCGTGCTGGATAATGTGCCAAAAGAGTTGCGGCAACGCGAGCTGAAACTGGGAGAGGGCGGGCTGCGCGACGTCGAGTTTGCGGTGCAGCTGCTTCAGCTGGTGCACGGCCGCTCCGATGAGACCCTGCGCGTTCTTTCTACGGTGGATGCGCTCACCGCCCTGGTCAGCGCTGGATACGTGGGGCGTGAAGATGGCACGCAGTTGATCGAGGCCTATGAGTTTCTCCGCTTGCTAGAACACCGTCTGCAGCTTGAGCGCTTCCGCCGCACTCACGTCTTGCCTCCCGCCGATGATAAGCAGGCCCTTAAATGGCTTGCCATCATCTCCGGGTTCACCCCGCAGGGCAATAAGTCCGCCGCCGAGCGCTTGGACCAGTACCTGAAGACCACGCGCTTGCGAATTCAGGATCTCCACTCCCGCCTGTTCTACCGGCCGCTGCTTAATTCGGTGGTCTCCATGTCCGCCGACGAGCTCAAGCTTTCTCCGGAGGCGGCAAAGCTGCAGCTGGCAGCACTTGGCTATGTCTATCCCGACCGCGCCTTTGAGCACCTGACCTCCTTGGCTGCGGGCACGTCGCGAAAAGCTAGGATTCAAGCCATCTTGCTGCCTACGCTCATGGGTTGGCTTTCCTCGACCGCAGACCCAGATATGGGCCTGCTTAACTATCGCAAGCTCTCTGAGGCTGCGTATGACCGGCAATGGTTCCTGCGCATGCTGCGCGACGAAGGCATCGTGGGGCAGCGTCTAATGAGCATCTTGGGCACCTCGCCCTTTGCTTCGGACCTCATCATTAGCGCTCCCGACGTCGTCAAGCAGCTCTCCGACGGCGCTTCGGGCCCGAAGCTGCTGGAAACCAAGCCCGAGCAGGTATCGAAGGCGTTGGTTAATTCCACCAAGCGTCATGCAGACCCCGACAAGGCGGTGGCGGTGGCCCGTAGCTTGCGCCGCGTGGAATTAGCGCGCATTGCCGCGGCGGACTTGCTCGGATTTATGTCAGTGCAGCAGGTGTGTTACGAACTATCCACGATTTGGGATGCCGTGCTGGAGGCAGCGCTGCGCGCGGAGATTCGTGCTTGGCTTGGCGACGCCGCGCAAGAGGAACCGCCCGCACGCATCGCCGTCATCGGTATGGGGCGCCTGGGCGGAATGGAGCTGGGCTTTGGCTCTGACGCCGACGTCATCGTGGTGGCCGAACCTAGCGAGGGTACAGACGAGACGGAAGCGGTCAAGTGGGCAATCGGGATCGTCGATAAGCTGCGGCGTCGGCTTTCTAAACCTTCCGGCGATCCGCCGCTCGACGTTGACCTGGGGCTGCGCCCAGAAGGCCGTTCCGGTGCCGTAGTGCGCACGATTGCCTCTTATGAGCGTTATTACCGCGAGTGGGGCGAGGCCTGGGAGATGCAGGCGCTGCTGCGTGCGGCCTTCGTCGCTGGCGATCGCAGCGTGGGGGAGAAGTTCCTAGCTATGGTCGATGGTTTCCGCTATCCCGATGATGGCGTTAGCGAAAAGACCTTGCGCGCGATTCGTCGTATGAAAGCTCGCGTGGATAACGAGCGTCTGCCGCGCGGTGCTGATCGCAACACCCATACCAAGCTGGGGCGCGGCGGGTTGTCCGACATCGAGTGGACCGTACAGCTTTTGACCATGATGCATGCCCATGATTACCCGGACCTCCACGATCCTTCGACGTTGCGCGTGCTGGACGCGGTGGAAAAACACGAGCTGATTCCGCCGGAGAAGGTTCAGGTGCTGCGGGATGCCTGGCTGCTGGCAACCGACGCCCGCAATGCCTTGGTGCTCGTGCGCGGCAAGCGCGTGGATCAGCTGCCGACGCCGGGACCACAGTTGGCCCAGGTGGCCGGTGCTGCCGGCTGGGCACCGGAGGACAACCAGGAATTCCTGGATACCTATCTCAAGACCACGCGGCATGCCCGCAAGGTGGTCGACGAGGTCTTCTGGGGTGAGGCGGAGACCTTCGAGCACGAAAATGCCTAGGCTGGGAAGGCAGAGAATGAAAACTGTCCCAGCATTGAGCTTAAAGAATTGAGAAAGCCATGTCTTTGAATTTGTCGCTTGATATCACCACCGCCACCTTGGCTGACTTGGAGGCCTTCCTAGCCGCCGCTCGGGCAGCCGGGGCCACAGGCAGCGACGCGCTAGAGCTGGAAGACGCGCAGCTTCGCGTAAGCATCACGAAGCCGAGGCCAGAAGAAAATATTCACGCCCCGGCAGATGAACCAGCCACCACACAACCAACGCAGCCGCAGGCTCCGCGTCATTCCCAGCAGCCGCGCAGCGCGTGGGAGCGCACCTTGGGCGATAATGCACTTCGCTCTGTCATCGATATTCTTTCTGAGCGTCTCGACCCACCACGTGGCGGCAGCTCATTTGGTAACTTCGGCCCAAGTATTTAGAACCGCTCTTAGCCAGGATTAGACTTCAAAACTGTGTACCGCAATAAGATCGTCGCCGTGTGGGCGATTGTGGCCGTGTTGGCTATCCTCGCACTGGGCATTGGCGTGTTTGCCACCACTCGAGATAATCCACCGGCTGGTGCGCAGACCGTGGCAGAGGCCATCGGTGGCGGTGTGCTGCAAAATGACAATTCGGCAGCGCCGTCGAATATCGATGAAGAGCGCATGTACTCGCTGGCTGAAGCGCTTGGCATTCCCCCCGAGTCGATGCCGCGCGACATGCTCGAATCCGCGAATCGCTCCGAGTCCCGCGGAACCATGATCCAGGTTTTGCGCAAAGCAATCGAGCAAGGCGTCCTCAATGATGAGGAGGCCGCCGTTATCCTCAAGGCCTTTGATCTGGGCCTGGTCAACCCGGCCGTCGATACCATCGTCGCGGAAAGTTCCCCAGCGCAGTAATCACAGGAACACACAGGTGCCGTGCAGGCTCACGCGAAGCATCTGGCAGGTGCCAGACTTAATGTAATCCTCGTAAATATAACGAATGCATAACGCATTGCGTGTGGAGGAGGAACATGAACTGGCGCGAGAAACTTGGCACCGCGATCGGCGTTTCATTGGCCGTAGCAATTCCGGTCACTGGCGGACTCGGCGTTTCCTATGCGGTCAATGCCATGCCGATAGAATCCAGTGCGGAAATTCCCATTAACTCTGATGAAGTTTCGCAAAGCCCGTTGAAGGAGCCCGGCCAGGAACTCGGGGAAGCGTTGCGTAGCTTCCATCCCGGCCTATAGTGGGCGAGTATGTTGCTGCGCTCCGTCTCGATAAAGAAACAGGAACTGGATAGCTACCTGCTCCAGCTGCCCATGGTGCAATACCTGCAGGACCTGCCTTACTTCGAGTTCACCTCGCCCGTGACCTGCTTGGTGGGTGAAAACGGGGCGGGCAAGTCCACGCTTCTAGAAGCAATCGCGCTGCGTCTGCGCTTTTCGCCCTTTGGCGGGCGCTACGACGACGCCAAGCGCATCCGCGCGCCTTTTCGCGGCCTGTCCGCGGGGTTGAACTGTAAGCTCGACGAGAATCTACAACGTGGCTATTTCTTACGCGCCGAAACGCATGAGTCCGTGCTTGAGGCGGCTAATAGCCCAGACGAGCGCGCCGGGCGTAATACCTTGCCGCGCGAGGTGGACTTGGAGCACCGCTCCCACGGCGAGTCTGTCTTCGACGTGCTGGGCGAGCATATCGACGGCCGCGGGCTTTATATCCTTGACGAGCCCGAAGCCGGATTGTCCGTCGTGCGGCAGATGGCGCTCGTGGCCGAAATTCATCAAGCCGCAGAACGCGGCGCCCAGTTCCTCATTGCCACGCACTCGCCGATTTTGCTTGCCGTGCCGGGCGCGGACATCGTCGAGCTTGGCGACGCCGGTTTCGAGAGGATTTCCTTCGACGCCGCCGAGCCCGTGGCGGCTACCCGGGAATTCTTGGAGGCGCCAGAGGAAACGATAAAGTTCCTGATTACCTAGGAGACGCTGACAACCTTGACCTTCGGGCCAGTGCCTCCGCCGCGCTTGCGCAGGAAGTGCGTGACAGCTACGCCGAGCATGCCCGCAAGCCAAATGATGAGGGAAGTTACAGCGGCCGCGTGGAAGTCGCCCAGTTCGTAGTGTGGAGCGTGGCCACGGCTATCGAGCACCATGCCAAAAATTTGCGCTGCCACCATCGAAGAGATGAATCCACCCATGTTGGCCAAGCCTGTTGCCGTGGCCACCACACTGCGTTCCATGTTCTCGCGCACGATGTCGAAGCCATAGTTCGAGCACGGAGAGCAAAACGAAATAGCCACCATGAGGATGAAAAGGCTGAAGAAGCTGTTGCCCCAGAGGAAGAAAGCCGTCCACGACATTATGTTGAGTGTCGTGAAAAACAGCGCCATCCAGTCGCGGAAACCCTGCGCACGCGAGGAAATCTTGCCGTGGATTGGTCCTAACGCAAACATGCAGATCGTATAAAAGGTCAGCACCGTTCCGGCCTGTACCTTGGAGATTCCTAGTCCCTCCGTCATGAACGGCATTCCCCACAACATGACAAATACAGTCGCACCCAAAAGGCCACAGAAGTGGATGAAAAATCCCTGCCATGCAACGGGGGAACGCAGCACCATGGCCAGTCTGGTGGCCAAGGAATGCGCCTGCGAATTGGGCTGCTCGGCGGGAGTTTCGATGATGCCTAGAGCTTCAGGCGTGTCCGCTACGGCAACCGCCGCAGCTAGTGCGATGAGAATGCCCGCCGCACCCAAAGCTACAAAGGCCGTGGTCCATCCGGTCCACCCCAAAAGCGCAGCGAAAGGAATAGCGGAGACGAACTGGCCGAGCTGACCCAACGACGAGGTCACCTGGGTAAACATTGGCGTGCGGTGCAAAGGGAACCAATATGGCAGGATGCGCATCACGGATAAGAAGGCCGTGGCGTCGCCCGCGCCAATCAAAAGCCGAGCGGCAATAGCCATCCAATAATTTGTGGTTAGGCCCAGTGCTACCTGCCCCACGCCCATGATGACAGCGCCAATAACGAGCAGTTTGCGAGGACCATACTTATCAATGAGCACACCCGTAGGAATCTGTGCGAACGCATAGATACCCAACTGCACTGAGGTGAAGACCGCAATGCGAGAGGCATCGACGTCGAAACGCTCCATCGCTTCCAGCCCCGCCACACCAAAAGAGGTGCGCCCGGTAATCGCCACGATGTAGACAAGAATCGCGGCAACCCAAATGGATAAGGCTTTGGTGGTCACAACTTCCCGTGGATTTGGCACAGACATGGCTGATACTTTACGCGTGCCCGACTATGATGCAGGGGGTGAAGTACATTTCTACGCGCGACGCTAACCGTCAGCCTGCTTCTTTTACCGATATTCTCTTAGGTGGGCTTGCCCTTGACAGCGGCCTTTACCTGCCGGAATCCTATCCGCAACTAAACGGCGCTGTGCTCAATGAATGGCGTCAGTTGCTCGCTGAGGAAGGCTACGCGGCGCTTGCGGCAGAAGTACTCAAGCTTTTCGTGGATGATATTCCAACTGATGATCTGGAGGCCATCGCGCAGCGCGCGTACACCCATCCTAAGTTCGCGAGCGAGGAAATTGTCCCCGTGACCGCGCTGGGTGATGGCCTTTTCATCGGCCACCTCTCCGAAGGACCTACCGCTGCCTTCAAGGACATGGCCATGCAGCTGCTCGGCGAGCTCTTCGAGTACGAGCTGGGCCGCCGCGATGAAACCCTCAACATCCTGGGCGCTACCTCGGGCGATACTGGCTCTTCTGCGGAATATGCCATGCGCGGGCGCACCGGAATCCGCGTCTTCATGCTGACCCCGGCGGGCCGCATGACTGCTTTCCAGCAGGCTCAGATGTTCGGCCTTGATGATCCGAATATCTTCAACATCGCGCTCGACGGTGTCTTCGATGATTGCCAGGATGTGGTTAAGGCAACCTCCAATGATGCCGGATTTAAGAAGGAATTCCGCATTGGCGCCGTTAATTCCATCAACTGGGCACGCCTTATGGCGCAGGTCATTTACTACATCAACTGCTACCTGAAGGTCACCTCTGACAACGAGCAGAAGGTCTCTTTCTCCGTGCCCACCGGCAATTTTGGTGATATCTGCGCCGGCCATATCGCCCGTTCGATGGGGCTTCCCATCGACAAACTCATCGTCGCCACCAACGAAAACGACGTGCTCGATGAGTTCTTCCGCACCGGCAACTACCGTCCGCGCCCGGCGGAGGAGACCTTCAAGACCTCCTCGCCGTCGATGGATATCTCCCGCGCCTCGAACTTTGAGCGTTTCGTCTTCGATTTGCTTGACCGTGATGCCTCGCGCACCGCGGAGCTCTTTGGCCCCAAGCTGAAGGAGGGCGGTTTCCAGCTCAGCACTGAGGAACTGCGTGCAGCCCGGGATGAGTATGGCTTTACTTCTGGTTCCTCCACGCATGCGGACCGCCTGGCCACCATTGCATCGGTCAAGGAAAGTTATGACTACCTGGTGGATCCGCACACCGCGGACGGCATCAAGGTCGCCCGCCAGGTGCAGAAGGAAGAGGACATCAAGACCCCGATCATCTGCCTGGAGACCGCCCTGCCGGTGAAGTTCTCCGAGACCATCGTCGAGGCTATCGGCACCAAGCCAGCAGTCCCGGAGCGTTTTGCTGGCATCATGGATGTGCAAAGGCATGTCACGGATCTGCCCAATGACGTCGCTGCAGTCCAAGACTTCATTCGCAGCTCCATCGCACAGACCGACGTGAAATAGCACCCCAGAGGAGCATAAAAGATGGCACAGGAACAGTTCTCCGGACCGGAATACTTCACCGAGTTCGATCCAGAGAAGTTCATCCGCGATCTCAAGGAGATGGCGGAGATGGAAAAGGAAAACAAGCAAGCTTCCGAAGCAGACAAGAACACCGATGGTGATGGCACGGTCTAGCTCGCGGGTACCACAGATAGCAGCCGCCGTGGCTTTAGCAATTGGCCTCGGCGGCTGCTCTTTGATCCCCACGCAGACGGTGCAGCACGCGCTTGGCGACGCCGCGGCCACCCTCACTGGCGAATCCGCCGCACCGGAGGCGTCGGAAAGCGATGCTCAGGTAAACAACGAGGGTGACGCGGAAGCCACGCCAGCGCAGCCGGAAAACCCCGCCGCGAGCCCCGGTACCTCGCGGCCTGCGCTCTCGCCCATGCCGGCGGGAACCGCGTTGGATATCTCCGCCCAGGAACCGAAACCAGGAGAGTATTTTGACTTCCAGATGTGCACCGCAGCGTGGTCTTTCTCGCTGGAAGATGGCCGCAACTTCGCGGTGACCGCATCGCACTGCGGCAAACCCGGCGACCGTGTGTGGGCCGGAAACGCGCATCGCACCTTTACTTTCCCGGCAGAACCAATCGGGGAAGTGGTCTATTCGGACTTGTATTCCGATACCACCCACGGCCTCGACTTCGCGCTCATCGAGCTGCATGCCGACGTGGGTTACTACACGCCGAAATACATGGAGGCCGGCGTGGCCACAACGGGCGAGCTCCCACAACAGCTGTGCAAGCTAGGGCGGATCACTGGGGAGACCTGTGGCGAGCTAAGCCATGGCCCGGAAAAGGGCGGGCTGAAGTCCGGCGAGATCCGCATGGAAACCACGGCCGCTCGGGCGCGCCTGTGCGGTACCCAAGGCGATTCCGGCGGGCCGATGTACGCCCAACTGCCAGGAGGACCCGCAATCGTCGGCGTAGTCTCTGGCACCACGCAGGAGCTAAAAGGTCAGTGCGCCGAAGCGTCGGACATGGAGCTTTCCTTTACCCCTGCAGCCGATATCGTAGCGCTCATCCCGGAGATTTTGGGCTCTGAAATAGCGCAGGCGGCCTAGCGCGGGCGCGGCCAAAAGCGGACAAAGAAAGCGGCTAGGGTAGTAGGCATGGCAACCCCTGAATACATCCTCAACCTCCGTGAGAAGGTGGGCCACCAGCAGCTATTCCTGCCAGCGTGCACCGCAGTTATTGTCCGCGATGTTCCCATGAACGCGGCGCTATGGGAAGTCCCATCGGTGCTGCTGGTGCAACGCGCCGATAATGAGACCTGGGCGCCCGTCGAGGGCATCTGCGAGCCTGGCGAGGAAATCACCACCACAGCCATCCGTGAGGTCAAGGAAGAAGTCGGTCTCGATGCCACCGCGGAAGCGCTGCTTGGCGTGGGGCAGGTAGGCCCTGTCACCTACGACAATGGCGACGAGTGCATGTTCATGTCCACCGCACTGCGGCTTTCGGTTCCAGAAGGCGCGGAGCCGGTGGTCTCTGACGAGGAAAACCTTGCGGCGCAGTGGTTCTCCGTGGCCCAAATGCCGGCTTCGGTAAGCGCCCGTAACCGTATGCTGATCGGTGATGCCGTGGCACAAATGAAGCATCCGAAGGGCTTTCGCCCCCGCATGGGATTTGTAAAACGCAACTAGCAATCGCGTATGCCCAAAACCACCTCCAACCTGGATTTCTGTCAGCTAATTGTTTCTATTTGATGGCTGGTGATAGTCTGAAGATCCGTAGGTCGCCGCGCGAGGCGTCCCGCGGATTTTTTGATCTTCAAGGGGTGTCTCGTTGCGCTGAGCTTGCCGCATCAGCAATCAAATTCCTCGAAAGGTGCATTCCATGCCACCTCGTTCCAACCAGAACACCAAATTCATTTTCGTCACCGGAGGAGTTGTCTCCTCCCTGGGCAAAGGCTTAACAGCGGCATCGCTGGGGCAGCTGCTTTCTGCCCGCGGACTCTCGGTGACCATGCAGAAGCTCGACCCATATCTCAACGTCGACCCAGGCACCATGAACCCGTTCGAGCACGGCGAAGTCTTTGTCACCGAAGACGGTGCCGAGACCGACCTCGACCTGGGCCACTACGAGCGCTTCTTGGACCGCAACCTCACGAAGAACGCGAATGTGACCACGGGCAAGGTGTACTCCTCGGTCATCGCGAAGGAGCGCCGTGGCGAGTACTTGGGCAAGACCGTGCAGGTCATCCCGCACATCACCGATGAGATCAAGGATCGCGTGCTCGCGATGGCCGCGCCCGATGCCTCCGGCAATGTGCCGGACGTGGTCATCTCCGAAATCGGCGGCACCGTGGGCGATATCGAATCGCAGCCCTTCCTGGAGGCCGCACGGCAGGTACGTCATGCCGTCGGCCGCGAGAATATCTTCTTCATCCACTGCTCGTTGGTGCCATACCTCGGCACTTCGGGGGAGCTGAAGACGAAGCCGACCCAGCACTCCGTGGCGGAGCTGCGCTCCATCGGCATCGTGCCGGACGCAGTGGTGCTGCGGTGTGACCGCGACGTTCCGGATGGCTTAAAACACAAGATTGCGCTGATGACCGACGTCGAGGAAGAAGGCGTGGTGTCCTGCCCTGACTCGCCGTCCATCTATGACATCCCGGAGGTGCTCTACCGCGAGCACCTGGACACCTTCGTCATCCGCAAACTAGGCCTGCCTTTCCGCGATGTGGATTGGACCCAATGGGGCGAGCTACTGGATCGCGTCCGCAACCCGCGTCATGAGGTCACCGTGGGCATCGTGGGCAAGTACATCGACCTCCAGGATGCGTACCTTTCCGTGGCAGAGGCAATCCGGCATGCGGCCTTTGCTCACCACGCGAAGGCGAAAATCAAGTGGATCACCTCGGATGACTGCGAAGCAGACTCAGCCACTCCGCTGGGCGATCTCGACGCCATCGTGGTGCCAGGCGGCTTCGGAGTGCGCGGCATCGAGGGCAAGATCGCCGCGGTGAGCTACGCCCGAGAGAACAAGATTCCTTTCCTGGGCCTGTGCCTGGGTCTGCAGTGCACCGTGCTGGAGGCGGCCCGCCAGGCAGGTATTGCCGACGCCTCCTCGACAGAGTTTGACCCCGAGACCTCTGCGCCAGTCATCGCCACGATGGAGGAGCAGCAGGCGGCCGTCTCCGGCGAGGCGGATCTCGGCGGCACCATGCGCCTGGGCGCTTATCCAGCTGTGCTCGCTGAAGACTCCGTCGTGGCGAAGGCATACGGCACCACTGAGGTCTCTGAGCGCCACCGCCACCGCTACGAGGTCAACAACGCCTACCGTGCGCAGATCGAGCAAGGCTCCGGCCTGGTCTTCTCCGGCACCTCGCCCGACGGCAACCTGGTCGAATTCGTGGAGTACCCCGAGCACCCATTCATGGTGGCCACCCAAGCCCACCCCGAATACAAGTCGCGCCCAACGAAACCGCACCCGCTCTTTGACGGGCTGATTGCAGCGGCGCTGAGCTAAAGGCCGCCGGCCGCTAAGCAAGCGGCCTAAAATGCGTAAAATCCCTGCGGAGAGCTTGTGCTTCCGCAGGGATTTTCTGTGCACCCTAATTAGCAGTCCTAATTAGCAGTCGTAGTACATCTCAAACTCCTGCGGGGTTGGGCGCAGGCGGGAAGGAGCGATTTCCTTTTCGTTCTTGTACTGCAGGTAGGTCTCGATGAGGTCCTCGGTGAAGACATCGCCTTCGGTCAGGAACTCGTTATCTTCCTCCAGGGCGCGCAGGGAAGCCTCAAGGCTGGTTGGTGCCTGCGGGATGGAAGCCTGCTCTGCCGGTGGCAGCTCGTAGAGGTCCTTATCTACCGGAGCGTGTGGCTCGATGCGGTTCTTGATGCCATCGAGGCCAGCCATCATCATCGCAGCGAAACCGAAGTACGGGTTACCTGATGGGTCCGGAGCGCGGAACTCGATGCGCTTTGCCTTCGGGTTGGAGCCGGTGATCGGAATGCGGATTGCCGCGGAGCGGTTGCGCTGGGAGTAGACCAGGTTAATCGGGGCCTCAAAGCCCGGAACCAGGCGGTGGTAGGAGTTCAGAGTTGGGTTGGTAAACGCCAGAACTGCCGGTGCGTGGTGGAGGATGCCGCCGATGTAGTAGCGCGCGATATCGGAAAGGCCACCGTAGCCTGCCTCATCGTAGAAAAGCGGCTTGCCGTCCTTCCACAGGGACATGTGGGCGTGCATGCCGGAGCCGTTGTCACCCGCGAGCGGCTTTGGCATGAAGGTTGCGGACTTGCCGTACTCAGCGGCGGTGTTCTTGATGATGTACTTGAAGGTCTGAATATCATCAGCCGCGTGCAGCAGGGAGTTGAAGCGGTAGTTGAT
Source organism: Corynebacterium sp. HMSC08C04 (assembly GCF_001807495.1). Classification (NCBI taxonomy): domain Bacteria; kingdom Bacillati; phylum Actinomycetota; class Actinomycetes; order Mycobacteriales; family Corynebacteriaceae; genus Corynebacterium; species Corynebacterium sp. HMSC08C04. Next base: position 10,203 of record NZ_KV789219.1, on the reverse strand, counting down.
CTCATTTTGACCCGCGCCCACCTCGTGGTGGAAGCGCTCGATCTGGAAGCCGGCGTTCTGCAGGTTGCGCACCATGGCATCGCGGACTTCGCCATGCTTGTCGACGGGCGCGGTGGGGAAGTAGCCGCCCTTGACGCGGGTCTTGAAACCGGTGTTCGGGGTGCCGTCGAAGTTGGCCTCGTTGCCGCGGTTCCACCAGCCCTCGTCGGTGTCTACCTCGTAGAAACCATGGTCGATGTCGGTGGAGTAGCGCACGGAATCGAAGAGGTAGAACTCGGCCTCGGCGCCGAAGTTGCACACGTCCGCGATGCCGGTGGAAGCAAGGTATTCCTCGGCCTTCATTGCGACGTTGCGTGGGTCGCGGGAGAAAGGCTCCAAGGTGAACGGATCGTTGACGAAGAACTTGATGTTCAGCGTCTTGGAGGAGCGGAAAGGATCCACCATCGCGGTTGCTGGGTCTGGCAGCAGGGTCATGTCAGACTCATCGATGGAGGTAAAGCCACGGATGGAAGAACCGTCGAATGCGAGGCCTTCTTCAGCGGCGGCCTCGGTGAACTCCGAAGCGGGAATTGAAAAGTGGTGCTCGGTGCCGGGAACGTCAGTAAAACGAATATCGACGAACTTTACGTCTTCATCCTCGATGAACTTGACGATTTCCTGGACGGACTCGAAAGACACTGTTTGTCTCCTCAGGGGTTTAGAAAAATGTTCTTCATCGAAGTTTACTAGCTTTATTTGGCCTTCGGACGTTAACCCATCGATCTATAGATATATTTCGTTTTCGTGTCTGCATGCAGGGGGCACTAGATTGGTCAACATGGCTGATAAGCGAACATGGCTCGATGGACCCGCAATCCCGGGCGAAAATGATGACTTCGAAGGCCCCGGCGCATGGCCGGGCGAAAAGCTCGGACTTCCTGAGTCTGGCTCCGGGGCGCTGGCGCCGGTGGCCCGCCGTGCAGGGGCGGTTCTCATCGACTGGATCGTGTGCATGCTGCTGGCCAATCTCATCGTGATGTTCACCCACGCGCTGGGCGGCCCTGCATTCCTGGGCTACATGCTGTGGGTCATCGTCGGCATCCTCTGCGGCTGGCTCTTTGCTCGCACTCCGGGCATGCTTTTGCTGGGCATGGGCGTGGCGCGTCTCGACGCCCCGGGGCAAACGGTGGGCTTCTGGCGCGCGGCAGTGCGCACCATCCTCACCGGCTTCCTCTTCCCAGCCGCAATGGTCGATACCGACGGCCGCGGTATCCACGACCGCGCAACCGGCACCGCAGTGATCATGGTCTAGTTCCTCTATCTTGCGGCGTCGCAGGGCGCTTCCTACAAAACCTAAAAGCGGCCCTTCCTTGGTGGATTCCAAGGAAGGGCCGCTTTTGCACAAGTATTATTTGCCCTTACGCTGCTGTGCGCGGCGCATGCGGCGGTTCATGCCAGCCATGTTCTGCGCCTGGCGCGGCATCGGGCCCTTCGGCAGACCCGGGGTGGTGCCTGGCAGGTCATCCATAGCCTCAATCTTGCGGATGGTTGCGTAGGTCTCATCCTTTTTGAAGTTACGCGGGAACTTCATCACGTGATTGCGCAGCTTGGACACTGGAACCTCGTCCTCGCCGTTGCCCACCCAGACCTCGTAGACCGGAACGCCGCCGGCGAGCTTATCCACGCGCTTTTTCAGGGTGTTGAGAACCGGAGTCAGGCGCTTGCGGTCACCTTCGCAGACGAAGATGACGCCGGCATTGCCGATGACGCGGTGGATGAGGTCCTGATGGCGGGTAACGCCGACCGCGGTCTTGACCTTCCAGACGATGCCCACGGTGTTGCGCAGCTGCTGCTCCAGCGCCCACCCCGCAACGCCCGGCTGATCCTCGACCTTTTTGTACATGTCGCGCTCAAGGCGGCGGGTAAACAGCCACATCGCCAGCAAAGCGCCGATGCCGAGGCCCAGGATGAGCATGAACCACTCGCCGTGAAAGAGCAGGCCGATAAGGAAGAACAACAGGCCCATGCCGAGGAAAGCGGCGAGCATGATAGGAATCAATGCCTTGTCATGCTTGCGCTGCATATTGAACGCTTGCCACATCTGGGAACGGGTTTGCTTGCGCTGCTCGCGTTTTGCGGCGCGCTCTTGCTTCTTTGCAGCCTTCAGGCTTGCCTTATCGTCTTGTGCCATGGTTCCTACTTTAAAGGTCAGCGGTGCAAATTAACGAATTGCAGCGGCAGCGGAGTCAGCGTTTGCCGGGGTCTTGACCATGCGGGTCGTTACCGGGGTTTCCTGGGAAGGGCCGTACTTCTCGAGCAGCGTCGAAGCCTCTTGGGCGGTAGCGCCCTTCGAGGTCTCAGCCAGGTGCTGCAAATTCTCTGGCAGTTTGAAACCGCGGGCCTCCATCGCCTGCACGTACAGGCGACCAGCGCGGTAAGAAGAACGCACCAGCGGGCCAGACATGACGCCGCCGAAGCCGAGCTCCTTGGCCAGCTTGGAGTGCTCGACGAACTCCTCCGGGCGTACCCAACGCTCGATCGGGTGGAAGCGCGGGCCTGGGCGCAGGTACTGGGTAATGGTGATGATGTCGCAGCCAGCAGAGCGCAGATCACGCAGCGCCTCTTCGATCTCATCCTTGGTCTCGCCCATGCCCAGGATCAGGTTGGACTTGGTGATAAGGCCAAAGTCGTGGGCCTGGCGGATAACGTCTAGGGAGCGCTCGTAGCGGAAGGCCGGGCGGATGCGCTTGAAGATGCGCGGAACCGTCTCCAGATTGTGCGCGAAGACCTCTGGACGCGCCTCGAAGACCTCCTGCAGAAGATCCGGCTTGCCGGAGAAGTCAGGGGTCAGGTTTTCCACACCGGTGTGCGGGTTGAGCTCGTGAATCTTGCGCACGACCTCGGCGTAGAGCCACGCGCCTTCATCCGGCAGATCGTCGCGGGTAACACCGGTGATGGTGGTGTAGTTCAGGTCCATCTCCTGGATGTTTTCTGCAACGCGGCGCGGCTCGTCGCGGTCCAACTCCGCCGGCTTACCGGTGGCAATGTCGCAGAAATCGCAGCGGCGAGTGCACTTATCGCCACCGATGAGGAAGGTGGCCTCACGAGATTCCCAGCACTCGTGGATATTCGGGCAACCAGCCTCCTGGCACACGGTGTGCAGGGAAGCGCCGGACACGCGGGACTTCATATCCTCGTAGCCCGGGCCGGTGCGGACCTGGTTGCGGATCCAGCGCGGCTTCTGTTCGATGGGGGATTCCGCATTCTTCTTCTCAATGCGGAGCATCTTGCGTCCTTCAGGCTTAACAGTCACAAAAACTCACTCTACGGGGTTGGGATTGTCTCTTACTAATACAAGTCCGGTGTGTGGAGGATTATTCCGCACTCTGGGCACGCTTTTGGCGGGCCTTCTCGTTGGCGACCTTAATCGGGTCCGGTGCTGAACCAAAGGTGTGGTCCGCGACGGTGAGCTCACCAGAAAGCGCGCGCTGCAGGGCGTCGAGAAGCGGTGTCGCAGCTTCCTCCATGGAGACATCGCGGCCAAGCTCGAGGCTCAGCGTGGTCACGTCGGCGTCGTCAATGCCGCAGGCCACGATGTGCTCGTAATACTCCAGCGTGTTGGTGCAATTAAGCGCAAGACCATGCATGGTCACGCCGCGAGTGATGCGGATTCCCAGCGCCGCAATTTTGCGATCGCGCTTGGGGGCCTGCGGGTCCGTGGCCTGGGTGGTGGAGGGCACCCACACACCAGACCGGCCGTCGATGCGGCCGGCGGTACGAACGCCAAGCTCGCGCACCGTCTGGATGATTGCCTCTTCGAGCCGGCGGACATAGTCCACGACGTCGACAGGCTCCGCGAGCTTCAAGATGGGGTAGACCACCAGCTGCCCCTCACCATGCCAAGTAATCCGCCCGCCGCGATCCACCGTGATGACCGGCAGACCATTGTCCGGCATATCCTCCGGCTGCGTGCGTTTGCCAGCGGTGTAGATGTTGGGGTGCTCGACCACGAGGATGATGTCCCCGCGCTCGCCTTTTGCGCGCTGGGCGGCAAGCTCGGCCTGGAGATCCCACGCCTGTTGGTAATCCATGCGGCCGAGGTGGCGGATTTCCAGCGCTTCCTGTGACGCGCGAATACTGCGATCAGCGGGGAAGAAGGGCTCACGAGGAGCTGTCATGTGTGATGCTTCCTTAATCTAATAAAACGCGGGGGTCGATACTGATAGTGCCACCCAGGCCAATGCCGGCCCAACACCGGGGTGAGGGGGCAGGTGGAGGCGTAGTCGGAGGCAAAAGAAAAAGCGGGAGGAAACCTCCCGCTTTAGCAGTAAGTGGCTTAAACGCCGTTTGCCGCAGCGTACTCTTCTGCGGTCATCAGCTCGCTGGTCTCAGAAACCTCGACCTCGAAGAGCCATCCTTCACCGAATGGGTCGTTGTTGATGACTGCGTAGTCATCGTGAACAGCCTCGTTAACAGCGGTGACAGTGCCGGTAACTGGGGCGTAGAGATCGGATACGGACTTGGTGGATTCGACCTCACCGCAAGTATCACCAGCGGTAACAGTGTCACCAACTGCCGGCAGCTCAGCGAAGACGACCTCGCCCAGGCGGTCAGCAGCAACGGAGGTGATGCCAACGCGGACGGTTGCGCCCTGTGCGGCGTCAGCAGAAGAGTTGATCCACTCGTGGTCCTCGGAGTAGGAGAAATCTGCAGGAAGGTTAGCCATTGTGATGGGAGTCCTTTCGGAAGATGGTATGTGTTCTTATCTTAACGGTTGTCACGCGTCCGCGAACTACTTTTCGCGCTTGTAGAACGGAAGGGCCGCGACGCTAAATGGGTAGCGCTTGCCGCGGATGTCTACCTCGACGGCGTCGCCAGGCTGCAGGTTTGCAGAGGTATCCAGCAGCGCGATGGCAACCGGGTGGCCCAGGGTCGGGGAAGGCTGACCGGAGGTGACAGAACCGACCTTGGTATCGCCAACGAAGACCTCAGCACCGGCGCGGGCGGCGCGGCGCTGATCGGAGACCAAGCCGGTGATGGCGACCTGCGGACCTTCCTCTGCACGTGCGCGGATGACCTCAGCGCCAACGAAGTCGGCTTCCTTCTTGGCAAAAGCACGCGCCATGCCGGCCTCAACAGGGGTGATGTCGCGGGAGAGCTCGTTGCCGTAGAGCGGCATGCCAGCTTCCAAGCGCAGGGAGTCACGCGCTGCGAGGCCACACGGCAGGATGTCGTACTCGGCACCGGCCTTGAGCAGCTCCTCCCACAGCTCCGGGGCATCGGAGTTGTAGACGATCAGCTCGAAGCCATCTTCGCCGGTGTAGCCGGTGCGGCAGATGAAGGCGTACTTGCGCGCTACCTTGCCGGTCATCGCTGCGTAGTAAGGCAGTTCCATGACGGCTTCCTGCTTGTTGTCCTCGACCAGCGGGATGAGGATTTCTGCTGCCTTCGGGCCCTGGATGGCAATCATGGCTACGTCGCGGGACTCGTTGTTGAGGTCCACGTCGAAGCCCTCAGCGCGCTCGTTGAGTGCCTCCCAGACCACGTCAGCGTTGCCGGCGTTTGGCACGACCAGGAACTTGGTCTCGCCCAGGCGGTAGGTGATGAGGTCATCGATGATGCCGCCATCTGCGGCGCAGATCATCGAGTACTTTGCCTTGCCCACCTTGAGGGTGGTCATATCGGAGATTAGGCAGTAGGACAGGAACTTTGCGGCATCCTCGCCGTTGACCCAAATTTCGCCCATGTGGGACAGGTCGAAAAGGCCGGCGGAGTTACGAACCGCGCGGTGTTCTTCGAGCTCGTTGTTGTACTTCAGGGGCATGTTCCACGGGCCGAAAGCCGTAAAGGATGCGCCAAGCTTTTCATGCTCTGCATGCAGCGGGGAGTTGAGCAGTTCAGACATTTTTCTCCTTTAGAGTTCTTTTCTGCTAGTTCGATTCCGTTAGTTGGCCTCCGCGTCAGCGGAGATCTCGAATGCTTCTGGCGGCGGGCAAGCGCAAACCAGGTTGCGGTCACCGTAAGCCTCGTCGATGCGGCGGACTGGTGGGAAGTACTTGTTGGCGCGTAGGGAGGCAACCGGGTAGGCGGCTTCCTGGCGGGTGAAGGAGTACTCCCAGTTATCGGAGGTCACTGCCGCTGCGGTGTACGGAGCGTTGTGGATAACGGATGCTTCGTAGGCGACCTTGCCGTCGATGATGTCCTGGATTTCGGCGCGGATTGCGCGCATGGCCTCGATGAAGCGGTCCAGCTCGGCGAGGTCTTCGGACTCGGTCGGTTCCACCATGAGGGTGCCGGCGACCGGGAAGGACAGGGTCGGTGCGTGGAAGCCGTAGTCCACGAGGCGCTTGGCGACGTCCGCCGCAGTAACGCCGGAGGCATCGGTCAGCTCGCGCAGGTCGAAGATGCACTCGTGCGCGACCAGGCCGGCGTTGCCGGTGTAGAGAACTGGGAAGGAATCCTGCAGGGACTTTGCCAGGTAGTTTGCGCCCAGGATGGCGTGGCTGGTGGCCTGTGCAACGCCCTCGGTGCCGACCATGGCCAGGTAGGCCCAGGAGATAGGCAGCACGCCGGCGGAGCCAAACTTGCTTGCGGTAGAAGGAACGCCCTTTTCAATCGAGGTAGCCTGCTGCGGGTCGATGGAGGAATCGTTCGCATCGGTGGGCAGGAATGACACCAGGTGCTTGGCGACGCCCACCGGGCCAACGCCCGGGCCACCGCCGCCGTGCGGGATGGTGAAGGTCTTGTGCAGGTTCAGGTGGCTGACGTCGCCGCCGAACTCGCCCGGGCGTGCCCAGCCGGTTAGCGCGTTCATGTTCGCGCCGTCGATATAGACCTGGCCGCCTGCCGCGTGGACCTTGTCGCACACGTCGCGGACCTCAGGGTCGAAGACACCGTGGGTGGATGGGTAGGTGATCATGATGCCGGCGATGTGCTCACTGTGCTGTTCGATCTTGGCATCCAGGTCTGCCAGGTCGATGGAGCCATCGTCCGCGGTAGCAACGACGACCACGCGCAGGTTGGCCAGGGTAGCAGAGGCCGCGTTGGTGCCGTGTGCGGAAGATGGGATGAGGATGACGTCGCGGCCAGCGTCGCCGTTGGCAACGTGGTAGCGGCGGATGGCCAGCAGGCCTGCGAGCTCGCCTTGGGAGCCAGCGTTGGGCTGGATGGAGACCTTGGCATAGCCGGTCAGCTCGGCCAACCAGCCCTCGAGCTCCTCGATGAGCGCGCGCCAGCCGGCGGTGGTCTCTTCCGGAGCATATGGGTGAATGCCCGCGAACTCTGGCCAGGAGATCGGCTCCATGGCGGCAGTGGGGTTCAGCTTCATGGTGCAAGAGCCCAGCGGAATCATGGTGCGGTCCAGCGCCAAGTCCTTGTCTGCCAGAGTGCGCAGGTAGCGCAGCATCTGGGTCTCGGAGTGAATGGAGTTGAAGATTGCGTGGTCCAGCGGAGCTTCCTCGCGAACCAGTGCGGAAGGAAGCGCGGACTGTGCTGCGTCATCCTTGGCCACAGCGTCAGCTGCGATCTCGGCACCGAACGCTGCGGCTAGCTTCGCCACGTCTGCAGCGGTTGCGGATTCGCCGAAGGAGACGGATACTTTGTCGGAGCCAATGGCGCGCACCAGGTAGCCCTGCTCCTGCAGGCTGGACTTGATGGCCGCGGCATTGACGTCAGCGATGGTGACGGTGTCGAAGAACTCGTCCGCTACGAGTTTTACGCCAGCCTCACGAACTGCGTCGGCGAAGGAAACAGCCAGCGAATGGATGTGCTGCGCGATTGCCTTCAGGCCTTCTGGGCCGTGGTAGACGGCGTACATGGACGCTACGTTGGCCAGCAGCGCCTGCGCGGTACAGATGTTGGAGGTAGCGCGTTCACGGCGGATGTGCTGCTCGCGGGTCTGCAGAGCTAGACGGTATGCCGCGCGGCCGTCTGCATCCTTGGAAACGCCGACGATGCGGCCCGGCATCTGGCGCTTGAGCTTGTCAGTAACGGCCATGTATGCCGCGTGCGGGCCACCGAAGAACATTGGGACGCCGAAGCGCTGCGCGGAGCCCAGCACGATGTCCGCGCCCAGCTTGCCCGGAGCTTCCAACAAAAGAAGGGAGAGCGGGTCGGCGACGACGGAGACAACCGCACCGCGGGTGTGCAGCTCCTCGATGATGCCGCGTGGGTCAAAGACGTCGCCCTCGGTGCCGGTGTACGCAATGACGGCGCCGATGAGGTCTTCGCCCACGAGGCCCTCGCGGATATCGAGGATTTCCACCTCGAGCTCGATGGCGCGAGCTCGCTCCGCCGCCACAGCGAGCACCTGCGGATGCAGGCGGGAGTCCAGGATGACGCGGCGGCCCTTCTTGACCGCGCGGGACATCAGGCCGACTGCCTCAGCAGTAGCGGAAGCCTCGTCGAGCAGGGAAGCGTTTGCAATCGGCAGACCGGTCAGGGATTCGATCATGGTCTGGAAGTTTAGCAGTGCTTCCAGGCGGCCCTGGGAGATCTCCGGCTGGTACGGGGTATAAGCGGTGTACCAACCAGCATCCTCCAGCAGGCCGCGGCGGATGACGGCCGGGGTAAGTGTGTCGGAGTAGCCCTGGCCATAGAAGGACTTCAACACGATGTTCTGGCTGGCGTATTCGCGCAGCTTGTCCTGCGCTTCATTCTCGCTCAAGGCATCTGGCAACTGCGGTGCCGATGCGGCGCGGATGGTTGTGGGAAGTGCGGCGTCGACAAGCGCGTCCACGCTGTTGTATCCCAGTGCGTTGAGCATCGTCGCTTGCTCGGAAGAATTTGGTCCGAGGTGGCGCGAGATGAAATCCATAAGTTCAATCTCCTTTGAAAGAAGCTCCGTGAAGGACGTCATGGTGAATGCCTAAAACATGGCCTAAACCGACCCTAAGTATAAAGCCTATGGCTGTGACCTAAATCGGTTTATAGAAGTCTTTTCGTGCATCACACAGCAACGGCGTAACCCATGGCCGTGCCAAAAGCCTAAAAGTGCCGAATAGACTCCCTACGCGGCCCGTGGGCGAGGAACAGGGCTGAGAAATCGCCGGACAGATTCGGACAGGCCTAACACCCCCGTTTGCGGGGAGATATGTGAAAACCCCGCAGGCTCCCGAGTATCCACAGCAGTGGAAACAGGGGAGCCTGCGGGGCGGAAACCCTAAACTACTAAGGGTTTAACTCCTTAGACCTCGAGGTCAGCCTCGAATTCGGCGGTCTCAAGGCGGTCCTTGATGGTGGTGATGAAGCGACCTGCGTCTGCACCATCGACGACCTGGTGGTCATAGGTGAACGGCAGGTAGCACATCTGGCGGATGGCGATTGCGTCCTGGCCATTCTCGTTGACAACGACTGCGCGCTTGGTGATAGCGGCGGTGCCCAGGATGCCGGCCTGTGGCGGAACCAGAATCGGGGTATCGAGGAGTGCGCCCTCGGAGCCGATGTTGGTGACGGTGAAGGTGGCACCGGTGAGGTCGTTCGGCTTCAGCTTGTTGTTGCGGGCCTTGTCAGCCAGCTCAGCAATAGCCTTTGCGATCTCTGGCAGGGACATGTCCTGTGCCTTGTGGATGACCGGCGTCAGCAGGCCACGTGGGGTATCGACGGCGATAGCCACGTTGACGTCTGCGTGGTAGGTCATTTCCTTGGTCTCAGGGTTGTAGGAAGCGTTGACGTTCGGGTGGGAAACCAGAGCCTCAACGGTTGCCTTAACGATGAACGGAAGGAAGGACAGGTTAGCGCCGTGCTTGTCGATGAAGGCCTGCTTGGACTTCTTGCGCATATCCCAGATGGCAGTCATGTCGACTTCCTGGACGTGAGTCAGCTGTGCGGAAATCTGCAGAGCCTCAACCATCTTTGCAGCGGTGATCTCGCGGATACGGTTGACCTTCTGGGTGGTGCCGATGAGCTCCTTCTTTTCCGGATCCACGGACTTGGTGGACCAGCGTGCGCGTGGGTTGGAGGAGCCGGCTGCCGACGCCGCCGGTGCCTCGCCCTCGCCTGCAGCTGCCAGGACATCCTGCTTGCGGATGCGGCCGCCAACGCCGGTGCCGGAAACGGTGGAAAGGTCAACGCCGTGCTTTTCCGCCAGCTTGCGTACCAGCGGGGTGACGTAAGGAACGTTATCGCCGTTGTTGATCTTGGAAGAGCCCTCGGAAGCAGCCGGGGTGGAGGAAGCGTCTGCAGACTTCTCAGCCTTTGGCTCTTCCTTGGCTTCTTCCTTTTCGG
>NZ_KV789217.1:0-24887 GCF_001807495.1 Corynebacterium sp. HMSC08C04 | reverse complement strand
CGGATTGCCCCTACCAACTACGCCGAAACGGCACATATATGCGGTGAAGACCAGCCACAAGGAAGAGACCAAGGACGCACAGCACAGCTGCGACACCTTTGCTGTATTTGCTTTCCCCGGAGAAATAGTTCGCATTGTAGGTCATATCATTATGTCCTTTCATTGTGGTGCGGTATCCGTTGCCAACGTGCAAGTCGTAGCACAGGTTCATGATGGCTGCATCTTATGTGGCGTCTAGCGCAAGGCAGGGAAAACCCAAGGAAAGTGCCTCGTCAAGCCTCCGAGTAAATATTAGTCAAGTTCATTTCTGTTTTTTGGGGGGAAATGAAAAGACCGCCCAGCCGTGTGCTGGACGGTCCTTTTACGTGCTGCTTTTTAAGCGCTTAGTTTGACTCGAAGAGCGTGGTTACGGAGCCGTTTTCGAAAATCTCGTGGATGGTACGAGCCAGCAGCGGAGCAATCGAAAGAACGGTCAGGTTGGACCAGCCCTCGGTGGACTGCGGAAGGGTATCGGTGGTGATGACTTCCTCAGCGCCGCACTCGGACAGGCGCTCACGTGCCGGATCGGAGAAGACGCCGTGGGTACAAGCGATGACGACGGACTTCGCGCCTGCTTCCTTCAGCACACGAACTGCGCCAGCGATGGTTCCGCCGGTATCGATCATGTCATCCAGAAGGATGCAGTCCTTGCCCTCGACCTCACCGACAACGCGGTTGGAGACGGTCTCGTTTGCAACCTCGGTGGAACGAGTCTTGTGAACGAAGGACAGTGGGGCGTCGCCTAGCTCATGTGCCCATTTCTCAGCGACCTTGACGCGGCCAGCATCCGGGGAGACCACTGCGAGGTTGTCCAAGGGATACTTGGACTTGATGTAGTCAACCAGAATCGGCATTGCGTGCATGTGATCGACCGGGCCGTCGAAGAAGCCCTGGATCTGGTCAGTGTGCAGGTCAACAGAAACGATGCGGTCAGCGCCAGCAGCCTGTAGTAGATCTGCAACCAGGCGAGCGGAGATCGGCTCGCGGCCGCGGTGCTTCTTATCCTGACGTGCGTATGGGTAGAACGGCAGGATAGCGGTGATGCGCTTGGCAGAGCCGCGCTTGAGCGCATCGATCATGATGAGCTGCTCCATCAGCCACTTGTTCAGCGGCTGGCTGTGGGACTGCATAACGAAGCAGTCGGCACCACGGACAGACTCTTCGAAGCGGATGAAGATCTCACCGTTTGCAAAGTCACGAGCGGTGGTTGGAACGAGGTCCGTCTTCAGTTCCTTGGCAACAGCTTCAGCCAATTCTGGGTGTGCACGCCCAGAAAAGAGCTTCATATTCTTGCTGCTGCCGGTTACCTTGCCAGTCATGGGCGGTAATTCCCCTTACTTGTTGTTGTCCTGTGCGCGGGCGGCAGCTTCTGCTGCCGGAGTGCCCGGACGCTTCTTTTGAACCCAGCCTTCGATGTTGCGCTGCTTGCCACCGGAGACTACGAGTGCTCCCGCAGGAACATCTTCCTTGATAACTGTACCCGCCCCGGAATAAGCGCCGTCACCGACATTGACTGGTGCGATAAACATCGTGTCAGATCCGGTGCGCACATGGCTGCCGATTACGGTGTGATGCTTGTTAACACCGTCGTAGTTGACGAATACGGAAGAAGCGCCGATGTTGGATTCCTCGCCCACGGTGGCGTCGCCGATGTAGGTCAGGTGCGGCACCTTGGAACCGCGCCCGATCTGGGCATTCTTCGCCTCGACGAAGCCGCCGAGCTTGCCGCCTTCGCCGAGCTCGGTCTTCGGGCGGATGAAGGTAAACGGGCCGACGTTGGCGTTAGCGCCAATCACAGACTCGGAACCGTGGGTGCGGATGACCTTGGCGCCCTCGCCGACCTGCATATCGGTCAGGGTGGTGTCCGGGCCGATTTCCGTGCCATCAGCGATGTGAGTCTTGCCCCACAGCTGGGTGCCCGGGTGGATGAGAACGTCGCAGCCAATGGTGACGTCAACGCCAATCCAGGTGGTGGCAGGGTCGACGATGGTGGCACCGCCGCGCATGGCGGCTTCCACCGTGCGGCGGTTGAGCTCGCGTCCAGCTGCGGCGAGCTGGACGCGGTCATTGACGCCTGCCAGCTCGCCGGCGTCGGCAGCAATGTGCGCGCCGACGTTGTGGCCTGCGGTGCGGGCGATCTCCAAAACGTCAGTGATGTAGAGCTCGCCCTGGGCGTTGTTGGAATCGAGCTTGGTTAGGGCGTCGCGCAGAATTGCGCCGTCGAAAGCGAATACGCCGGAGTTGACCTCGTTGATGGAAAGCTGCTCGCTTGCTGCATCCTTCTGCTCAACGATGGCTTCGACATTGCCGTCTGCGCCGCGGACGATGCGGCCATAACCGGTTGGGTCAGCAAGCTGCATCGACAGAACCGTCACGGCGTTGCCGGCGGTAACGTGGGCGTCGAAAAGCCCGCGGATGGTCTCAGTGCGAAGAAGGGGGACGTCACCGTTGGTGACGATGACGGTGCCATCGAAGTCGGGGAGTGGCTCGAGACCGCACTGCACTGCGTGGCCGGTGCCGTTTTGTTCTTCCTGCACTGCCTGGGAGACCTCGGTTCCCAGTTCTGCGGCGATGGCCTCAATGGCAGGAGAGACCTGCTCGCGCTGGTGGCCGACGACGGCGACGAGGTGCTCCGGGTGCATACCAGCCGCAGCATGCAGCGCGTGCCCGATGAGCGGGCGGCCGCCGATTTCGTGCAAAGTCTTTTGCTTTGCGGATTTCATTCGGGTGCCAGCGCCCGCTGCTAGAACAACAATGGCGCACTTAGTTGTATCAGCCACGAGTTTCTTCGTTCTCCTGTCGTCGAGTCTTATTTAGGGAGTAATGTCCCACATCTTAACGCCCCACGTAATTATTGGGGGATAAAGCGCACCCCAGTTCGGCGCTGGTTTGCTACGAACTAGGCAGAGACCTCACGCAGCATCCTGGCGCGCCAAGCTCCGATGAAGCCGAGTGCAGCCAAGAAAAGCAGGGCAGCGGTAGGCCCGGCAAGGGAAATGACTGCGGAGATTGCGCCTACAACAAGCAAGATTGCGCCCATCATCGTGTTGGCCGCACCGACATAAAAGGTGCGTTTATCGCCACCTGCCATGTCCACGATGTAAGTCTTACGCGCGACGCGGATGCCCGTGTGCGCGAGGTTGACCAAAAAGAACCCCAGCGGCAAAGCCCAAGCACAAACCCAGGTTGGCGCCCAATGAGCACAAGCGACCACGAGCATTAGGGTCAGCGATGCCGCAACCGACGCCCACGACATCACCAATCGGGAAGAGCGATCCGACCAGATGCCGGAAATTTTTCCACCCACCAGGTTGGCAAGGCCAGAAGCAAGCACGAAGCCCGCGAGTCCGCTGAGCACCGTGGTGCCGCTTTGATGGGAAAGCGTGACGATGAAGGTGGTTGATAGCGCAGTCACTAGCAAAAGGGCGCGCACGTTAACAAAGCGGCGGAAATCTTCGTCGGAGGTATATAGCTTCCAGGTATCGCTCCACCAGTGAGGGCCCTCGGATGCATTCTTTTTGGCGGCCGCGGTTTCTGCTTCATCCGGAACGGGCTCATCGATGGAGGAGAATATCGCTGCCGCAACGAACCAACTCAGCGCACCACCACCGAGAACTGCGGCAAGCCCCAGCGGCGGAAGCTGGCCCAAGAACGCGAGCACAAGGCCAACGAGTAGGGTTACCGCGCCCGATGCTTGAGCAGCAAGCCCCGTCACCTCACCGCGGCTGCCTTTAGAAATGGTCCGGCCTTGGACGTCTTTTCCCGTCAGCGAGCACAAAGCGCGGAAAACAGAAAGCACGGCAAGCGCAGCGATGGTTATCGTGCCGAGAACCCAACCTTCAAATACCGCTGCGGCACCTGCAATCACGAGGGCGCTAATGCCTTGAACGACCGAGCCCCACACCCATAGCTTCTTGCGGGTCGGACGGGAAGTTACCCACGGGGTCAGTGCGGCCTGCGGGAGCATGGAGCCAGACTCTCGGATAGGCACCAGTAGTGCGGTAAAAAAGTGCGGGACGCCCAGCTGTGCAAAGAGCCAGGGCAGGACGGTCTTTCCGGAGACTAATTGGTCACCGATGCCTTGTAGGGCGTTTGAGGATGCGAAAAGGCGGGCGGGACGAGCTTCTTGGTCTGGGATCGGCATAAATCAAGCGTATGTGATAAATACCTGAATTGGCCGAAATAGGTTTGGCTTAGTAGCCAACTAAAATACTCTGGTATTTATGGGTTTTACGCGTCGTGTCTTTTTCAAAGGTGCTCTGTTTACTGCTTCTGCCGCTGCGGCGGGTGCGGCCATCACGGCTTGTGCCAATACGAAGAATAAGGATCAGCCGGCCCCGGTGGGCTATGACGCGGCGCCGCGGCCCCTTCCTATTCCGCCACTTTTAGAAGGTGAGATGGATGGCGGTACAAGGGTCTTCAAGCTCACCGCCCAAGACGGCCATTCGGAGGTTATCTCGGGCAATAACAACACCCGCACTTGGGGATTCAACGGCGCCTTCTTAGGGCCCACGCTGCGGGCGCACAAAGGTGAAAAGGTCCGCGCGGAAATCACCAATAACCTGGTCGAAATGACCACCGTGCACTGGCATGGAATGAAGCTTCCGGCCTATTCCGATGGTGGACCACACTCGCCGATTGAGGTGGGCAAGACCTGGAAGCCACAGTGGGAGATTTCCCAACCCGCCGCCACCGTCTGGTATCACCCGCACCCGCACATGGCCACGGCAACCCATGCATACCGCGGACTTGCTGGCATGTTTATCTTGGACGACGACGTATCGGATAAGCTCGACATTCCTTCTGAGTACGGCGTGGATGACATTCCGGTGGTCATTATGGATGCGAAGTTCACTGAGGACGGCCAGTTTGATCACCAGGTTGACGGCACTCTCGGTCTCATGGGCACTACTCCTGTGGTTAACGGCATCACGAATGCAGCTTTCACCGCCACCACGCGCCGGGTTCGACTCCGTTTGCTCAACGGCGCTTCGATGCGTTTCTACACGCTGGCCCTGGATAACGGGACGCCGTTTAACGTCATCGCTACTGACTCCGGGCTTCTCGACGCCCCCGTTGAGGTCGACGAACTCCTCATCGGGCCAGGCGAGCGCATCGAGGTCCTCGTGGACTTGGAGCCCGGCAAGGACGTGGTGTTGCAGTCGGTGCCGCGCAAGGACAACTTCAGCATCCCCGAAGATGAGTACTCTGCGGACTTTGGCTTCAAGGACAGCTTTGACATCCTGCATATCACCGCGCCGGGGGAGGATGCGCCTGCAGCGCCAGCTCTGCCGCAAACCTTGGATCCCGCGGCTGCCGACGTCCCGTCTGCCGAGGGGCTGACTGAGCGCGAGTTCGTGCTCAATACCTTCATGATTAACGGTGAGTCCATGGACATGGCCCGCGTGGACACCGTGATCGAGGAAGACAAGCCTGAGGTATGGACTGTGACCAACGAAAATAGCGATTGGCCGCACAACTTTCACATCCATAATTCGCGTTTCAAGGTCTTGTCTTATGACTATGGCGATGGCAAGGACATCGCGGTTCCGACGATGGGCTGGAAGGACATCGTCAATCTTCCGCCCAAGGCAACTGCCAAGCTGCTCGTGGAGTTGGGCTACTTCCCGGATAAGACCATTCCGTACATGTACCACTGTCACATGCTCCTGCACGAGGACAAGGGCATGATGGGCCAGATGGTTGTGGTGAACAAGGGCGAAAAACCTGACGTGCGCGTCAAGCCGGCGGCGCTTGTATTCGAGAAGTCTGCTGGGGCGTCGCATAGCGCACATGCTGGGCAAGTCGTGGACTCATCCCGTAGCCCGTACGCGACCCCGTCTGCGACTTCCTAGGCTTTTCGAGGTCTCAAAATAAAAACTCCTGCTCCTTCGAAATGCGAAGTAAGCAGGAGTTTTCTTGGCTTCCCCACCAGGACTCGAACCTAGCTAAACCCCCTGCTCAACAGCCCGTTTACCGTCATTTGACTGCAATTTGACTGCATCCGAAAAACTTCCATCCAAAACGCTGGCAATCTCATCCAACCCGTCATCCCACAATTCCGCATACTGATCCAACGTCATCGCCGCCGACGCATGCCCCAACTGACGCTGCACAATCTTCGGATTAGCCCCCGCCTGAATCAACAGCCCAGCCGCCACATGACGCAAACCATGCGGCGTAACCCGAGGAAACGATAAATCCTTAGCCTGCACGCGCTTCAACGCACCATCAAACCAAGTATTGTGCCCCGGCGCCCGCAGCCAGCCGCCCCGCTTACCAGTCCACAGCAAATCATCCTTACCCAGCCCTGCGGCGCGCTCCATGAGCATCTCCATCACCCGCGGCGCCACAGCCACCGTGCGCGCCTCATGCGTCTTAGGCGTGCCAAGAACAACATCATTACCGACCTTCGCCGCGTTCCGCGTGATATTGATACGCCCGCGCAGCGGGTCGAGGTCACACGGGCGCAGCGCTATAGCCTCACCCCACCGCAAACCAGACGTACCCAACAACAAGATCAAGTCCTCACGGTCGCCACACTCCGCAGCGAACGCCTCCAACTGCGGCATAGTCAAAAACACCTTCCGGGCCTTACCCTTACGCGGAAGCTTCACACCCCGCGCCGGATTCTTCTTCAACAACCTGTCACCAACCGCCATATCCAACACCTGGGCAAGAACCATATGGCAATGCCTCACCCATGAACCAGAAACATCATCCAACGTCATTTCCGCGACCCACTCCTGAACCTGCGACGGCAAAATAGAACCGGCACGCACGCCACCCCACCGCGGCTTAACACCAGAGTTCCACACCTGCCTATAAAGCTCCGTTGTCGAAGGCTTCAGGTGAGTTTGCATTGCTAGCCACCGGGCGCCGAGTTCCTCCACACGCACCTTGCCGGCCGCAGGGTTCACCCAGTCACCGTCTGTGATGCTTGCGGCGTTTTTCTCAGCCCACTTTCGGGCTTCATCCTTAGTGCGGAAACCGCGCTTGTTCCGGTTCCTACCATCGGGAGAGCGGTACTGCACGCGCCACGCATGGCCTTTAGCTGTCTCATATTTCTTTACAGATGCCATAGAATAGACCTGTCCTGTCTTTTGATGGGATGGGATACGCCCCTGGTGCTGCACTTCCACATGACAAGCACCGGGGGCGGTATTGATTTATAATCTTGGTGGCCCACATCCCCCCGGTTGGGCCTAGGGTGCCTTCGCGTATTGAGCTCAGCTCCGCGAAGGCATTCCTACGTATTACAATCCGAGCGCTTTGGCCTTCGCTGCCGCAAATTCTTCATCGGTGAGCACGCCGGCGGCGTGAAGCTCGGCAAGCTTCTGCAACTGGCCTAGGCCATCGACTGCTGTGGGAGCCGGGGCAGGTGTGGGCGCGTTAGCTTCATCTCGCAGTACGCGCAGGCGCTCTGCGAACTCAGTGCCTCGACCATGCGGCATGGTCGAGATCTCCAATTCAGAACCGGAAACCGTCAGCGCGACGCTCTCACCCGTTAGCTTTTTGCCCGTGGAAATTGATGTCACGGCACGCGGGTCAATCTCCTTGGTGGAATGATTCATAATCCCCTTGTCCTTTAATAAGACTCGCTGGTTAGTGAGGATAATGGCGCAAGTTCGATCATTGGCCACGCCGGAGGTCATGAACAGGACACGTTCACCAGGTCGCATGTCCTCAATCAGGTTGTTGATTTCAAGGCTGGCGAAGAATTTAGCGCTCTTGTCCATATTTGCGATGACTTCACCGATTCCGTGGTCGTCAATCGCTCCGGTGGGGAGGAGTCCTAGGATTTCGGCGGCGAAGGGTGCGTGCGCTCCGCCGAGGCCGTCGATGCTGATGCTCAGGGTGTTGCCCTCAAACGAGATGGCAGCGTTCATCTTGTTGCGGTTCGCGGTGATGCGACGCTTACGGAGTACCAGGATGGGGTTGCCGGCGTCCTGGACTTCCACGTCCTTGATGGTGGGGAGAGTTTGGACAAGGTGGCCGTGGACTTGCTGAGGGGAGGCGATGAGAGTGCGTTGGGTTTCGTAGTGGGGCATTATGCTGCTGTCCTTTCGTATAGGGATTGCCAAGTTTTGAGTAGATGTTTGGTGACTTCGAGTTCGTCGGCTATGGCGGGGAGGTGGCCTTGGTGCCAGATGGCGGCGGCTTCGAAGTCGTGGGGGTTGATGAGTAGGTTTGCGGCGTATTCGTCGGCACGTCGTTCCTGACGCTGGTCAAAATGACCGTTACCAGTTGGGGTGTCACGGTGGGCAGCGTGGCCTAGTTCGTGGGCTAAGACGCTTTTGTATTGGCTGATGGATTGCCCGCGCCTTGTGCTGATTATGCGCCGATGGTGGTCGTACCAGCCGGGCGGCCCGCCTGTGTGGCGCCGTAGCTGCACGCCCATGCTTTCCGCTAGGAGGTGCAGCTCTACCGCACTAATCGTCATAGGCATCATTCCTTTCCGCGTCCTCGTCCGGGCCGCTGTATGCAACCGCGCCTAGCGGCATTGAATCAGACAGGTCGGACACGGGGGCAAGGTGCGGGGCTAGGCCGATGACGTCATCGTCGCCCTCGTTGCCGAATAGATAGCGGGCTTGTGGGTCGGAGCGGCGCATGATTTCGTCTAGCAGCTGCTCGTTAGTGGCCTCACGGAGGGCTATTTCCACGTCGGGGCCGTGGAGTTCGTAGTCGTTTATGTAGCCGGTCTCTATGAGGCCTGAGACGGGGGAGCGGTCATAAGCGCGGCAAAGCGCAATAACCGTTTCGGGGCGCAGGTATCCGCGTGAGAGTTGGCGAGAGATGGTGCTTTGTGCGTAGTCGGCTTTTTTAGATGCGGTAGCTCGGGTGTCGTCGCCGATTAGGTTGTCTAGCCAGGTTTCAAAGTTCATAAATTGGATATTAGTGGCAATGTGTAAACGCCGCAATTAGCGCAGATTAAACGGCCAGCCGGGGGTGGCAGCCGGGGGTGCGCACACTGGGGACACTTGCGGCATGTAAACCAGAATGGCAATATGTGTTTCACCGGCGCAGAACAGCACCGCACACAAAAATTTCAA
The DNA here is from genome assembly GCF_001807495.1 of Corynebacterium sp. HMSC08C04. NCBI lineage: Bacteria > Bacillati > Actinomycetota > Actinomycetes > Mycobacteriales > Corynebacteriaceae > Corynebacterium > Corynebacterium sp. HMSC08C04. Next base: position 15,795 of record NZ_KV789217.1, on the reverse strand, counting down.
ACCACATGGAGGTAACTACATGGCTGTCATAGCACCGCCCCGGTTTACCTTCCGCCCCGGAGCCCTAGACGCAATCATGCGCTCCAGGAACCTACAAACCGAAGAGCAGCTAGCCCTACTCATCGGAGTACACACCGCAGACATACCAAAACTGCGAGCTGGGGCGAAGGTAACCGCAGAACTCGCACTACGAGTATCCGCCCTACAAGGAGACAAAAACTACATCGGTGCCTGGTTCGACCAGGTAGAAGAAGCCGCCGCATAAGAAAAGCCCCCGCTGGAACGGGGGCTGGAACAAAACCTAAAAGAAAGCCTACACCATGAATGAACTAATTCCCATTCAAGACCGCGACGGCATTCAGGCAGTCATGGGCCGAGACCTGCACGCCTTCCTGGATGTCCGCGACAACTACACCGACTGGATGAAGCGGATGATTGCCTACGGCTTTACCGCAGGTCAGGATTTCTCGGAAATTTCCGATAAACCATCAGGCGCAGGTCGCCCGCGTACTGACCACGTCGTGGCTCTGGACATGGCTAAAGAGATCTCCATGATTCAGCGCACGGACAAAGGTAAGCAGGCTCGCCAGTACTTCATTGAATGCGAGCGCAAGGCGAAGGAGCCAGCGCAGTTGTCCCCGGAAGAACTCATGGCCCGCGCTATCAAGATTGCTGACAGCACCATCAAGGAACTTGAAGCAAAGACCGCAGACCAAGCACTCGCGCTTGAAGCCGCGAAGCCCAAAGTGGAGTACTACGACCACTGCGTATCCATCGAGTCAGACGTCATGACCGTCAAGGATTGGGGCGCACACTTCGGGCTGACTGAGCCGCAGGCCCGCCAGAAACTAATGGACGCGAAGATGATTTACCGCAAGGTGCAGACCCGTGAGTGGTCATCCCGCAAGGGTGGCGTAGTTGACCGCAACGAATACCGCGCTTACGCCGCATACCGGAATCTGTTTGACCTGCGCGCCCAGCACAATGCTCCGCGCTACCACAACGGGCAGGTGCGCCAAACACTGTACGTGCGGGCCGGGTGGGCAATCACCGTAGCCAAGAATGCCGGCATTGAGGTGGACCGCTCCATTTATGACATCTTGCCGGAGTCTGTCTGACGGGCATCCCAGGTAGACGCCACCCGATAGCCCGACTTAGCAGGCGGGGGAGTGCAAGCCTCCCCGCGGGCACCAGGCAGCGGAGGTCATGTCCTAGGGGATGGGGCATGAACCCGCAGGCCGTGATGACTGAAAACTGAATAGTGAATTGTCCTGACAGAAGATACCGGGGCACGTGAGACGTTGACTTGTCCGTTGACCGCGCCCAAGCCGCAAAGGCAGGAACCCCGCCGTAAGCGGGAGGGAACCACCAAGGACGTAAAACTTTGCCGTGTTAGCTCAGTGGTAGAGCATCCGCCTCATAAGCGGAAGGCCGCCGGTTCGACTCCGGCACACGGCACTTGGGGTGTTAACGGGCTATCCGTCTGTGGACACTACGCGGCCTAAAGGTGTTAACCCGGCCTTTCGTTCGCGGCCTTGGTCTTCCAGCAGGGTCGCGCCGGGCACTGACCACCTGCACCCCACCACACACACGAAAAGGACCCCGCAGCCTACCAAGCACAAGCGGGGTCCCAATTCTCGACTCTCGAAAGGAGAACACCATGAAGTCTACATGGCTATCCGCTAAAGAAGCCGCAGAGTACCTGCGCATGCACCCAGACACGGTGCGGATGTTGATGAGGCGCGGTGATTTGCATGCCGTGAAGCAGGGCAAGATGTGGCGCACGCAGCCAGCCTGGTGCGATGACTATTTGACGGAGGGCGCAGCATGACCTGGCTAAAGAAACTGTTCCGCCGCGGGAAGCATCGCCGCAAGTACACGATGAGGTGGCGATAATGCCGCATGAAATCCCACTAGCTGAGGCCATCACACATTTGAAAGAAATCGAGGGCCGTTATCAGGCCCTGTATCGCTACGTGAATGCGCCGGAGAATATCCGCCGCCGCCTCAAGGATGGCGCAGCCCACGCCCACCATGTTGCTTCCCTGACTAGTGCTTATGAAAGGAAAACCAGGAATGTCCACCCAGAACACGCCTAAGCGCCCACCACGCCGCGATGCGGGTAGTGATTATCGAAAGATTGCTCGCCTTGAAGACCAACTCGCCAAACGCATGCGCTTCGCCTGGTTGATGTTTGTTGCCGGTATTTTGATCGGCATCGTATTCATCACTTGCATCGCCATGCCCCCGGTCTGGTTGGGGGCGCTGTAATGCCAATGTTCGGATACGAACCCATCACCATCTCGCGGGAAGCAAAGAAAGTAGCTTTGGCCCGCCTTGAGGGAGAAGTCCTGGATTGGATGCATGACCACGGAGAGCACTTCCCGCAGCTGCGCGATAAGTGCTTTGAGCTGGAGCAAATCATCGACATGGAGCGCGCCGCACTGTGAGAGAAGAACCCCTACCGAAACCAGAATTTGCCCATAAACGCTGGTGGGCAGCAATCCCAACACCGCAGTCGTTTCGGACACGGAAAGAAGCCTGCGCAGCCCTACTCAAGTTTCGCCAGGAAAGAGGCTGCTTGTACGCCGGGTGTTGGGCTGAAGGCACCGACGACCTCGGATGGGGCACAGGATTCCGATTCTGCCCACGCCACGCCTACCACGCCCGCCAAACACTTCAAAGGACAGCATGAACACCCCCAACAAAATGCCACCGCATTTGACCACCATCAACCCACACTTCCTGTATTTGGAGCCGTTGATTGAGGAAGCCGACGACGTGATGCAAGCCTTCATGGACAAAGGCTACGACCCTGACATTGCCTGCACCCTGACTGATATGACCCTGTCGCGCTATGACGAGAAGGGGCGCAAGTGAGACGCTACAGCCCAGCAGATAACGAAGACTGGCTAGCTTTCCGACAGGGTCGGCTGACCTCCACGGAGCTAGCCCGCCTGCACTGTAGTAGGAATGCGGCGACGTGGCATGAGATACGCGACGCCAAGGAGAACGGCAGCAAGTTCAAGGGCAATCAATACACAGAGTGGGGTAGTGCCCGCGAACCCCTGCTCGCCCAGGTGCTGATTGACGAAGTGGACTCGCGCCTGGTCTACAACTCGGAGCCGCAAACCATCTTCCTCCCTGATGATGAGCGCCTATCCTGCACACCTGACCTCTATGCCGAAGACCTTGAGGTGATTGGGGAGATTAAGACCAGCACTGAGCCGTTTCAGGGTGGCCGCTGGCATGACTGGTGCCCTAATCAGTACTACGCACAGATTCAGGCGAACATGCACTACACCGGGGCAGAAGCCTGCGCCCTGCTGGTGGAGGTGCATGAGGACTTCACACCCGTGACGTTAGACCATCGCACCATCACCTATGACCCGAAGTTCGCCGCTGAGCTCATGGACACCGCCACGGAGTGGTTCGCCTGGTTGGACGGCACTACACCGGAGTGGATGGGTGAAATCACCAGCCTCGACCAGGTGGACAATGTAACCGACCTCGTCGCCCAATACGCCATGCTCACCGACGAGGTGAACGACCGCAAGAAGAGCATCGACGCGTTGAAGGCCGAAATCCTAGAGCTGACCGGCGACTCCCACACCGGTGATTACGGCGGCTACCACCTCACCGTCTCCACCACACAGCCCTCCAAGGCGTTTGACTCCGCCGCGTTCCGCAAAGACCACGCAGACCTCTACAAGCAATACAAGACCAAAACCCGCGAAGGCTACACACGCCTCACAATCAAGGAGCAGTAATGACTGACGTTTCCCTCTACAACCCAGACCAAACCCCAACCCTCTACGACCCCAACAAGGCACCAACCCTCATGGAGAAGGGCGTGGCCAAACTCCGCCAACACGCCGAGCTGAAGGCCATGGCATTCGACTACGCGGACTTCATCACCAAGACCGGCGCATGCCCCACCATCTACAAGAACAAGCCCATGGATGCCGCCGCCGCCATCATTCGCGGTACTGCCCTGGGCTTTGACCCCGACGGGGCACTAGAAGCATTCTTCGTCATCAACGGTAAGACCGGCATGTATGCCCGCGCCATGGTCGCGGTGGCTGAGAACGCGGGCTGTGAACTGTGGGAGGTTGAGGCCTCGGATGAGTCGGTGACGTGGGCTGGGCGTAAGCCTGGTGGCCCTGAGCAGTCGGTGACGTGGACGATGGAGCGCGCTAAGAAGGCGGGCTATACCGGCAATAAGCGTTATGCCACGAATCCGCAGGAGATGCTGCGCTCTAAGTGCCAGGCTGAGCTGTCCCGCATGATTGCTGCCGGGCCGCTGATGGGCCTGTACTCAGAGACTGAGGAATCAGCGTTCGCCCCGAAGCCGGTGACGGCTACCGCTACTCGTGAGGATGTGCGTGCGAAGGCAGAAAGCGCGCCGGTGCCCGCATTGACGAAGAAGCCGGAGCCGGAAGTGGTTGACGCAGATGATGATGCACAACTCATTGAGCTGGTACATCAAACGCTCGCCGAGGCTACTACGCCGGATGACGTGACCATCTTCGCAGGCAAACTGAAGGAATCGGGGGAAGTGCCGAGCAACGTAATGCAGATGGTCAACGCCCGCTGGGCAGAACTCGGAGGAGAGAAGTAAATGATTGACACCATCACCATTACCGGCGGTTTGCCTCGTGACGCGGAACTGCGATTCACCAAGAGAGGTAAGGCCGTTGCTAGCTTCACCCTCGCCAGCTCGGATAACAAGTTCGACCAGGAACAGAACCAATGGGTGAAAACCCGCAGCATGTACCTAGATGTGACTATCTGGGATGAGACCAAGAACCAGAACCCTGTGCAGTGGGCGCACCTCGCCGCCGAGCTGAAGAAGGGCGACCAGGTTGCTGTCACCGGCAAGCTGATTACCCGCTCGTGGGAAACCAGGGAGGGGGAGAAGCACAGCAAGATTGAGCTTTTTGCCAGCAGCTTCTACAACCAGCCACGCGGGCAAGGTCAGGGCGCGCAGCAGTCTTCGGCTCAGCAGCAGTGGAATCAGGCCGCATCCCAGGGCCAGACCGCCACAACGGGGGCGTGGGGTGACCCCGCACCCGTAGGCCAAGACCAACAGCCACCGTTCTAGGTGACTGGCATGGATGCCGCCTACTACCAAGAAAAGCTTAAAAAGCTAGAGGGCAGGCTCCTCGCCTACGCCTACGGCATCGACCACATGAAGTATTACAGCAACGATGATCCAACCCCCGCTGAATTGCAAGACCTCGGGGCAGCAGACCTAGCCAAAGCAGCTGCACACGTCATCGGCCTCATTAGGCGAGGCGAGTATTGATGCCCTACCAGGAGATGACAGCGGCAGACCTACCCCGATTCAAGGGTTGCCGCATCGTCCTTGACCCCGATTCTTATGACCCGCGCCTTGTGCCCGACCGCCTGGTCTACGCCACCCAAGAAGGTGACTACGTGTACGGGGCGACCCGCGACGGCCGCTTCACCCTCGACGCGGACGCACCTGTTCTTATCGACCCCAACCAATAAACCCCGCTGTTTAGGACCTCCACAGTCCACAAGCGGGGCCTTTTCTTTTGCCCCGATGAAATACCAGAACCTCTACGAACGCCTACTTGACGATGTCCTTCAGCTCAAAGCAGACCTCGAAACCCTCGCCGCAGGCAGCAGCCTCTACCGAGACGCCTACTTCGACGCCGCAGACATGACCAAATACGTCCTCGAAAAAGACGAAACGAGAACCCACAATGAATGAATCAATTTTGCCGAAAAAGGCCAACACCGTTAATGAATGCAACCGCCTACTACCTCGCGGCCTGCGCACCATGATCGCTACCAAGCGCCCAATAGATGACATGCCAGAACCAGCGCGGGAATGGCTGAAACGCCACGATCTCATCCGCCCAAACAAACGCGCTGGCGAACCAGGGCAGGCCATCTGGACGTACACCACGACCGGAAGACGCCTTGAAGGCGAACTCGTCAAAGAAGCTAAGCGCGTGGCATGAGCATCCAAGACCACACCTACGCGGCTATTGCCTGCGCGGCCCGCCACGGTGTGGTGATTAACCCCGCCGTGGTCCTGGCCATCGCAACGATTACTTACCGAATGGAAGGACATCATCATGAGTGAATACAACCATCTTAAGCACTGCCTGTTTCAAGCATCTGCGCATCTTAATGAATCATCCACTCTAGCTATGGCGGCCTATGATGCTGCGAGCTTCAATGAGTGGGATTTACGTGAAATTGAGAAACACATTCACAGGGCACAGGCCTACCTGTGGGCTGCGGACGCGGCGGCAAAGGGGAAGGGCACTGATGACAAATGACATGGTTCAAAGTTGACGATGGTTTCTACGACCATCCGAAGATTGAAACGTTATCCATGGCCGCCCGCGGGTTATGGGTAACAGCCGCGACCTGGTGCGCGAAGCAGCTCACTGATGGAGTCATCCCAGCCGCGAAAGTGCGGAAGTTAGGTGGCACAAAAGCACAGATTCATGCCTTGATTAAAGCTGGATTGTGGATCGAAATGAGAGATGATTCGGGTGCGAAATGCTACGCATTTCATGATTGGTTAGATCAGCAACCGTCACGCGAATCGATCCTCGAACGGCGTGCGAATGACGCGCAAAGAAAACAAGAAGCGCGCAACGCAAAAAGCGATAAGCAGCGTAAACGCAAAAATGTCCGCATGGACGTCCGCACGGAGTCCGCTGCGCCGTCCGCATGGCCGTCCGAGGGGGAGTCCGCTCTACCCGACCTGACCCGACCCGACCCGACCCGATCAATGGGTAAAGAAAGCCAGCCAACTTACGGTGATCTAGGGGCGACGGAAGATGGCGGCGGCTTAACTCTCGACGGGCTAGCGGACGCTACGCGCCGCGCCCGCCAAGCGGGAATCTCCGAATCCGCCATCGCCACCGGAACCCGAAAATTCAATGCCCGCCCCAACCCCAAAGGCCCCGGGCTGCTCCGCACCCTCATCAACGACGCCTGGGAAACCGAACAAACCACCCACACCAACGCCGAAGCCAAGACCCAACGCCGCGCAGCCATCGACGCCTGCACCCAATGCGACGACCTCGGCTACGTGAAGGTCGCTAACGGCACCGTCGCCAAATGCACCCACCAACCCATGAAAGGACCCTTCTGATGCGACGCCTCACCAAGCCACGATTCCTCGTGCGATCCACGATTCGCCCCGACGGAGCTAGGAGATGGCACATCCTAGAACGCTCAGGCCCGATCGCCCTGCCATACGGATTTCCCTTCAGCCGCCAGTTCAACAACTGGCCCGAAGCCCTTCACGCCGCAAACTACCTCGCCCTTAACAACGACCCATACCTGAAAGGAAAGGCCCTGCCATGAGCCACGACTACGAAGACGAATGCCAGGAGTGTCCGCACTGTGAAGGCTGGCCCTGCATCTGTGACAGGGTTTATGACCTCTGGGCAGACCGCTAACACCCCCAAAAACACGCCCAGCAGCCCCACAGACAGGCAAACACACCACCGCCGGTACAAACAGGCGGACAACACACTTTAAGCGCTTAGAAAGGAAAATAAGATGCCCAACACCATCGAAGTACCCATCTCACTCATAAAAGCCGGGGACATGGCCGCAATCCGCGAGTTGCTACCCAAGGAAAATCTTTTCGGCAGGTGGGCAACGCACCCAGAGTACGGGCGCGGAATCATTATCAGCGCATACCCAGACGCGACCTATCTCGTCCGCTTTGCCTACGAAAACAGTTGTTTTGTGGGCGGTTCAGATTGGGAATGTGTGAACCCCGATGATCTCACTCTGGACCCGGTAGAGCTTGTCACCGTTGAGGACTTCGGGGGCGCGCCAGAGGGAACCGTCGCCGCCGAACCCACAGGAAACTCATTCCAAAAGGTCACCCCCGAGTATTGGGAAAGTCTGGATGATGTGCGTTACCACATGGAAATGAAAAACAGCGGCCCATGGAAAATCCTCCGATACGGATGGGGAGACTAAAAATGAATAACAACACAGAGCGCCTTGCCCGTGAGTGGGCGGAGAAGATTAAGGCTATACCGAGGGCGGATCGCAGAACGGATGTGACCGCCGCGATGGAATACATCTTGGCTAACACAACCCCGCCGACAATGGCGGACGTGGAATGGGACTTCGATAAGCACTACCTAGCCGGGGCCGTAGACCTCGATGGGAACGAGGTAACCATGGTGGGCGTGCGGGATGGCCTTATCCGAGTTTTCGACGTAGCTGATATAAACCGGTATTACGCGCCGGTGCTGGAAAACCCGAATCACCTCACCCCGAATGGCAAGCGCTACGAAATCCGCGAAATCAGCAAACCGGAACACCCGGAGACGCTAACCACCGTTGAGGACTACGAGAACGCGCCGTCGGGCACCATCGTGGCGAGCAACATATGTCCCCCTTATATGAAGTATGAGCTGGACAGTTGGACGGACAATTTTGGCACTACAGTCTCCGACGAGGAACTAGCAGGAGGCCCTACCACGGTACTCCGCTGGGGGTGGTACGCATGACCACTCTTGATGACCTCACGCCGCAGGAGCGCGCCAACCTCATCGGCACATGGATAACCGTGACACACAACCCACGCCCCGTCATCTACACAGGCGAATTCGAAAGCACCGGCGCAATCAAACACGGCGCAATCATCCTCGACCCGGTATACAGCGACAATTACGCAAGGCTTGAAGATTGCGTCACGCGCCCTGACCTACCCCGCGCCTGGGCACCAGACGGCACACCCGTCAAAGGTAGCTGGACGGAAACCGAATGGGAGGAAACCCCCAATGCGTAACCCAACCCGCCAAGAAATCCTAGATGCACAGCTCGCCCGCCAATGGGCAGAGTGGAACAAGTCCTATGAAGTCAGCTCGCCCGAAATTCAAGCCGCAGCTAACTTCATCCTCGCCAACACCCCAGCGCCAACGATGGCCGAGGTCGAATGGGACAACGACAAGCACCGCTTCGCGGAAGCGGAGCACCCCGACCACGGGGAAGTAATCATGCTTAACGTGTCCCAGCGTTCTGACAAGGTGAGAATCGTCTTCAACCAATATGGAGAGTTCTATATGGGTTACACGTCGCCCGAGAATCTCACCCCTACTGGTCGCCGCTACACCCTCACAGAGGTGCAGTAATGAGCACCGGCCCGTGGCAGCGCTGGTTCGCCTGGCATCCGGTGCGCACCGAAGAACACGGGTGGAGGTGGTTACGAACCGTAGAGCGCCGACAAATCACCGGTCCCACGTTCACCCCATACGAAAAGCCGTATCTGTGGGAGTACCGTCCCACGCCCGATAACCGACACGAAACGGAGAACACAAATGAGCGTTAATCAAATGGATGCGTACTACGCCACTTGCGACTGGCGTGGCTGTCCCACAACTCTCGAAAACCTCACCGAAAGAGACATGCAAAAAGCCCTGGTTTATGGCGGGTGGGAGATTGACGGCTCACTTTTCAACGACGCATACACCTACTGCCCTGAACACGCCTGGGTAGAGGGATAAGCCAATGACTGACTTGAGCACCACCAACATCCAGCGCCTACTCGATGAGGAACGAAAAAATCCCTCCGCCTTACAATGGACGTACAAGGGTGCCGCAGCCAGCAGCATTCACCATGACTACCCCAGCAAGAACGAAGAGATATACGGGATACGAGCGGAACGAGAGATAAGCCAGCTGGTTGCCCTCGGCCCCGAGATAGCCCAAGAACTACTCATCCTCAGGGATGCCCTAGAGGACATTATCGACATTTGGCAGTACGCCGCTACTGACCCGAAGCGCACGCCGATAGAGCAGCGCCTCGCTACGCGGGTAGTAGAGCACATCAAAGAAGCACTAGGAGACCATGATGACTGACCTGAGTACCAGCACCCTGAAACGCCTACTCGGCCAGGCGACACCCGGCCCGTGGAGAATCAGCCTCACGGAGGGAATCAGCGGGCTGGGCTTCGCGGAAGACTTTTACCAGGACGATCCACGCGAGAAAGCAAACGTCAACCTCGCCGAACTGGCCCCACAACTCGCGCAGGAAGTCATCGCGCTACGGAGCAAATTAGCCGCGCAGGAAGCAGCCGTGCTAGACCTTCCACCCACCGACGAAGCACCAGGAGACCACGATGACTAATTTTGACCGTGCCGCGCACCTCATCATGGAAGCCGCCCGCGAATCAGAACTCCCAACCGAAACCGCCGTCAATGCGGTAGAAGCCCTCGCCAAAGCAGGGCTACTAGCCGAAGACCTCCCTGAGCCGTCCTACATCTTCACAGAGTGCGGGGAGGAACATCCCGTATGGGAAACACCTGACTGCGACGTAGAACTCACGCCCGGGGACATGATCGTCACCAGAGAAATCCAAGCAGGGCACAGCATCGAAAATGCCCACCTAGCCGGTCTAGCCCTACTCGCAGCAGCTAACTATCAGGAGAAAGCATGACCACCCTCGCAGACATGACCAAACAGGAACGAGCGCGTTGCCGAGGAATGTGGTGTGACTTCCCGGACCCCGACGAGCGCACCAACCTCGCAATCTACGTAGGGGACAGCCCCAACAATCAAGGATTCTGTGAGCTAATCCACGAAGGGCAGTTAGGCACTCTCACCATTCCTGAGAACCTCACCCCACGCGACGACCTACCCCGCGCCTGGGCACCACACGGCAAACCAGCAGCAGGGGAGTGGGAATACGCCGTGCAATACCTGACCCCGGACGGGTGGAAATACAGCCGCCCATCGTGGGAAAATCGCTGGCAGGATAGCGAAGCCGTCCAAGAAGTCCGCGCCTACCGCGACCACCCCGGACAAGAAACACGAATCGTACGACGACTAGTCGGCCAGCCGGAGGTGATGGAGGAATGAGCAAGTGGACAGTATGCCGCAAAAATACGATGTTCATCCACCCAGATGAAGATGATTTTTGCTACGGCCCGCGATGGTGCATCATCTCGCCAATAGGTGTGAAATGGGAGGATAAAGCCACGTTTTCTGAGGCGATCGCCTGCGCCGACGAGCAAGCAAGAACACGGCGGTACGTGCTACCGCGTAGACCACTACCACTATCACTACCGGGGATAGAGTACGGCGACGCGCTGATATACGTCACAAACGGCGAAAACGGCTGCGTCTACCTCAAGGATGAGGATCACAGCGAGACGCTAACGCTTTACACACGCGAACTCCGCCCCCTTGCCCTGGCACTACTCGCACACGCAGAAAGGATGGGCCAGTGAGCAACCGCAACAAGCAGAAAGGCGACCGCGCAGAAAGAGCCGTACGCGACTACCTACAAACCATCTGGCCCAACACACGACGCACACGCGCAGGATGGGACGAAGACCTCGGAGACGTCATAGCAGACACACCCCGAGGTCTTCTCTGCATCCAAGTCAAAGACGTCGCCACACCCCAATGGACCAAATGGTTCCAACAACTCGAAGACCAAGTGCAGACCCTGCGCGCCAACACCACCAAACCAGTAGTAGGAGGCGTTTTGATTTGGAAGGCGAGGGGGAGTGCAGACCCCGCCACCTGGCGCACCATCACAACCCTCAACCACCTACCACAACTCATAGGAGAACCATGAGCCAAGTAGACGAACAACAACTCCGCCACCTAGCCCGCCACCTCGCCAACCTCTACCAAGAACTCAACAGCCTCAAATACTCACGACCCACACCACCCGAAGCACGCGTCATGAAACCAACACCCGGCCCACAATCACCAGGCAACTGGCTCTACGTATCCTGCTGGCTCGAACAATCAGTACGCCTACGCGAAGTAGCCTTCAATGCTTTAGGAGATGTGCAGGTGAAGATACGAGACAATGAGACCGGCCCCACCGCCTTGTGCCGCAAGCTCGCCTTCCACGCACAAGCCATCTCAGAGTTGGAGTGGGCAAGCGACCTGGTAGACGAACTCGAACACCAGGCAAAGGTGATAGGCCGACACTGCCGACCACGCACCGCCCGCGAGGTAGCCGATGCAGAAGAACCCAGACACGGAGCAGAACACATAGCACGACAACTACGAGCACGCGGCATACCAACCACCGCCGACACAATCCGAGGATGGGGCAAATCTGGACGCATCACCATCCAGCCAATACCCTGGGGAAACAACACCCAAAACGGCTACCTACTCACCGAAGCCCTCAACTACGCAAAGGCCCAACAATGACCCAACGCATATACATCGTCACCAGCGGCGAATATTCCGACTACCGAATCAACGCCGCATACACCACCCTCGAAGAAGCCATCAACTACATCGAAGAAAGAACCAAAAACGTAGAGCAACTAAGCCGATACGACCACGACTACGGTATAGAAATCTTCGACGGCGACACCCGAAAATGGCAAGAAGAAGCCGGCGAAGACTACAAGAAAATCCAGGCTAGGAAGAACACACTCTACTTCATGCAGTGCCGTGACATCTTCCGACCACAAGACTCATACACAGTCAGCCAATACGACTTCTACATTCCACCCCAACGTGCGTTCGTCGAAAGCTATGACCGAGGATTCATAGTCAAAGGAACCGACCTCACCGAGGTGAAGAAAGTATTCAGCGATACCCTCGCAGCACGACTGCACGAGGCAATCACCGAATCGGTAGACAAGCTATAGAAACCCTCACCAAGTTTGGTGTACAATCGACGCGACGACAACTTATACCCCGGCACAAGCGGGGTTTTCGTCGTTTTAACCAGTCTTGTCGCCACCCAAACCAGAAGAATAAGCAACCAGGAATTCATCGCTTAACCATTCACCGGGCGCGGCCGCAGGCTCACGACCTGAACAAGACACAAAAGAAGGAGGGGAGAAACACAACATGTGGGAAAACCCCTCAGGAGGAGCCCCCTACAAACAACGCCAACAAACGCTAAAACGCGACCACTACCAATGCGTAAAATGCGGCAGTACCCAAGACCTTGAAGTTGACCACATCAAAAATGTCGCCAGCGGCGGAGGCCACAACCTCGATAATCTACAAACACTCTGTAAAAGGTGCCACAGGCAAAAAACACGAGGGGAAATGCGGGCCGGCCACCAGGGGAGGAAAAGCCGAGCCAAGTATCCGGTTGAACCCCACCCAGGGTTAATAAAAAAATAATTATTAAAAATATGAAAAAGATTTTCAAAAAGGCAGGGGGATTAACCCTCCCCCAGGCTTCCAGCTCGGTCGGAGGGCAATGTTGCTAAGGCTGCGCCTAACCGTGGAGATCCAGATAACTAAAAATTGATATGCTGATGAAAAGAACCGGCGATGGCGGCAACCATCCCGGCTCATGGCTGAAACTGTTAAGGAGTTTCAACGTGGATAATGTTACATACCCGTATGGCAATTTCGCCCCAGGGCGCTGCTTGTGGTGTGGCTCGGCGCTGCCGGAGCCTGTCCGCAGGAATAGAAAGTGGTGTTCGGATTCGTGTGGGAGTAAGGCGTCTGCTTTTCGTACTAGGGGGATTGTGGGGGAAAGGTATCCCGCCGATAAGAAGCCGGTGCCCACCAATTGCCGTGGTTGCGGTGTTGAGCTTGACCAGTCGGGGTGCCGTAATCCCCGTCGTTGGTGTTCTTCTGCGTGCCGTGTCGCTTTTTATCATAGAAATAGTGAGAGCTATCGCGAGGCTAATGCGGCTAGTTATCGCCGTTCTTTGGTGCGTGCGGAAGCTAGTAAGCCACCTCGGCCGCGTTGTAAGAATTGCGGCGCAGAAATGCGTAGGCGCAAGGTGAACGTGTTTTGCTCTAAGCCTGAGTGCCGTTCTTTATCGCGGAAGGAATATGCGAAGCGACAGGCAAAGTGTTCTGTTGATGGCTGTTCACGTCCTGTGAGTGCTTACGGTTTGTGCGGTTCGCATTATTCGGCGCAGTGGAGGAAGAAGAATCCTGATAGGGCGTCGGCGGTGCGTACTCGTTACCGTGCACGTAAGCGTTCTGCGTTTGTTGAGGATGTGGAGCCGTTGTCGGTGTTTGAGCGCGATAAGTGGACTTGCGGTATTTGTGGGGAGCGCATACCGAAGCGGGCTAAGTGGCCTGATATGCGTAGCGCGTCGGTTGACCATATTGTTCCGTTGGCATGTGGGGGAAAGCATGAGATGCGGAATGTTCAGGCTTCGCATTTGGGGTGTAATAGCGCAAAACAGCATCGGGGTAGTGGGGAACAGTTGGCGTTGATTTAAGGAGGTTGTGATGGCTGGTAAGGGCATGGTTGCTAAGCCTGCAGATAAGTTGGCTGGGCATGGTGCGCGCAAGAAGCGCGAGGCGCAGATGACTGTTCTGGTGTCTGACCCTGTTGCGCAGCCGCCGTTGCCGGAGTGTCGCCCTGGGGGTGAGGATTGGCCGGAGCAGACTGTGCGTTGGTGGGCAATGTGGAAGGACGACCCTCTCGCGTCGGAGTTTCGCGAGGTTGATTGGGCAGAATTGCTGGACTGTGCATTGATTCATGCCGAGGTGTGGTCTGGCAATGTCCGTATGGCTAATGAGCTTCGTTTGCGTACCCAGATGTTTGGTACTACTGCGGAGTCTCGTGCTCGTTTGCGTATCCAGTTTGCGGCGGCTGATGAAGCGGATGATAAGCGTGAGCGTCGCCGTTCGGGCCAGGTGGGGGAGGCCACTAAGAAGCGTTATTCGAAGTTGCGGGCGGTTGATTCTTAGATAGTTAAGGTGGTGATGCCCATGCCTTGGAAACCTGATTATCCGGGCGAATTTAGTTCCCGACGCTTGGTTGGGCGATGCTCGATTTTTATACGGACATGCTGGCGCAGCCGGATTGCGCGGATTATCGCCCGTTGACGTTGACTAATGAGCAAGCACGGTTTGTTCTTGATTTTTACCGTCTTGACCCATTGACGGGTAGACGTGTTTATCGTCGTGCTGTATTTAGCCGCGCCAAGAAGTACGGTAAGTCACCAATGATGGGGGCGCTCGGTATTGGTGAGGCGCTTGGCCCGGTTGTATTCGACGGCTGGGATGCTAATGGTAAGCCGGTTGGTAAGCCGTGGTCGGAGGTTCGTACCCCGTGGGTGCAGTTTGCGGCGGTGAATGAGGACCAAACACGAAATGCGTTTGACCCTGTTCTGCAGATGATTCGCCAAGGCCCGATTATGGATTATTATTCGGTTGACCCGATGGAGACGTTTGTGGCGCTGCCACAGGGCCGTATCGAGTACATCACGGCGGCGGGCACGTCGAAAGAGGGCCAGCGTCCAGTGTTTGCGGCGTTAGACCAGACGGAAAGTTGGTACCGCAATAATGGCGGGGTCAATTTGGCTGCTGTCATTCGCCGTAACTTGGCGGGCACTGGTGGCACGTCAATCGAAACTCCTAATGCTTATCGTCCCGGTTCGGGTTCGGTGTCGGAGTCTTCGTTTGAATATGCCCAGTCCATTAAAGAGGGGACTGTGCGCGATGATGGTCTTTTAATGGACCACCAGGAAGCCCCGCCGGATACGGACATGTCCGATGAAGATTCCCTGCGTGCTGGGTTGCTGGTGGCGTATGGTGATTCAGCTAAGGATAACGGGGGATGGGTTGATATTGACCGTATTATGGCGGATATTTACGACCCCGCTACGGACCCTCAAGATGCGCGGCAGTACTTCCTCAACCAGGTCACCCATGCTTCGGACTCGTATCTATCGCAGGTCGATGTTAGGGCCGTGGTTGACGATTCCAAGCAGCTGCAGGATGGGGACGTGATCGTGCTCGGTTTCGACGGGTCTGGTGGCCGTCGCAGGGGTAATCCGGAGGACCTGACCCCTGTTTGGTAGACACCTGAT
>NZ_KV789216.1:7459-53076 GCF_001807495.1 Corynebacterium sp. HMSC08C04 | reverse complement strand
ATATCAGGTGTCTACCAAACAGGGGTCAGGTCCCATCCCCGTCCCTGCCAGACCGCTACCTTGCGTGATGAGCAAATCCAGACCGCGTTCCTCGCCGCGCTAAACCAGCTGGCTGAACAATATCGCGGACAAAGCCACCTACCACAGGTCATCGACGCCATGTTTAATACAGACCAGCTCGAAGCGGAGTCCAAGCGCCTAGACGAGAAAATCCGCGCTCTTGCCAGCGAGATTGAATCATTGGTTGCAGAAAATCAGCGGGTAGCGCAAGACCAGGACCAATACCTCGCCCGCTACACCCAGCTAGAAGCGCGATACCAGAAAACCCTGGGCCGCAAACAAGCCATCGAGGCCGAGATTGCTGCCAAGAGTGCCAAGGCCACTGCGATCAAAACCGCCTACACCCAGTTGGCCGACAAGCCCATCCAGCATTTTCAACCATCCCAGTGGACAGCGCTTATCGACCATGCCGTTATCGGAGCCAACGAGATCCAGTTCGTCTTCAGAATCGGCACTGAAATCACCGTGCCTATTGCTAGCAGGCTGCCAGTTTCTTCCACTTCCTGATTTTGGTGCGAAACGTCGTAAATGGCGCGACGGTGTTGATATGCACCCATTTCCACACCGGCCACGCCGACGGGGTGGAAGAAGCCCACGCACGCTGACCCGAACTAAACAATTCTGATTCGGTTAGACCGCCCACCATTTTGACTATCTCACCAAGCAGGATCTTGAACCTGTCGATCAAATCCTCAGTAGATACCTGCTCCCAGCGTTGGTAGAACGATTCATACAATCCGCCCAGTTGATTCCACTTAAAACCAGGTGCCGGAGTCACCACGTCAAGACCGGCTTGTTCGTCACGTTCCCAGCCGAGCAGTAATTCCATCCAGCCAAGCTGGTAGGCGATCATCTGCCGGGGCGTGCGGTCAACACCGTCAACCAGCCGGTCCCAACCATCGCCAGGAACGCCTACGAACTCGCCGATAAAAAGTTCGCCACGCTTAGTAATCTCTGCGGCTAGTTCATCGCCGGACGCATACGATCTCACCACACACCTCCTCGTGAAACGGCCTTAGGTTTAACGCTTCGTTAGCGCGTTAAACCCTGAATACGCATTTTACTAGGGCAAACAAGATACCCGCTAACGCAAAACCCAAACCCGCTAACGCAAGCGATTTTTCACACCCCCTAAGCGATACTCGCTAACGCAAAAGGGTACTTATCAAATCCGACGTCTAAGTGGAGCCGCCTGCGAGAATCGAACTCGCGACCTTCTCATTACGAGTGAGATGCTCTACCGACTGAGCTAAGGCGGCACGATGCAGTGTGTATATGCACCGCCTGAGAGTTTAGCCTAGGCCTGGGCTGATAAAGAAATCGGGCTATCACCTGTAGTGTGCACGCAGCACACGTGCTGGTTAGCGCGCGCCACAGGCCAGGCGCAGGCGGCCCACCATGCCGTCGAAAGCCACCTGCGGGGTGACGTTCTGCGGCAGCTGCTCGCGGCAGGTACGGATGGCGGACTGAGCGGCAAGCAGCCCATCCTCGCTCACGCGTTGGGCAAGTTCGCCCGCCAGGCCGGCGAAGTCCGGGTGGGTCATGTCCACCTCAGCGCCAACTTTGAGCATGAGCGCATCGCGGTAGATACCGGCAAGATCCACAAGGACAATATCGAGGCCGTCGGCGATGCGGCGTTTAGCGCGCTTCTTATGGAGCTCCTCCAGTTCTTTCAGGGCACTGCGGGCGTCGCGCTGCGCCTTGCTTGCTCCCTTACCCTTGGCGCCGATGCCGAAGGACTGCTCAATTTTGGAGCGCTCCGCTTCTTCGGATTCAGCGTGAGAATCCTTGGCGTCCTTCTCAATGAACTTCAGCAGAGCGGTAACGGATTGGAAGGCCTGGGAGCCGTGGAAGACGTCTTCGGCCAGGTTGATGGCCATGGCGCGACGCTTTTGTGCGGCCGCATCCTGTACCAGGTGGCGGGCACGGCCCACGTGCTGCAGGCTCGTGACGGCGGCCAGGCGAGCATCGTGTTCGCTGGCGCCCTCGGCGACGAGCTGTTTGACCACGCCTTCCACGCTGGGCGAAGGAATATATAGGTGGCGGCACCGCGAGCGCAGGGTCTGGGAGAAATCTTGTGGGTCCTCGGAAGGAGCCACCATGACGATGACGGTGCGCTCCGGCGGCTCCTCCACTGTTTTCAGCAAAGCGTTGGCGGCCTCGTTGCGCAGGCGGTCGGCTTTGTTGAAGATAACCACGCGCCACGGCGCCACGCTGGGCAGGCTCGCCGCACGGCCGATGACATCGCGGGCCTCGCCGACAGTGATGAATTGTTCCTTAGGATCGACGAAAACTAGGTCGGTGTGTTTTTGTTGTTCCAATACCGCCCGGCAGGCCGCGCACTGCCCGCAACCGGGGTCCCCGTTTTCGTCTTTGCTCGTGCACATCAACGCCGCCGCAAAGCACAGCGCCGCCAAAGAGCGGCCCGCCCCGGGAGGACCCGTAAGCAGCCAAGAATGACTCATCGCCCGCAGATCCCCCTCACCTCGGGCGGCCCGAGCTGCGGCCAAGATGGTCTGGGCCACTGCTGGGGTATCTGCCAATCGTTGCGCAACGCTTCCGGTATTCACTCGCCCTAGCCTACTGGGATAACTAAAGTAATAAATCATGAACAGACTACTGCGTGGCGCCCGCTGGCTCATGGGCACCCAATGGCCTATGTACGCCACGCTCGTTCTGGGATCCAACATCTTAGGCGCCGTGGCGATCATGACCTTCGTGGTCTTCTTCCTGCCGATGCCGGAGATCAAGGACTTTACTTCCGACGTCCCGCACTTAGCGTTAATCGGCGTCCTCTATGTTTCCTTCGCCGTGCTCATCGGCATTTCGGTAACCCTGTTACTCTTCCGGCCGGTGCTGGACTGGCAGCGCAATCCCGAAGCCCACGATCCAAACATGGTGCGCAACCTGGTGCTGCGCATCCCCATCTACCAAGCCGCAGTGGCCGGCCTGGTGTGGATCATTGGCATCGTCTTGGCCATCATCATCGCCACCCAATCCTCCGGCAGTCTGGGCCTAGTCGTGGGAGTTTCCACGACCTTGGCCGGCCTGTTGGTGGTGTTGCTTACCTACTTGCAGGCAGAACGCCTCGTGCGCCCCGTGGCGGCGCAGGCAGTGGCCCGCCGCTTCGAGGACTCCACTCTGGAGCCGCCGATTAAGTACCGCCTCATCTATACCTGGGTAATGACCTCCGGCATTCCGCTCGTCGGAATCGCACTGGTGCTCGTGGGCCAGCGCACCGGCATGTTCACGGATAACGCCAACGACATCATGCCCGCGGTCATCGCCCTAGCGCTGACCGCCCTGGGAACGGGTTTTACTGGCACCGTCTTCGCGATGATGAGCGTCGTTGACCCCATCGTCGAGCTACAGGATGCAATCAACCGCGTGCGCCGCGGCGAAAATGATGTGCAGGTCGATATTTATGACGGTTCCGAGTTGGGCGTGTTGCAGGCAGGCTTTAATGAAATGATGCGCGGCCTGCGCGAGCGTCAACGCGTGCGCGATATCTTCGGCCGCTACGTCGGCATCGAGGTCGCCCAGCGCGCACTGGAGGAACGCCCCGAGTTGGGCGGCGAGGACCGCAAGGTAGCCGTTCTTTTCATCGACGTCATCGGCTCCACCACCTTCGCGGTCAACCACACCCCAGAGGAGGTCGTCGAAGAGCTCAACAAGTTCTTCGAGCACGTAGTCGAAGTGGTGCACCGCAACAAGGGCATCATCAACAAGTTCCAGGGCGATGCCGCGCTGGCCGTATTCGGCGCTCCGCTTAACGTCTACGACGCTAACTCCATGGCGCTGCAGGCGGCGCGCGAGCTGCGTCAGGAGCTACGTGGCTTGGAGCTGCAGGCAGGCATCGGCGTCGCGGCGGGTCACGTGGTGGCCGGCCACATCGGCGGCGCGGACCGCTTTGAGTACACCGTCATTGGTGATGCAGTAAACGAGGCGGCCCGCCTGACCGAGCTGGCCAAGGACACTCCGGGCCAGGTCCTGACCAACTCCGCCACGCTGCGCGGTGCCAACGAGGCAGAGCAAGCCCGCTGGACCATGATGAAGTCCATTGAGCTGCGCGGACGACGCCGCATGACACGCCTGGCACGCCCTATCCGCTCCACGCTTGCTGAACGCGCGGAACAATAGCGGAGCAATAGCGGCGCAGTAACCGAGAATTTATTTCATAAAATCTGTAACATGCGCCCCATGACTTCCGCAGTGTCTCAGTCTCGACCTCGCATGATCGTGCCCGACGTAGCTCGTGGTATGGCTCTTCTCGGCATCGCCCTAGCCAACGTCTGCACTGGGTGGATTACCACCTCCCATCCAGACGGCCAGTACTTCGGCGGCATCGATTCCGGCAACGCGTGGGATAAAGCAACCGTGCTCTTTACCGCGATGTTCGCGCATAACCGCGGCTTGCCGATGTTCTCCACGCTCCTGGGCTTCGGTATTGGGCTTATCACCCTGAGCCTTTGGCGCCGCGGCTTCCCGCTCGGCCAAGCGCGCATGGTCATCATCAAGCGCTACGGCTTCCTGGCCCTTTTCGGCATTATCCACCTGGTGTTTATCTTCTATGGCGACATCATGTTTTTCTACGGCTGCTGTGCTTTGGTCATCAGCATGTTTATTTCCCTGCACGATAAAACTCTCAAGAAGATCGCTTATACCCTGCTGACCATCATTACGGTCCTTGGAATCGGTGCGTTTGTGCTTACGCTTTTGGTTCCGGAATTAGGCATGAATTACGTCAACTTTTCCGAGCTTCCCCAATCCTATGGAAAGTTGGTGCTGGATGGATTATTGATGCTGTTGGGGCAGGCTGTTAGCGCCGGGCCGTTCATGCTCATGTACGGACCCATCATGTTGGTGGGCTTTACGTGGGCGCGCCAGGGCACGCTTGCCGACGTCGCGTCTCACCGCGCCGAGCTGCGCATCTGGGCGGGCATTACAGCAGTGATCATCTTGGGCGTGGGCCTGCCGTGGGGTCTTGCTACTATCGGCGTGCTCCCCGCGGAAGCCGAGGGGGCCTTCTTTCAGCTCAACACCTTCGTCGGCGTGATTACCGGCCCGGGCATCCTGGCGATGCTCGCGCTGGTGCTAGAGAAGGTGCAAACACTGCCCTGGTGGCTGTGGCCATTTAGTGCGCTGGGTAAGCGCTCGATGAGCGGCTACATCATGCAGTCGATCATCTTCTTCGCGGTGATTTTCCCGTTCACCTTGAACATCGGCTCCCAGTTCTATGCCTCCGGCTTGGCCTTGTTGGCGGTGGGCAACTGGCTGCTCACTCTGCTGCTGGCCTGCCTTCTCGAATACTTTGGCAAGCCGGGCCCGTTCGAGTGGCTGCATCGCCGAATTTCTTATGGCAAGACGATGCGGCCAGAACTAAAAAGGCAGCCGCCTAGCGGCATTGAATCACCCGTCAGTGGCGCTCCAGTGCATCAACCAGAAGGAAATGTCCAAGCACGCGGCTAGCGGCCTCGGCGGCGCCCAGCAGGCGGCTATCGCGCAGCGGGTTGACGGGCAGGGTGCGTGCAAGGGTAAGCCCCTCTGAAAAGAGGATGAGGTTGGCGCCGTGGCTCGCGCCCTTCGTGGCGTCTGCGCGCAAGGCTGGATCCCCTGCGAGCGCCGAAGTGGCGGCAACAGCCGCACCAGCCACTGCGGTGGCCGCGCGGTAGCGGCCCTTAGATACGGCAAGACCGCCAGCCCACGCGCCGATGCGCAGGCCCCAGCCCAGCTTGTCGTTGCGCTGCGCACGCAAAAGATACAGATAAGCCCCGTGATGCAAGGCAATGGCGGCAATGCCTAGAGCATTCGGTTCGCCGCGCTTGCAGTACTGGCCCACCGACCCCGCGGCAAGACCACCGCGCAGCACCGGGTTCGCCGTTTGGGTGCATAGAGTAGCTATTACCGCGGCGTCGAGAAGCCGAGGCTCAAACCCGAAGATGCGCGCCCAAGCGCTGGCCTCCCCGGCGGCTAAAAGCCCTAGGCGCGCGGGGTGGCCGGCGGGATCGGTAATTGCGGGATAAACCGCCCGCCACAGCGCGGCGGCGCCCTGTTCAGTGCGTTGCAGGAAGTCCATCGCTACTTGCGGCTGCCTGCCTTGACCACGTTCTTAGTGCCTGGCGAAGGCTTCTTCGCCGTCGACTTCTTCGTGGATTTCTTGGTTGCCTTCTTCGTGGATTTCTTAGTCGATTTTTTGGTCGACTTCTTACCAGCCTTCTTGGTGGTCTTCTTCTTACCACCATCCGCGGCTTCCTTGGCACGGCGTTCGGACAACAGCTCGTTGGCACGGGCGTCGGTAAGCGTTGCGGGATCGTCGCCGCGGCGCAACGAAGCATTCGTGGTGCCGTCGGTGACGTACGGGCCAAAGCGGCCATCCTTGACGGACATCGGCTTGCCGGAGACGTCATTGTCACCCAGCTGCTTCAGCGGCGGCTGCGCGGCGGCGCGGCCACGGCGCTTCGGCTCCGCGTAGATGCGGCGCGCCTCGTCCAAGGTGATGGAGAAGATCTGCTCTTCGTTAGCCAGCGAGCGGGAATCGCTGCCCTTCTTCAGGTACGGGCCATAGCGGCCATTCTGTGCGGTGATGACCTCGTTATCGGAAGGATCCACGCCCACCTCACGCGGCAGGGAAAGCAGCTGCAGGGCCTGCTCCAGGGTGACCGAAGAAGGCTCCATGGAGCTAAACAGCGAAGCGGTGCCAGGCTTGAGCTTTTCGTCGATGTACTCGGCGATGCGCTTTTCCTTCTGCTTTTCCGCAGTCTTGGTCTCCCAGTTCTTGGCGCGCTTGCCTTCCTCGGCGCGCTGCTTATCCTCAGCCTCGCGCTCCTGCTTGACCACCTCGAGGGCCTCGGCCTCAGCCTTCTCGCGCTCATCCTCGCGCACCTGCTCGGTGACATACGGGCCGAAGCGGCCTTCCTTGGCCACGATCATGCGGCCATTGGCGGGGTTCTCACCCAGCTCGCGGCCGCCCTGCGGGGTGGCAAAGAGCTTCTCAGCGAGCTCTTCACCCAGCTCATCCGGGGTGGTGGTCTCAGAAAGGTTGGCGCGCTGATACTCCGGTGTGCCGTCCTCGGCCGTGCCCACCACGCGCTCGATGTACGGGCCATAGCGGCCGACGCGCACGAAGACGTCGCGGCCTTCCGAGTCGGTGTAGAGCAGCAAGGAGTTGACCTTGCGAGCGTCGATGGCCTCAAGGTTGATATCGATAAGGGACTTCAAGCCGCCGTGGCGCGCGATGGAATCCGCCTTCTGCTCCTTGGCCTCAGCATTGCCGAAGTAGAAGCCCTTGAGCCATTCGGTACCGTTCTCGTTACCAGCGGCAATCGCGTCGAGCTCGTCTTCCATCGAGGAAGTAAAGTCATAATCCACCAGCTCGGTGAAGTTGTCTTCCATCAGGCCGATGACCGCGAAGGCAACCCAAGATGGCACAAGCGCGTTGCCGCGCGAGAGCACGTAGCCGCGGTCCTGGATGGTCTTGATGATGGAGGCATAGGTGGAAGGACGGCCAATGCCCAAATCTTCCATCTTCTTAACCAGGCTGGCCTCGGTATAGCGCGCCGGCGGGTTGGTGGAGTGACCGTCAGCGGAAACTTCCTGGGAGGCCAGCGCGTCGCCCTCGTCGAGGTGCGGCAGGCGGGACTCACCGTCGGAATTCTTGTTAGCCACGTCCTCGTAGGCCTTCAGGAAGCCCGGGAAGGTAATGGTGCGGCCGGTGGCAGAAAACTCAACGTCCTGCGCGCCCTCGGCGGTCTTCGCATTCGCAGCCACCGTGACCTTCATGGAGGTTCCCTTGGCATCTGCCATCTGGGAGGCCACGGTGCGCTTCCAAATCAACTCGTAGAGCTTGAACTCTTCGGCATCGAGGCGGCTCGACAGCTCGCCCGGGGTGGCAAACTTTTCGCCCGCCGGGCGGATCGCCTCGTGGGCCTCCTGAGAGTTTTTCACCTTGCGGTCATAGATACGCGGGGAATCAGCGACATACTCCGCGCCAAAGATGGAGCTAGCCGCGCCACGCGCCGCGTTCAGGCCCTGCTTAGACAGCGAGGTCGAGTCGGTACGCATGTAGGTGATGTGACCGTTTTCGTAAAGACGCTGCGCAATGCGCATAGTGCGCTCGGAGGTGTAGTGCAGGCGGCGGCCCGCCTCTTGCTGCAGGGTCGAGGTCATAAACGGCGCATAAGGCTTGCGGGTATATGGCTTGTGCTCGACGCTTGTGACGGAGAAAGCGGCGCCTTTCAGGGCGTCGGCAAGCGCCTGTGCGTGCGCCTGCTTGACGACGACCACCTCGTCGCTCTTGAGCTTGCCCGAATCATCGAAGTCACGGCCTAGGGCAACACGCTTGCCGTCGATGGCGGTCAGACGAGCATCGAAAACTTCCTTCGCCTCAGCCTTCTCGCTGTGCAGGCGAGCGGTAAGATCCCAGTACTCGGCGGAGATGAACGCCATGCGCTCACGCTCACGCTCGACGATGACGCGGGTGGCAACGGACTGCACGCGGCCGGCAGAAAGGCGCGGCATGACCTTCTTCCACAGCACCGGCGAAACCTCGTAGCCATAAAGGCGGTCCAGGATGCGGCGGGTTTCCTGCGCATCGATCAGGTTCTCGTCGAGCTCACGGGTGTTTTCTGCCGCCTCCAAGATGGCGGACTTGGTGATCTCGTTGAAGACCATGCGGCGCACCGGCACCTTTGGCTTAAGCACCTCAAGCAGGTGCCACGCAATCGCCTCACCCTCGCGGTCGGGGTCTGTTGCGAGATAGAGCTGATCGCACTGCTTCAGCTTGGCTTTAAGGTCAGCGACCTTCTTCTTTTTGTCCTGGCTAATGACATAGAGCGGGGTGAAGTCATCCTCGGGGTTGACGCCGAGGCGCGCCCAGGATTCTTTCTTGTACTTCGCCGGGACGTCGGCGGCGCCACGTGGGAGATCACGAATGTGTCCCACGGAGGCCTCAACAATGTAATTGTCGCCTAGGTAGGGCTGGATCTTCTTAGCCTTCGTCGCCGACTCGACGATGACCAGGGTTTTCCCGGCTACTTCTGCCACTCGACTTCATCCCTTTCGATGATGCGATCACTTGTCGCTCACACGTTGCTTTCTACAACGGTTATACAACGCCCTTTGTTCACGCTACGTTAAACGAGCACGATCAAAAGGCAATTGAGCAATAGCGTACAGAAGTTCTTTTACTCTGTACTTATTAGGGCAGCTGCGCTGCCTTACCTGCTGCCTTTAGACATGCACGGTTATACTGGACGCTTTGTCACAGTAACTGGGCACAGTAACAGGCACAGTAACACGAATCGCGTACCCGATGGGGAGGAATGATGGTTGCATCCGTCACCGCATGGATCGAAGTAGTCATGCTAACCCAATGGGTATACCCGCTGGTAGGAACATTGATTTTCCTCGATTGTTTCTTCCCGGTGCTGCCTTCAGAGATCCCGCTCAACATGGTTGGAGCATGGTCAGCCTCGCAGGGCTACCCGCACATCCCCATGATGTTCTTCGTGGCAATTCTGGCCGCCATCGTGGGCGATAACCTGTGCTTCCTGCTCGGCACCCGCCTGATGACGCTGGTCAATCGCGTCCAGAAGGGCACCAAGGCCTACGAGGGCCTGGCTTGGGTCAAGCGCAACATGCGCCGCGGCGGTGGCGCGGCGATTATCATCGCACGCTTTATCCCTTCGGCCCGCCTTTTCATGACCATCCTGTTGGGCTCGATGCGCTATCCTTGGCCGCTGTTTTTCTTCTTCGACATCATCGGCGTCAGCATCTGGGCCGCGCAGGCGCTGGCCATTGGCTTCGTGGGTGGCAAGGCCTTCTCGGATTCTCCTGCCGTGGCGATGATTGTCAGCATCATCGCCGCCGTCATCATCGGCTTTGGCCTACAAAAGGCCCAGAATGCGGTGCTCGAGTGGTGGGATACCCGCCGCGGATATGCAGAAACCCCTTAAGCCTTTAAAGGCTTAAAGGGGCCGTGTGTGAGCTTTTAAACGCCGCGTTTTAAAGGGCGGTGACGTTCTGGGCCTGCAGCCCCTTTTGACCTTCGGCGACCTCGAAGGAAACCTTCTGGTTTTCCTCCAGGGTGCGGAAGCCGCTGCCCTGAATCTCGGAGTAGTGAACGAAGATGTCGCCGGAGCCATCTTCCATCTCGATAAAGCCGTAGCCCTTTTCTGCGTTGAAGAACTTGACGGTGCCTTGTGCCATGGTGTTTAACCTTCTATGTAAGTGTCTACTAGTAGTGGACAAAATGGATTGTGGAAAACAAATCTTCGCCAGCACTAACCAAAAGAAAAACACTGAGCCAAGAATTTATCGGCCTAGCACCCAGTGTGGCACGTTTGGTTAGCTGGCGATAGCTCGCCACGTAAATCTTTTTAGAAAGGGGGTAGCGTGCCCAACCCCCTCGGCCAAGAATTAGTCGAGCTGCTGCAACGCCGCTTCGATGAAACAACGTTTACTTCCGTCACCACTTTAGAGGCAAAACCTGCCCAGTTCGGGCCGTGGCCAGAGTGGGTTTTGCCGGGACTTAAAACCTATTTGCAGGGCCATGACGTGGCAAAGCTTTATTCGCACCAGGTTAAAGTGGCCGAAGAAGCATGGCGGGGCAACGACGTCGTGGTTGCCACCGGCACTTCCTCCGGCAAATCTTTGGGTTATCTCCTTCCCGTCCTGACTAGGCTGGCGGAAGAGCCCACCGCGTGCGCTTTGTATATCACCCCCACTAAGGCGTTGGGCTCGGATCAGCTGCACGCGGTTTTGCAGATATGCCGCGAAGTTGAGCAGTTGCGCGGTGTGGTCGCGGCGCCTTACGACGGCGATTCGCCCACCGAATCCAGACCCGGCATCCGGGACGATGCGCGCTTTATCTTTTCGAATCCAGACATGATCCACATGTCGATGCTGGCCTCGCATCAGCGCTGGGCGCGTTTCCTGCGGCACTTGCGCTTCATCGTCGTAGATGAGTGCCACTCCTATCGGGGAGTATTTGGCGCGAATGTGGCGTTGGTTTTGCGCCGCTTGCTGCGCTTATGCGAACACTATGGCGCGCATCCGGTGGTGATTTCTGCCTCGGCCACGATGAAGGACCCCGCACTGCATGCGCAGCGCCTTACCGGGCGTGACACGGTTGCGGTCACAGAAGACGGCGCTCCCACGGGTGCGCGGACGGTGGCACTTTGCGAGCCCGGGTTCATCGATGGTGCGGAGGGCGAAAATGGCGCTCCCGTGCGCTATGCCGCAACCACCGAGTCTGCCGGGATGATGGCGACTTTGGTGGCAGAAGGCGCCCGCACTCTTACCTTTGTGCGTTCCCGGCGCGCCGCGGAGACGGTGGCCTTGCGCACCGCGGAGGAGCTATCTGGTTCCCTCGGACGGCCCGATTTCGCCCGTCGCATCGCGGCTTATCGGGCGGGTTACTTAGCTGAGGACCGGCGCAAGTTAGAGCACGCGCTTGACGACGGCACGCTGCTCGGCGTCGCCACCACCTCCGCGCTGGAGCTAGGCATTGACGTCGGCGGCCTTGATGCCGTGGTCATTGCGGGCTTTCCAGGAACGGTGGCTAGCTTCTGGCAGCAGGCGGGCCGCGCGGGAAGACGCGGGCAAGGCTCCGTGGTGGTCTTGGTCGCGCGCGACGAGCCGATGGATACCTACTTGGTGAATCATCCGGAGGCCCTGCTGGGAAGGCCGGTGGAGGCCAGCGTGTTTAACCCGGCAAATCCCTATATCTTGTTCGGCCATGTCTATTGCGCGGCGGTGGAAAAGCCACTGCAAGATGCGGAGATCGCCCAGCTGGGTGCGCAGGAGGTTGTCCATTCCTTGGCGGAGCGCGGGCTGTTGCGACGCCGCGACCGTGGCTGGTTTGCAGCGCCCATCCCGGCGGGCGAAGAGCTCACCCCAGAGACCGCACACTCGGCGGTATCGTTGCGCGGCGGCGCAGGCGAGGAAGTGATGATCGTGGATTCTTCCGACGGCCGCCTGCTTGGCACCATCGACGCTGGACGCGCCGCCAGCCAGGTCCACCCCGGCGCGGTGTATCTGCATCAGGGCGAAAGCTTCGTGATTGAGCAGCTGCACTTCGCGGACTACCTGGCGCTGGCAATGCCGGAGACGCCGGAATATACAACGACCCCGCGCTCGACTACGGATATCCGCATCGTGCGCGAGGCCGATGAGCTCATCAACTATGCGCCGGGTCTGTGGGTGGCCAACGTAGAAGTGGAAGTAGTCGACCAAGTAACCGGCTACCAGGTGCGCCTGCCCGACGGCACGGTTGGCGATGACATTCCGCTGGACATGCCGCAGCAGCGCCTGCACACCCGTGCGGTGGCCTACACCATTGATCCGCTGGCGCTTGCAGCAATGGGTGTGAGCGCCGCCGATACTCCGGGCACTCTGCACGCGGCGGAGCACGCCGCGATTGGCCTGCTACCGCTGATTGCTACCTGCGATAGGTGGGATATCGGCGGCGTGTCCACGGCGCAGCATGCGGATACTGGTCTTCCTACGGTCTTTGTTTACGATGGTCACCCGGGCGGCGCCGGCTTTGCCGATGAAGGCTTCCGCCGCTTCCCGGAGTGGATAGCCACCACGTATGAAACGGTGGTTTCTTGCCCGTGCGAGGCAGGCTGCCCCTCGTGCGTGCAGTCACCAAAGTGCGGCAACGGCAACAACCCGCTGGATAAGGCCGGTGCCATTAAGTTGCTTGGTGCACTGGTGACGATGACGCAGTCAGGGCCCATGCCCACCGAGACCTAGACCGGACCAGCCCGAGCCACCGCCTCCACGCGCCTCACGGCGACAGTGACGATGACATCGCGCTCGATCACGCGGCACTGCCTAACACTGGAGTTGTTGTGCTGCGCGGTCTCCCGCGCCGCGGCACACCCGTCTTGGCCTTTTGCGTGTTCCCACGCGGCCGCCACCGCCGACATGTCGGCGGCAACCTGCGCCTCATGGCGCGCTGCCACGCGGCTGGCCACGGTGACAACAACCAAGAGGAGGGAGACGATGGCAACGATGATCCCCGCATTAACCACGGTGGCATAGCCAGCCTCAGCGTCTTTGCGGCACATCACTGCCCGCCTCCCGCCGAACCCGCTATCTCGGCCGGAAACACTGCCTGCGCTTTCATCTCCCCCAACGGCGAGCGCACGGTGGCTTGTGCGGTGACGAGGCCACCCCTTTCAGCGATGTCGACGCTTACTTTCTCCTGGGAGTAGTCCTCGCCTATCGCATAGGCACGCGCAGCGGCACCGGCGGCGTCGACAGCCGCCAGGTGGGCCGCCATCGTCGCGACACCCGCAACGGCACCGGCTGCAACGATGACCAAAGAGCTCAAGCCGAGGGCTGCCTCAATGGTGACCGAACCAGTGTCGCCGCTAAGGCGCCGAACGATGTGAAGATAACAGCGCCGCATTGTTTAACCCGGAGTGTTAGACAAAGCGTCAGTGATGATGGATTCGATAGCGTCTGGCACCTGGCCGCCGTTGATGACGGCATAGAGCACAGCCGCAAGGGCCGCAGCGGCCAGCGAACCCATGGCGTATTCGATGGTGGACATACCGTCGTCATTCTTGAAAGCGGTATTAATCTGAGCAGCAATCTTGTGCATGTTCTCTTCCTTTCCTTGTGGGTGAATTGAGGTGAAAAATGTGTGGTTTACGGTTACAACAATTGGGAGCCGAGGCTTAAAATCACCGGCACCAATCCCAGGACTATGAAGGCTGGGAGGAAGCACACTGCCAGCGGCAGCGCGATGAATACCCCGGCGCGCTCTGCCCGAGCGGTTGCATGAGCTGTGGCTTCCGCCCGCAAGGTTTCGACTAGGCGATGACAGCCCGCGGCAATCGCCGCACCCGATTCCCCGGAAAGCTCCAGTAATCCGGCGAGATCTTCGAGTTGCGGCTGTGCACGCAGCACGTCCACGGCAGCGGCCAGCGGAGCGCCCACGCCCAGCAGCGTCGCCGCTTCCTTCCAGGCAGCGCACGCGCTTGTCGACGCCACGCCTGCCAAGGCCTCACGTACCGACAGCCCTGCCTCCACGCAGGCGGCGAAGAGCTCTAGGTCGGCGGCCACATCGAGCGGTGCCGGCTGCTTTCCGGGGCCATCCCGCGGAGTCTTGGGCCGCACGATCCGACGCAGCGGCGCGCTCGTGGGAATGCACAGTGCAAGAGCCAGGCAAAGATAAGTCAGCATGCCGTCGCGCTCCTTAAGATGTAGCGCGACCACGCAAACCCGCCGCAGGCCAGGCCAACCCCTATGACGAGAAGAAGGCCACCAAGTCCGCCTCCTAAAAGCAGCCCCAGCGAATCCGCGCCCATCGCGCCTCCCATGGCGATGCCGGCCAACGGCAGACATGCCAGGATAAGCGCGGTGGCCTGCGGACCTTGCAGAGAAGACTCCGTGGATTGCGCATGCCGGCGGGCCGCATCCAACTGGGATTGGGCTTGCTCCACCAGCCCCGCCAGCGCCACGCCGTGCAAAGAAGAGAGCCGAATGACGTGGCCTAGCCGCACCACCGCCGGTTCCGTGGCCGCAACGAGCGGACCGTGGATGGCCCCACCGTGGGCGGCCATGCCTGCCGCAGTGCGCAGCGGCACGAGCACGGCGGCGGGGCAATCCGCAGGTAGCGCTTCCACGCCACGCTTTAGGGCACCGGCCGTCGTAGCACCGGCCCGCAGATCCGCAGAGACCGTGCCCAGGAACGTGGCGAGTTCTTTGCGGGCGCGCCGGGATCTCCGCGCGGAGTTGATATCCCGCAGGTACCACACCGCGCAGGCAACGACGCAGAGCACTGCGAGGGCGACGCTTAAGCGGCCAAAGACGTAAAAGCACAGCCCACCACAAAAGACGATTGGCCCAATCAAAAGCGTCGGGACACGCTTGCGCCCTTCCGTTTGATGCAAGCGCCGCGCGGCGGATGGTTGCGCTAAAAGCGCAGCTAAAGCCAGAAGTATAAAAGTCATTGCGCCACCCCTAAGCGCTCAACAAACTCACTAAAGCCTTCCCCCGGCCCGGTGTCGGCGCTCCAGATAAGCTGCGGCCGTACCGGATTGCCTTCCAGCACCCCAATGTGTGCCAGGCGCCTTCCCTCAGGCCCTCTTTCCATCGCCAGGACCACATGCACTGCGGCGGCCAGTTGGGAGTGCAACGCCGCCCTGTCCAACCCACCCAGTGCGGCGAGTGCCTCCATGCGAGCTGGCACCTCCCACACGGAGTTGGCATGCAACGTTCCTGCTCCGCCATCGTGACCAGTGTTTAATGCGGCGAGCAGGTCCACGACCTCCGCACCACGAATCTCACCGACCACGATGCGGTCGGGGCGCATACGCAAAGACTGCTGCAGCAACTTAGCCATCGTTATTTCACCGCGGCCTTCTGCATTAGCGCGCCGGGATACTAAAGTCACCACATGCGGATGCAGCGGCGCCAACTCCGCGGTGTCTTCGATGACAAGGATGCGCTCATTCTTAGGCACCGTGCCCAGCAGCGCCGACAATAAAGTGGTCTTTCCCGCACCGGTGCCGCCAATGACGAGAAAGGAAGCATGTTTTTCCACGATGGCCCGCAGCAGCGGCTCCACCTCTTTCGCGATACTCCCGCTGGCAACAAGCTGCTCCAGGCTCGTCTGCGCCTGGCGTAGCACGCGCAAGCTGATGCACGTCCCGCCAGCCGAAGGCGGTGCCAACAAAGCATGCAGGCGCAACGCAGTGCCATCCCCACGGGCAAGCCGACCATCGGCAAAAGGCTGCGCATCATCGAGGCGCACGCCTGCTACTGCGGCCAGGCGCGTGGCCAGCTGGCGGACTTCGGCATCATCGACAAAAGAAACTGGCGTGGGTTCTAGCCCATTGCCTCGGTCGATAAAGCAACTGCGCGGGCCGTTAACCACGACGTCGCTAAGCCCGGGCTGCGCCAGGATCGGCTCGAGGACTCCCAGGCCCAGGGAATCATGCCGCAGGCGACGCAGCAGATCCAGCACGTCTGCATCGCTGATAACGCCTGCCTCCTGACGAATCCGGCGCGCGAGCGCCGTAGTGTCAGCCACCAACTCAGGCGACGCGGCCACAATCGTGCGCAACCTATCCAAGAGATTTATCTCGCTCATCCCTGCACCGCCGCTCATGCCAGGACCTCGCCGACAACGTTTTCGGCAGCCACCCGCAGCCCGCGTGGCAGCCGCCGTAGGCCACCCGTATCGGCAGCTTTGGTAAGACCCCGGAGCGTGGGAATTTCGGCAATCGGATCGCGATGAACAATTTTGGCGATGTCTTCCTTCGAAAGGCCTGACCACTGCCTGTAGCGCACCACTACACTGCATTTTTGTTGTTTGGCCTCCAGCTCCGCCACGAGCTTGGCGCATGCGGCAGTCGGGCGCACCTCTGCAGCCGTTAGGATTACGACATGCTCGCAGGCCTGTGGGATTTCAAGGGGCGAGCAATCGAAAACTGCCCCGGCTGGGTGCATCGCGGCAGCCTGAAAAATAGCCTCCCGGCGCGCCGGCTTAATACTCGGCTGGCCTGCATGGCCACTCCGCGCAGCAGCCAAAATTCCCAGTTCGCCTACTCGCGGCAACGCGCGATGTAGATCCACTGCGTTTACGCTTCCGCTACCTGCCGCAAGGTCCGGCCAACGCGCTCCCGGCTCCTCCTCGATTCCTGCCAGTAGGTCAAGCCCACCGGAGTAAGAGGTGGCGTCGATAAGCAGTCCGGCCCCTGCCACGCTCGCCACGGCATAAGCAAAAGTCGAAGTTCCTACTCCCCCTGCCGCGCCAACTATGGCCAACGCGAAGTTATTGCCGCTTGTCTGCTGCGGCCGGACTCGATCCGCCAAAGCGCTCAAAAGCTGTTTCGATTCCGCCGGAATGATAAAGGCCTCGGCGCTGCGGCACTTCATGGCGGCCTCATAATCAATGGGTCCTGGATCTGCTGCGACGAAAAGCACTGGTGCCCTACTGTGGCTGGCGACTAATTCCGCGGTGAGCTTATCCGCAACGATGACCGTGGCTTTCGGCAGGTACCGCGCGAAGTCACGCGGGTCCTCAACCGCAGTAACCTGCGCGCTCGTCGCCGCTGCCGCGGCGATTACTTCCACCCGCAGCGCGGAATCTCCCACTGCGATAGCGATGCTGGCGTCGTATGAACTCATGCCTCCAGCATTGGTGAAGCGATATCCCCAGCACTAGAGGCAATTTTGCGGCTGTGGATAACTCGCCGGTTTTAAAGCACCTACCGCGACTCAAGGTGACGTATCAGCTAAAAACTGTGGAAATAGTGCGGTTGGTACTTTCCTGAACGCGTGGTTTCTAGGGCATCCCGCCTGTAAATAGATGATGACCCGCGCCTCGGGGGGGTGTGCGCGGGTCATCGGTAACCCGGCATCGGGGGGGTGAGCCGGGGCAGGCCGCACTGTATATCGGGGCCTTGCAAGGCTCATTATGACATGTAAGAGACAGGTTGACAACAGCAGCAATCCAGCTTGTTTCCTGCATTTGTTGGATTGCACCGATCCTCTTGCCGCAGCCACGCAACACCTTTAACATTGGCCACAACATGAATGATGCATCCAGCCACCACCGCAGCGGCGAGGCTCCCGTAGAGCAGGCCGCCGATTACGCACGCGTGGCTGCGTTCTTCGATCTAGACAAGACCATCATCGCCACATCTTCCGCTTTCGCCTTTGGCAAAGAGTTCATGCACAACGGGCTCATTACCCCAGCGGAGGCGCTGCAGATGTCGATTGCAAAAGCAAGCTACATGTTCGCGGGGCACTCCAGCCAGCAGATGGACGCCACTCGCGATCAACTAGCCGCGATGATCGCCGGTTGGTCCGTCGCGGAGGTACACAGCATCGCCAAAGAGACCATGCACAACGTGGTCACGCCCGCCATCTACGCAGAGGCCCGGGAACTCATCGATTTCCATCAAGCAGCCGGCCACGAGGTAATCATCATCTCGGCTTCGGCTGCCACGCTCGTGCGCCCCATCGCTGAAGAGCTAGGCATCGAGCGCGTAGTCGCTACCGAGCTAGAAGAGGTGGACGGCAAGTTCACCGGAAAGATTCTGTACTACTGCAAGGGCGCAGCAAAAGCTCAGGCCATTGCGGACTTCGCTGCGGAATTAGATATCGACCTGGATGTCTCTTTTGCCTATTCTGATTCCGCCACCGATATCCCGATGCTAGCTCTGGTTGGCCACCCAGTGGCGGTCAATCCCGATCGCCACATGAAAAAGCATGCCCTGGAACATGGCTGGGATATCCGCACCTTCAAGGATCCGGTTCCGCTATTTACGATGCCGGGCGCAAAAGAAGTAGGCATTGGATCTGCCGTCGTCGCTGGCATCGCAGCGGTTGTGGCCGCAGGGCTCTGGCTCAACCAGCACCCGGATTTTCTGCGTGCCCCAAAGTCCAGCGCCTAGTGCCAGCTTCTAGGCCGAGCGCGCGATTCCATCCGCCTCCACGCCGCCGGCAGCCCAGGCTGCAAGCAAAAACTCCAATGCGGGCCCGGGATTTTCCGAATATTCTCCTATGACCTGCCAATACTGCGCGCTATGGCGGTTGTAATAGGTCTCCGGTACGGCGAAGCCACGCGGATCGAATCCGCTATGGATGGCTGCCAGGCGTGCGGCAACCATTCCAATCAAGTTACTGCGTGGGCCAAATACCTCATAAGCCGCAATTTCCGCGTGCACCACGACGGGCAGCAGGCGGTCGAAGGCAACGCCGCTTCCTCCACTTACAAGACGAGAAAGGGCTTGTACGCGTGCTGCTTGTGCGCTGTTTGGCATTCCCGTGCCGCCGGCCGCGACGTCGAGACGCGCAAGCACCTGCAACGGGGCACGGGCAAAGGTACGCACCGTGGTTGCCTGAACCTCCGGGGCCAAGAGACTATAGGCGCTAATGGAATTGGCCAGCGGCCCTTCCATTGCGTCTTCAGCAGTTAGATCGGGGGATAGATCGGGCGCAACATTGGGCGAAATTTTGAGCCCATCTACAAAGACCGCAGCACGTGCACCCCGCATCGCCGATTCCGCAGAAATGACATCAAATTTCCGCAATCCAGCAGGACGGCGGTGCGCGCGAGAAATTTTCTCGACCGCACGCGCGGCTGAATTTTCCACACCGGGTAACGCAAAGAGCGGGGCCAACGGGTCTTTTTCTGCCATATCCTCTAGGATAGACCTGTGCGGCCACTGCGATTCCTCACACACGCAGCTGTCAGGCTTCATTACTATGGCCAATACAGATTTAGACAAACGCTAGGAGTATTTAACCGTGAGCAACGACGGACTATTCACTGACGGTGCGAACCAGTTCGCCCCAAAGGTCAACGCTATCCCGCTTAGCGACGCCGATAGCTCGAAGCGCGGCGAGGCCTCCGTTGGCCAACTGGTCTCCAACGCTACCGAGCAGATGTCTCAGCTCGTCCGCTCCGAGGTCGAGCTCGCCAAGACCGAGCTGGCTCAGTCCGCTAAGAAGGGCGGCATCGGTGCTGGCATGTTCGGCGTTGCCGGAACCGTTGCGCTTTATAGCTCTTTCTTCTTTTTCCTCTTCCTCGCCGAGCTGCTTGACAAGTGGCTCGACCGTTGGGCCGCATTCCTGATCGTCTTCCTCATCATGCTGGTGATCGCAGCCGTCGTTGGCTTCATCGGCTTTAAGAACATCAAGAAGGTCAAGGCACCCGAGAAGACCATCGAGTCCACCAAGGAACTAAAGAAGCTGGTTCCAGGCAAGGCTTCCAAGTCCGTCGAGCGCGGTTTGTACACCTAAAGCTTCTACCTTGAGATTTTTCTTCGCTTAGTCCGCCCGAGCTTGCTTTTGCTCGGGCGGGTTTAGCATTTAATAGGCGAGTTTGCTTTTCGCCGCCCCCGTCTCTCCCACCCCTTCTTGCTGCAAGCTGCCTCATCTGGTGAAAGGAACCACATCTCATGGCCCAGACTCCAGCACCCTTGTCGCCCTCGGTGGTTGAGCTAGACGGACCATTCAAACACGAGTACATCCATACCCGCGGCATTCGCCTCCACGTTGCAACCGCAGGTTCTCCAAGCGATCCGCTCGTACTTTTCCTACACGGCTCTTTCGGCGGCTGGTTCGATTTCAAAGACGCCATCGCCCCTTTGGCCGCACAAGGCTTTCACGTTGCTTCCCTCGACATGCGCGGCTTTGGCCTTTCCGATAAACCGCCAGTCGAAGCAGGCCAAGATATGCGCGCAGTGGTTGGCGACGTCACCGGCGTAATCCAAGCCTTGGGCCACGATGCAGCCTTCTTGGTTGGCGCAGATGCCGGTGGCGCAATTGCCTGGGCGGTAGCTAGCGAGCGCCCAGAACGCACGCTTGGCTTAGTTTCCATCTCTTCTTCCCACCCGGTCGATCTGCGCCGCGCGATGGCGGCACGTCCCTGGGACTTCGGCTGGCTCCTTTTGCGCGCCGCCCTTTGCCGCTTGGGCGGACCACTCAGCCGCCGCAACCCTCTCCTTTATGCCTCAAGCTATGAAAAAGAGCTGGCCCTCAACACCGACTCGAGCTTTTCGCACGACGCACGCAACCAGATTGCGCAGCTGCGCATTACCGCCTCACAAATCGGCAATGTACGCCGCGGCATCTTGTGGAACCACCGCATGCGCACTGCTGTTCCGCCATTAAGTTGGATCGACTCCTCGGTGGAAGCACCCATTCTTTATTTTCATCCCGCTCAGCAACTATGGCGCCCGCTTATTCGCCGCGCGAAAAACCGCTGCCTTGGTACCTTCGAAGAAAAGACCATTCCGCAGACTAAGAATCTGCCACACATCGAGGCCCCGGGCGTTTTCGTCGAGACCCTTCAGCAATGGCTTGCACCCTTAAGGGAACAAATTGCGAAATAAGTAACAATTAATACTTTCAGAGCGCCACCCCACAAAGGGGTGGCGTTTTCTTTATGTATTCGCACAAAAGTCCTGTACAGATAATACTATCTGCCGACTTATAGTTTTCATCACACGCTTATAATTTTCAAATCCTTGAATGTGCGCGCAGCCACAGTGTAACTTCAGTTCCAACCTTTCAAGGTTCATCAATGTTCACTCAAGGCTCGACCTAATTCGGAGGTCTCTCCCCGTTATGACGATCAAAAAGACGTTCGCTGTAGTTTCTGCAGCCTCCCTAACCCTGGCCCTCGCGGCATGCGGTAGCGATAACGGCTCCGCGAACGGCTCCGGCGGCAACTACATCACCGCATGGGGCAGCGAACCCCAGAACCCGCTGATCCCGGCAAACACCAACGAAACCGGCGGCGGCCGCATCGTTGACAGCATCTACTCGGGCCTCGTGTACTACGACGCGGATGGCAAGGCGCAGAACGAGATCGCAGAATCCATCGAGCCGAACAAGGACAACACCAAGTTCACCATCAAGCTCAAGAAGACCAACTTCTCCGATGGTTCCCCGGTTACCGCAAAGAACTTCGTTGACGCGTGGAACTACGCAGTGGCAAACGATCAGCTCAACGCTTCCTTCTTCAGCAACATCAAGGGCTTCAAGGAGGGCGTAAAGGAGCTCGAGGGCCTGAAGATAGAAGACGATTACACCTTCACCGTCGAGCTCAACAACCCTGAACAAGACTTCCCAGCACAGCTGGGTTACTCCGCGTTCTACCCGCTCCACGAGTCCGCCTTCGATGACCTGGAGGCCTTTGGCCAGAGCCCAATCGGCAATGGCCCGTACAAGCTCGCCGAGTGGAACCACAACCAGGACGCTACCGTCGTTCCGAACGAGGAGTACAAGGGTGGCCAGAAGGCTGCTAACGACGGCGTTAAGTTCGTCTTCTACACTTCTAACGACGCCGCCTACGCCGATCTGCTCTCCGGCAACCTGGATCTTCTCGACGCCGTCCCAGATGCCGCCTTCGACGTCTACGAGTCCGACCTGGGTGAGCGCGCATCCAACCAGCCTTACGCAGGCTTCCAGTCCTTCACCATCGGCGAGAACCTTGAGCATTTCTCCGGCGAAGAGGGCAAGTTACGCCGCCAGGCAATCTCTTACGCAATCAACCGTGACGAGATCACCGAGACCATCTTCAAGGGCACCCGCACCCCAGCCAAGGACTTCACCTCCCCTGTTCTGCCGGGCTACTCCGAGGACATCGAGGGCAATGAGGTCTTGAAGTATGACCCAGAAAAGGCCAAGGAGCTGTGGGCCAAGGCCGACAAGATGAACAAGTGGTCCTCGCCTTCCTTCGAGATCGCCTACAACTCTGACGGCGGCCACAAGAGCTGGGTTGACGCAGTCTCCAACTCCATCAAGAACACCTTGGGCATCGAGGCAGTTGGCGCGCCTTACCCGGACTTCAAGTCCCTGCGTGATGAAGTCACCAACCGCACCATCAAGACCGGCTTCCGCACCGGCTGGCAGGCAGACTACCCATCCATGGGTAACTTCTTGGCACCGCTGTACCAGACCGGTGGCTCTTCTAACGACGGCGACTACTCCAACGAAGAGTTCGACAAGCTCCTGGTAGAGGCAGCAAAGTCCAGCTCCCAAGAAGAGGCTAATGCCAAGTACAAGGAGGCCCAGGCAATCCTGTTCGAGGACCTGCCGGCCATCCCACTGTGGTACCCGAACGCCACCGGCGGCTTCTCCGAGGCCGTAAGCGACGCTAAGTTCAGCTGGAAGGGCGTACCGGTCTACTACGAAATCACCAAGGAGTAACCCTCCTTCCGCTCATGGCACCTGCTCCGCCTCGGCGCGTTCGAGGCGGAGCAATGCCATGCCCGCCCCTTTCTCGGTTTGCACATCCCACAGTTTCTGTTACGGACTAGGCCCGTTATTGACAAGGCCCCCGCGCACTACCCCTCTAATAATTCGATAACGCCTGCATATTGCACATTGAGATAGGTCACAAACTACGATTTCCTATAGCCAGACAGGCGACAGATTTTAATAAACGCGTAAGCAGCCTCTGCCACAGCGTAAATACGCACGGACCCGCCAGGTTCCACGCGGCGTCGGCAAGCGAATGTACACAACTAGTAAAGGACGACACTATGTTGCGCTATATCGGGCGACGAGTGCTCCAGATGATCCCGGTGTTCTTCGGAGCCACCCTGCTCATCTACGCACTGGTTTTCTTGATGCCCGGTGACCCGGTCGAAGCCCTCGGCGGCGACCGCGGCCTCACCGAGGCAGCTCGCGCCAGGATCGAGGCGGAATACAACCTCGACAAGCCATTCATTGTCCAGTACCTGCTCTACATCAAGGGCATCTTCATGCTGGACTTCGGCACGACCTTCTCCGGCGTCCCGGTCACTCAGGTCATGGCTAATGCCTTCCCCGTCACGGTGAAGCTGACGCTCATGGCCATTGTCTTCGAGACGGTCTTCGGCATTCTCTTCGGCGTCATCGCCGGCATGCGCCGCGGCGGTTTCTTTGATTCCACCGTCTTGGTCGTGTCCCTCTTGGTTATCGCCGTTCCTTCCTTCGTCATTGGCTTCGTCTTCCAGTACCTCATCGGTATTAAATGGCAGCTGCTGCCCGTAACCGTCGGCGCTAAGGCTTCCTTCGAAGCCCTGCTCATGCCGGCCATCGTCCTGGGTGCGCTGTCCCTGGCATACGTCATCCGCCTGACACGTCAGTCTGTGGCCGAGAACCTACGCGCTGACTACGTACGCACCGCGCGCGCAAAAGGTCTTTCCAGCGGGGCTGTTACCCGCCGACACGTGCTGCGCAACTCGCTTATCCCCGTTGCCACCTTCATCGGCGCCGACATCGGTGCGCTGATGACCGGCGCCATCGTCACCGAAGGAATCTTCGGCATCAACGGCGTCGGCGGCACCATGTACCAAGCCATCCTGCGCGGCGAGCCGACCACAATCGTCTCCTTCACCACCGTGCTGGTGATCATCTACATCATCGCCAACCTGCTGGTTGACCTCCTCTACGCAGTACTCGACCCGAGGATCCGCTATGCCTAAACTCGACAAGACCACCCAGTACCCAGGCCAGGAGCACTTCATCTCCGACGTCGACGAGACCGGCCTCGGCGCCGTCGACGCTGTCAAGGATGAATCCGCCCCTTCCTCCCAGTGGGGCGAAGCATGGCGTTACCTGCGCCGCCGCCCATTGTTCTGGGTCGCCGCCGTGATGATCACCTTGGCGATTCTCCTCGCGCTCTTCCCCGGCCTTTTCACCAATACTGACCCGCGTATGTGCGAGCTCTCCAAGTCGCTCGACCCAGCAGAGGCAGGCCACCCATTCGGCTTTAACCGCCAGGGCTGCGATATCTACGCCCGCGTTATCTACGGCGCACGCGCATCCGTGATCGTCGGTGTTTTGACCACCC
Source organism: Corynebacterium sp. HMSC08C04 (assembly GCF_001807495.1). Lineage (NCBI taxonomy): Bacteria > Bacillati > Actinomycetota > Actinomycetes > Mycobacteriales > Corynebacteriaceae > Corynebacterium > Corynebacterium sp. HMSC08C04. The sequence continues at coordinate 28,700 of NZ_KV789216.1, read as the reverse complement.
TCCTCGTGGTCATCATCGGTGCCCTAGTGGGCGCCATAGCCGGCTTCTTCGGCGGTTGGATTGACGCTGTTCTCTCCCGCATCACCGATATCTTCTTCGCCATCCCGCTGGTGTTGGCGGCCATCGTTGTCATGCAGATGTTCAAGGAGCACCGCACCATCATCACTGTGGTTCTCGTACTTGGCTTGTTCGGCTGGGTATCCATCGCCCGCATCACCCGCGGTGCCGTTGTATCCATCAAGAACGAGGAATTCGTCCAATCCGCGCGTTCCATCGGTGCTTCCAACGCCCGCATCCTGTTTAGCCACGTCCTGCCGAACGCTGCGGCTCCGATCATTTCTTATGCCACCGTCGCGCTGGGCACCTACATCGTTGCCGAGGCCACGCTGTCCTTCCTCGGCATCGGCCTGCCCTCCACGTTCGTCTCGTGGGGCGGCGACATCTCTGATGCACAGGCCTCCCTGCGCATGAATCCAGCCGTTTTGTTCTACCCGGCAGGCGCTCTGGGCCTGACCGTTCTGAGCTTCATCATGATGGGCGACGTCGTCCGCGACGCCCTCGACCCGAAGGCAAGGAATCGCTAATGAATAAGCCACTTCTTGAAATGAAGGACGTCCACATCTCCTTCGAGTCCTCCACCGGCACCGTCGAGGCAGTACGTGGCGTCAACATGACCATCTACCCAGGCCAGTCCGTGGCAATCGTGGGCGAGTCCGGTTCCGGTAAGTCCACAACCGCGATGTCCATCCTGGGACTTCTGCCGGGCACCGGCAAGGTGACGAAGGGACAAATCCTCTTCGAGGGTGAGGACATCACCCACTACAACGACAAGCAGTTCGAGGCCCTGCGCGGAAACAAGATCGGCTTGGTTCCGCAGGATCCAATGTCCAACTTGAACCCGGTCTGGCGTATCGGCACCCAGGTCGAAGAGTCGCTGAAGGCTAACAACGTGCTGGAGGGCTCCGAGCGCGAAAAGTGCGTCGTGGAGATCCTGGAGGAAGCAGGGCTTCCCGACGCCGCGCGTCGCGCCAAGCAGTATCCACACGAGTTTTCTGGCGGCATGCGCCAGCGCGCACTCATCGGCATCGGCCTGGCTGCGCGCCCAAAGCTGCTGATTGCCGACGAGCCCACCTCGGCGCTGGACGTGACCGTGCAGAAGACCATCCTGGACCACCTGGGTCACCTCGCTGAAGAGCTGGGCAACGCCGTGCTATTTATTACCCACGACTTGGGCTTGGCGGCAGAACGCGCCGAGCACCTCATCGTGATGCACCGCGGCCGCATCGTGGAGTCTGGTCCTTCGCGCGAGATTCTGCGCGATCCGGAGCACCCATATACCCAGCGTCTGGTTACCGCAGCGCCTTCCTTGGCTTCCTCGCGCATCCGCGCTGCCCAAGAGGCAGGCGTGGAAAGCACAGAGCTCAAGGCCGCGGCTTCGCACAGCGCCAACATCGAAGATGAAGCTGTCATCTCCGTGCGCAACCTGAACAAGGAATTCGATATCCGCGGTCAGCGCGGCGAGAAGAAACTGCTCAAGGCAGTCGACGACGTCTCTTTTGATATCCGTCGCGGCACCACCATGGCACTCGTGGGCGAGTCTGGTTCGGGCAAGTCCACCGTGGCAAACATGGTGCTGGGCCTGCTCTCCCCGACCTCCGGCACCATCGAGTTCGAGGGCAAGGACACCTCGAAGCTGTCCAAGAAGGAGCTTTTCCAGCTGCGCCGCAAGATGCAGGTGGTCTTCCAGAACCCATATGGTTCCTTGGATCCGATGTATTCCATCTACAAGTGCATCGAGGAACCACTCGCGCTGCACAAGGTGGGTAACCGCAAAGAGCGCGAGGCCCGCGTTGCAGAGTTGCTCGACATGGTGGCAATGCCGCGTTCTGCGATGCGCCGCTACCCGAACGAGCTTTCCGGTGGTCAGCGTCAGCGTATCGCGATCGCTCGTGCCTTGGCCCTGCACCCAGAGGTCATTGTTCTCGACGAGGCGGTCTCCGCACTCGACGTGCTGGTCCAAGACCAGATCATCAAGCTCTTGGCGCAGCTGCAGTCCGAGCTCAAGCTGTCTTACCTGTTCATCACCCACGACCTAGCCGTGGTGCGTCAGACTGCCGACGACGTCGTGGTTATGCGCAAAGGCAAGGTCATGGAGGCTGGCACCTCCGAGGCCATCTTCAACAACCCGCAAGAGGAATACACCCGCAACCTCATCAACTCGGTTCCAGGCATGCACTTGGAGATTGGCACGGGCAGCAACTTGGGGCTGACCAAAAGCTAGCTAGCAACGCAGCTGCCGGTGTCTGCCGGGCTCCGCAGCTGCGTGATATCGCCGATGTGGTTTTTTACCTCGTCGGCGGTAAGAGCGTAGCCGGTCTCCGCATCATCCACGGAAGCGCCGAAGACCACGCCCAACACCTGGCCCATGTCATTGACTATCGGGCCACCTGAATTTCCCTGGCGAATGGTGCCGCGCACCGTATAAGCATCACGCTCGACGCGGCCCTTGGAATAGATATCCGGCCCAGCAATGGTGATGCGCTCGCGCACCCGCGCCATGCCGGCGTCGAACGGCCCGGAGTGCGGGAAGCCCATGACCATTACGTCATCGCCGGTATCTGCCGGTTGTTCAGCCCACTCAAGCGGAGCAATTCCCAGGTTCTTGCTGTGCAGCACAGCAATATCGACGTCCGGGTTGTAATAAACCACCTGCGCTTCGCGCAGCCCCAACACGGTATCGAGGTGCACCTTCTCAGTGCCGGCTACCACGTGGGCGTTAGTGATCACGTAATCATCGGCCGCGACGAAGCCGGAACCCATCAAGCGGCGGGAGCAAACCTCTGCGTCGCCAAGCACGTGAATAATTGATGGACGCAGCTGCTCTACCAGCGCAGGATCGTTCACGTCCTGTGGCGGCGCGGCCACCTCGACGGCTGAGTCGGAAGTCTGCCACGGCGAGACCAGCGGCGGCAGGCCGGATTCATTCAGCATCGCCGCGACACCATTCGGCAACGCAGCCAGCTGCGTAGGCGCCACCCCATTAAGCGCCGTCAGAATGCGTGATTCGCGCAAGGCCTTGCCTGGGGTACCGCCCACATTGGAGGCCAAGGGCAGCGAAACCAACCAAATCACAAAGATCGCAGCCACTGCCTGGAAGCCGGCACCGATGAAAGAATCCACGCGCTGCTTTTGCCGGGTCCGCATTCTATCGCGCAAGCGCGCACCGATGCTTGCGCCGATGAGCTGGCCGACGCCCACGAGCAGAATAAGCACGCCGATGGCCAGCAGGAAGCGCAAAGCCGCTTGGTCCGTAAGCTGCATGGCAACGGGGGCCAGCACCGTGCCCAACACAACGCCTGCCACGATGCCCACGAAGGAAAGCACGGCAGAGATAGCTCCTTGGCGCCAGCCCGCCACCAAGGCGAGCAATACGGCGACCATGATCAGGAGGTCTAGGGCGAGGGTCAGGGTCACGGGAGGAAAATCTTTCTTTTTCTATTGTCTAAGAAGAGCCGTAAGTAGCCTGCGAAAGCTAAAACATCTTCTCATTATTCCGGGAGCGGCTTAGTGCGCCGTGCAGATCATGCACGGAATTGTTATCCCATGTGCGCTCCCACCCAGCGTGCTCCAATATTGTTGCCAGAATTCCGGCAGTAAACCCCCACACGAGGTAGTCATTCGTATAAAAGGCCGGGCCATGCCACGGACCGAAGCCCACCAACAAACGATTCTTCGGCTCCGCGAGCTCACGCAATGGATACCAAAACACGTCATCGGTCTCTTCCGGGCTGGCAGCCCAGACCTCGCCCGGGGAGTGCCAGTAGGCCAAGACCGGGCTTACAGGGTTACCCGTTGCACGAATATGCAACTGCTCCCACACTTCCAGGGCAGTCACACTCGCGCGCTCCAGCCCGGTTTCTTCCCAGGCCTCGCGTAGTGCAACGTCGACAAGCGTGGCGTCTTCTGGGTCCCGCCGTCCGCCAGGGAAAGCAATTTGGCCTGAATGAGAGCGCATGGTGGGCGAACGGTGTGTGAGCAGCACTTCCCCATCCTTAAAACTAGAGCCTTTGAACAGGACCAAAACGGCAGACTCACGCCGCACCGGTGGTGTGGTTTGGGTAAAGCGATCCGCATCCCGGTTGCCGATTCGCTCCTGCACCGCCCGCGCATCCACGCCTAAGGCAGGACGCAGCCACCCCGGCGCTCGTTCTGGAAAGACCGTGCGTTCCCGCGTGCTCATCGCAGGGCCTCCTCCACGGCCTTCTCCAGCTCTTCCTCCGACTTAAAAGGCTTGACGTACTGCTTTTTCACCTCGCCCTTATAGGCCACGACGGTGACCGGGATGACGCCGGGAAGACCCAGGGTGCCGGCGAAGGAATTATCGGAGTCTTGGTAGCTTGCGAGATTCACGCCGAGGTCTTCCAAAAAGGCCGCGCCATTTGCTGCATTCTTATCCGCATGCACTCCCACGACGGACCATTCGGGATGCTCATCCGCAATCTGGCGCACATACGGCAGCTCAGCTCGGCAAGGCTCGCACCACCAGGCCCAGACGTTGATGACCTGCACATCCTTTGCCTTCCCCTTGGCCTGCGCGCCCAAGCACTCAAGTTCTACTCCGGCGACCGGCCCTTCCGGACACGCCGGGCGCTTGGCGACGTCCGCGTTCGCGCCAACACCCGCAGTAGCGCTCTGGTCCGCGCCTTGGGCCGCATTCTGGGCCGCATTCTGGGAACTGTTTGAGGCACTGTTTGCGGAATCCTGGCCTGCGCCCAAAAGGCTGCGTGCTCCAACAAAGGCCACCAAGGCAACAAGCACTGCTGCGATGAGCGAACCGATGACATAAACGTTGGGCCTGTTCATGCGCAATACCTTACTGCCCCTACCGGACATCAGGAGGTGCGGCGCCCGTAGGACACAAATGACGCACTACACAGGCACCGCATTGCGGGGAACGCGCATGGCAAACACGGCGGCCATGGAAGATGATGCGATGCGAAAACATCGTCCATTCTTCCTCCGGCAGCAGCTGGGCTATGTCCTTTTCAATCTGCAGCGGCGTCTTGGATTCGCTCAAAGCCATGCGCTGCATGAGCCTTCCGAAGTGGGTATCCACAGTAATCCCCGGCAGCCCAAAGGCATTGCCACGTACCACCAGCGCAGTCTTGCGGCCCACGCCGGGCAAAGAGGTCAGCTCCTTAATCCCGGTAGGGACTTGCCCATCGAAATCGGCCATGATTTTCTCGCCGATGCCCAGCAAGTGCCCCGCCTTCGCGCGCTGAAAGCCCAGCGGGCGCAAAACAGCCTCCAGGTCGGCCCTTCGGGCCGCGGCATAATGCGCGGCAGAGGGATACTCTTCAAAAAGCTCCGGGGTAACCTGGTTGACCCTGGCATCGGTGCATTGTGCCGAGAGCACCGTGGCTACGAGCAGCTCTAGGGGATTGCGAAAATCTAGTTCGCATTCGGCGTCGGGGTACTCCGTTGCTAGCAGGTCATTGATGCGCGATGCACGGCTAGCGGGCGATGACTCAGACATCTTTCCTACCTTAGTAGAATGGCGGGCATGGTCTCACTGGTTATCATCGTGCCCGTCGCCCTCGCACTGTTTGCAATCCTCATGGAAAAGCTTGAGGCGAAGGTCCTCGGAAACTAAGAAATTTCTTCGCATACGCCCCTGACCTCCTCTAAGCTGTGACAATTTTTCACGAGGTTAGATAAAGTGACAAATTACACTGTAGGATGAGATGAGTTACATAGGGGCGCGCGCCTGTATCGCTAGAACACATCTAGGTTTTCGTTACACACGCGTCAAATGCTTGGAAGAGTTCTGAGCATTTCAACACCACTACCCCCCATTGACTTCAAGGAGTAAATCGTGGAAGGCGTACAGGACATTCTTTCTCGCGCTGGCATTTTCCAGGGCGTTGATCCCGTCGCGGTACAGAACCTCATTGAGCAGATGGAAACCGTCCGATTCCCGCGCGGAACCACCATTTTTGATGAAGGCGAGCCCGGTGACCGTCTCTACATCATCACCTCGGGCAAGATTAAGCTGGCCCGCCACGCTCCGGATGGCCGCGAGAACCTGCTGACCGTCATGGGCCCTTCCGATATGTTCGGCGAGCTCTCCATCTTCGATCCAGGCCCACGCACCTCCTCCGCAGTCTGCGTCACCGAGGTGCAGGCAGCCACCATGAACTCCGAGATGCTCAAGCAGTGGGTCGCTGATCACCCTGCCATCGCCCAGCAGTTGCTGCGCGTTCTGGCTCGCCGCCTGCGCCGCACCAACGCGAACCTCGCGGACCTCATCTTCACCGACGTTCCGGGCCGCGTTGCTAAGACCCTGCTGCAGCTGGCTAACCGCTTCGGCGTGCAGGAAGGTGGCGCACTGCGCGTCAACCACGACCTCACCCAGGAAGAGATCGCCCAGCTGGTCGGCGCTTCCCGCGAGACCGTCAACAAGGCTCTAGCTACCTTCGCGCACCGCGGTTGGATCCGCCTCGAAGGCAAGTCCGTCCTCATCGTGGATACCGAGCACCTGGCAAAGCGCGCTCGCTAATAGCCTTAAAACTAAAAGTAATCTCCCAGCTTCCCTATTCAGGAGGCCGGGAGATTATTTTTAGTTTTAGCGGTTTTGTTCAGGCAGTTTATTTGCCCCGCCTACTTGCGCGCAGCTAAGTACTTCAAAGTAGTACGAGTGGACTGCTCAGCTGCATGCCGCAGAACTGGGTCAACGTCGTCATACATCTCATCGACCAAAGTCTTGAGATCAATGTCCTCGCCCAAGCGGCCGTGGATTTCCTTGATCTGCTCAAGACGGTGGTAGCGACGGTCAATGTACTTGCGCGCAACCTGGGAAACATCATCCAAATCTGGGCCGTGGCCAGGCAGCAGCGGGATATCCTTGCCGCGCTCTTCCAGCATGTCCAAGGTCTTCAAGTATTCGCCCAAGTCACCGTCGGTCTCAGACAGCAAGACGGTGTGGCGGCCGGCAATGGTGTCGCCGGTCATGATTCCCTCGAGCTGAGAATCCTTGGCAACTCCAGACCACACAAAGAAAGAGGTGGAATCCGCAGTGTGCCCTGGGGTGTGGACCACCTCTAGCTGCGGGGTGATTCCGTCGACGGTGATAATTTCGCCGTCGACAAGCGCCTCTGCTCCATTGCAGTAGTTCGGGTCGAAAGCGCGGATCGGCGCACCGGTGAGCTGGCGAAGACGCTGCGCACCCGATGCGTGATCATCGTGACGGTGGGTAACCAAAATCAGCGCCACCTCGCCAGCGTTAGCGCTGACAACGTTGAGGTGACCTTCATCTTCTGGGCCCGGATCAACAACGATGGCCCTGGAATCTTCGTTAGCGCGAATGATCCACGTGTTGGTTCCCTCAAGTGCCGTGTAGCTTGGGTTGTCACAAAGAACAACGCCCACGGATTGAGTCACGGGACGCAATTGGCTGTATGCAGGATGCTCCATGGTTACTAAGCCTATCCGATCACTTAGAAATTTCTATGATAACTTCAACCTCGACGGGCGAGTTTTTCGGCAAAACGGCCACGCCCACAGCCGAGCGAGCGTGAGTGCCAGCCTCTCCGAATAGCTCTCCGATGAAGTCAGAAGCACCGTTGATAACAGCAGCCTGCTCCACAAAGTCAGGTGCCGAAGCCACGAAACCTACAACCTTGACCACGCGCGAGACGTTGTCTAAGCCAACAACAGAATCGATAGCTGCGAGAGCATTCAGCGCTGCCACCCGGGCGTATTCTTGCGCATCTTCAACAGATACCTCTGCGCCGACCTTGCCGGTGGCAGGCAGATTGCCGTCAATTACAGGCAACTGACCGGAGGTCCACACCTGATCTCCTACGCGAACTGCAGGCACGTAGGAAGCAAGCGGCTTTGCCACCTCAGGCAGTGAATATCCAAGATCGGCTAGGCGCGTGAGATAGCTCATTACTGCTCCACCTCACGCTTGAAGTAAGCCACGACATTTTCCGGATTCATGCCGGGAGTGATGGTAACCAGCTCCCAACCATCTTCACCCCAGGAATCGAGGATCTGCTTGGTCGCGTGAGTCAGTACTGGCGCGGTAGCGTATTCCCATTTAGTCATAGGCCATATTCTACCGGCCTAAGGGCAAAAATGGCGCGTTAACCAACCCTGCGATTTGGTTAAATACCGATGAGTTCGCCGCCCTCAGCTAGGTAGTGTGCCCAGCTGGTGATGTGCGGGTTCTTGCGCAGCAGCGCACGGCGCTGGCGCTCAGTCAGGCCACCCCATACGCCAAATTCCACGCGGTTATCGAGGGCATCGGCACGGCATTCATTGAGCACCGGGCAGTGGCGGCAAATTACAGCAGCCTTACGCTGCTCGGCTCCACGGACAAACAATGCGTCTGGGTCACCGTTACGGCACTTTGCTTGAGTTACCCATTCACCGCGCTCGGTCGCACTTGCAGACTTAGACGCTCCCGTTACCTTCAGGCTTACGGTCATGACTGGGTAGCTCCTTCCTCTACTACCTATTCCGCGGCTTTGGGAATAATTTTTATGAAACCCCATGCAAGCAGCGCAGCCGCTTGTAAGATGTTTCAGATTGCGGAATATTATGTAACAACGGTAAGTGTATTCACACGCGTAAGCACTTGTCTAACACGTCACACTTTAGGGGGGAGTTCATTCTTCCCCGCTCACAGTTTCACCACGTAGGGTGTTTCTCGTGACTGTCATCAAATCCCTGGGAAAAATTGCCCTCTCCACGGTTCTAGTGGGGGCGCTCATCGCCGTAGTAATTGCCCCCTTTGCGGGTCTTTCTGGTGTGGCAATTGCCCGTACCAACGACACCATGCAGTCCGATCTGCAAGATCTCACTGCTGGCGACGCCCCGGGCGTATCCACGATTTTGGACGCCAAAGGCAACAGCCTGGCCTATATATATGAGCAGCGTCGCCACCCTGTTAGCGCCGAGAAGATTTCCAAGCCGATGAAGCAGGCAATCGTCGCAATCGAGGACCGCCGGTTCTACGAGCACGAGGGCGTTGACTTCCAAGGCAATTTCCGTGCCCTTTGGAGCAACTTGGCTTCCGGCGGCGTCTCCCAGGGCGCTTCAACTTTGAACCAGCAATATGTAAAGAACTACCTGCTGCTGGTCAATGCCAAAACGGAGGAAGAACGCGCCGCCGCCATCGAGCAATCGGTACCGCGCAAGCTGCGTGAGATGCGCATGGCAACGGACCTCGATAAGAAGCTGGACAAGGAAGAAATCCTCAGCAATTACCTGAACCTCGTCCCCTTCGGCAATCACGCCTACGGCGTCGAGGCCGCTGCGCGCACCTATTTTGGCACCCATGCTTCTGAACTCACTGTGCCACAGGCAGCGATGCTGGCCGGCATGGTCCAATCCTCTGAGTACCTCAACCCCTTTACCAATAAGGACGAGGTGCTCTCGCGCCGCAACCTCGTGCTGCAGTCCATGGCAGATAGCGGTTCCATCACCCAGGCAGAGGCCGATAAGTACGCCCAGCAAGATCTCGGCGTACTCGATAAGCCTTCCCTGCTTCCTAACGGTTGCATCAGCGCCAAGGATCGTGGCTTCTTCTGCGATTACGTCATCGAATACCTAGAAGAAAAGGGCATCTCCCGCGAGCAGCTCGCCCGCGGCGGCTACACCATCCGCACCACGCTGAACCCGGACGTACAAGACCAAGCACTCAATGCGGTGCGCTCTCAGACAGACCCCAATACACCCGGTGTCGCCGAGGTAATGAACGTGGTCGAGCCCAGCAAGTCCAACCGCCCAGTGCTCGCCATGGTCTCCTCCCGCACCTATGGTCTGGACCTCGACAAGAACGAAACCATGCTCCCGCAGCCGCACTCCCTAGTGGGCAACGGCGCCGGCTCGGTCTTCAAGGTCTTTACCGCCGCTGCCGCTCTGGAGTCTGGTTATGGCATCAAAAATCAGCTCGATGTCCCAACTCGCTACGAAGCAGAGGGCTTGGGCTCCGGCGGTGCCGCGGGCTGCCCACCTAACCGCTATTGCGTGGAAAACGCCGGCAACTACGCCGCGACCATGACGATGCAGGATGCCTTGGCGTTCTCGCCGAATACGACCTTCATCAAGCTCATCGAGCAGGTCGGTGTGGAGCACGTAGTAGATATGTCCGTAAAACTGGGCCTGCGTTCCTATGGCGAAAAAGGCAGCTACGACAAGGACACCTCGATCGCCCAACACATCAAGGAATCCAACCTGGGTTCTTACACGCTTGGACCGACTGCCGTAGATCCGCTGGAGCTGGCTAACGTCGGCGCCACCTTGGCCTCGGAGGGCATGTGGTGTGAGCCTAACCCGATCAGCAAGATCACGGACAAGGACGGCAACGAGGTCTACCTCAAGGTTCCGAATTGCGAGCGCGCCGTCAACAAGGACATCGCCAATACGCTGACCAACAACATGACGGCCGATACCGAAAAGGGCACTGCCTCTGCCTCCGCACAGATGATGGGCTTTAACGGCAAGGCTGCGGCAAAGACTGGTACTACAGAGTCCAATCAGTCCTCCGCATTCCTGGGCTTTAACTCCGCTATATCTGCCGCTCCTTATATCTACAACGACGGTACCAACACCTCCTCACTGTGTACCAGCCCGGTGCGCCAGTGTGGTTACGGCGATCTCTTCGGCGGCCTTGAGCCCGCGCGTTCCTTCTACTCAATGGCCTCTAGCATTCCGGCCGCAGCACAGGGCACGGTTCCGAATTACAACAAGGCTTATGACGAGGGCAAGGTCAATTCGCTCTTCGACAGCCTCCGCGGCAAGTCCGAAAGCGAGGCTCGCTCCAAGCTAGAGGCCGAGGGCTATGAGGTAAAGATCTCGCAAGTACAGGGCAACGGCGTGCCTTATGGCCGCGTGGTCCGCGCGATTACTGGGCCAAGGGGCCTCAAGAAGGGTGCGGAGGTCACTTTGCAGCTTTCCGACGGCACTTCTGCCGCACCTCCACCTTCCTCCAACGGTAGCGGCCAAGGCGCCGAAGCAGCACGGACCGGCACCGGCGGTGCCAACTCGGCCCCTTCCGGCGATCAGCAACAGCAGCAACCCGCGCCGGAGCCGCTCATCCGTCAGGAAGACATCGACGCCGTCGCTAACGACATCCGCAGCTTCTTCGGCCTCTAGCTTCTAGAGAAGCTAGAAGGGCATAAAAAATACCGCTCTATGTATTTAAGGCACTCCGATCGCGGAGATTGAACGCCTTATTTGCATAGAGCGGTACGCGTTTTTAGGGCTTAAGACAGCTTTGCCTTTACAGCCGCGGAAAGGCGCTTGCCATCAGCGCGGCCAGCGGCCTTCGCGGTGGCAACCTTCATCACATTACCCATCTGCTTGATGGTTACGGTCTCACCGGTTTCTGCTTCTACCTCAGCGATGGCCTCGCCGACGAGGGTGTCCAGCTCGGCGTCGTCAAGCTGCTCTGGCTGGTAGGCCTCGAAGTAAGGGACGTCGGCAAGCTCGGCGTCGGCCAGCTCCTGGCGGCCATTTTCTGCGTATACCTCAGCGGACTCGCGGCGCTTCTTGATTTCGCGTGCGATGACCTTGAGTACGTCTTCATCGGTTAGTTCATGGCGTGCGCCATTGGTTTCTTCTGCCTGAATTGCAGCGAGCAGGGCGCGGATAGCGCTGGTGCGTTCCTTCTCGCGGGCCTTCATTGCGGTCTTCAGATCTCCACGAATGGTTTCTTTAAGCTGGCTCATGTACTTCAATCTACGCCAGGTAGGCTTGATTAGGTGAAGATTCTCCCGATTATGGGCGGCATTGCCGCCGCTGGCCTTGGCACCCTGGCGTGGGGTTACACCGAACTGACCAAGTTTGAGCTGAAAGAGTACACGCTGCCGCTGCTGCCTGCGGGCACTTTGCGCGGTGAGGAAGAGTTCCGCATCCTCCATATCTCGGATCTGCACATGATTCCGGGGCAAGAAGCAAAAATTGAGTGGGTTGCGGCGCTGGATAAGCTGAATCCCGATTTGGTGGTCAACACCGGCGACAACCTGTCGGACCAGGGCGGCGTGCCCGATACGCTGCGCGCCCTCGGCCCGCTGCTGAACCGACCAGGCCTGTTCGTCTTCGGCACCAACGACTATTGGGCGCCGCGTCCGGTCAACCCATTCAAGTACCTGTTGGGCCGCAAGCGTGAGCCTTCCTACGTTGACCTGCCATGGAAGGGCATGCGTGCGGCATTCATTGAGCGTGGCTGGCACGACGCCAACCAGGCTCGCGTGGAATTCAAGGTGGGCGACGTCAAGCTCGCCGTCGCTGGCGTGGATGATCCGCACCACGACCTTGATGACTATTCAGAGATCGCCGGCGCCCCCAACCCGGATGCGGACCTGGCATTGGCACTGCTCCACGCCCCTGAGCCGCGCGTACTTGAGCAATTCGCTGCCGACGGCTACCAGCTTTCCCTATCCGGCCACACCCATGGCGGCCAGATCTGTCTGCCGGGCTCCCGCGCACTGGTCACTAACTGCGGAATCGACCGCGCTCGTGTCCAGGGTCTGCATGACTTCGGCCCGATGAAGATGCACGTTTCCAACGGCCTCGGCACCTCGAAGTTTGCCCCTGTGCGCATCTTCTGCCGCCCTTCCGCGACGCTGCTGCGCATCACCGAAGTTGCCTAGCGCCGCATCTGCCCTCACATGCTAGAGTCCCCGCTCAGCTGGCGTTTTGTTGTTCACCCTCAGGCTGCGTTAAAGTATTCGGGTACCGCGTAAGACGGTTTCCGGGATATGGCGCAGCTTGGTAGCGCGCTTCGTTCGGGACGAAGAGGTCGCAGGTTCAAATCCTGTTATCCCGACCAATATAATCGACGGTTTTGCGAATCTAGCTTAAATCATTTGCGAAACTGCTCCGCATAGCTAAACCCACCGCTTCACCGCGGTGGGTTTAGTCGTTTTCGCTCTGTTCCAGTCGTTGACTAATAAGGAACACAACATGGTTCGTCCCCTCTAAAACGACTTCTAGCCCGGAACCCCATATCGGTTTTCCGAGCTAGATGGATAAAAGTATTCAGTTGGTCTTAAGCGGCCTCGCGCGCAGGCGGCGCGTTCGGGCTTGCCTTCTCGCGCGCCGGATCGCGCGGCGGTACAGGTTTACCAGAGTCAGGAGGCGGAGTCTTTTCATCCCGATCCACCCGGCCAAGAAAACGCCGAATCATAGATACATTGGCCGCGACCACACCAAGAGCTGTATAGAAGAAGGCCGCAGCAAAACCGCGTACAGGTCTTCTCGTATGGTCACCAATAGCAGCACCACCACGATTGTTCTTTACATAGTCGTTGCGGGTTTCAATCACATTGCGCCACGTGCCATACACCTTCTTCCATTCCGGTGTCTTAAAAGCAGGGCCAGTTTGGCGGTAGCGCATTCCCTCCTTATTCGGGATGGTTACCGAGACCTTATTGGTACAGCACTTTCCTTTTGCCTTGCGCGCGGTAGATAGATTTGGCCCGGAGATGGAGGGTAGTCCTCTGTCTCTCGCGTCCTGGCGCTGACTCTTTTCCACCAAGGGACATGCCAGTGTCTTTCCTTTACCTCGTCCCGGACACATAAACATCTGGCTCTCACCGGAGAGCTTCTTGCCTTTTCTCCGCATGGCAAAGGCGCGGCGCTCGTTGATCCGCTGGTTGTAGGTGGCCTCATCAATACGTCCGGCATAGAAGTCTTCGGTGGCTTCCACCAGAGGTTTCGGCATGGCAGGACAATACCAGTGGCCTTCAACTAACCCCATGGTTTCATAGGATCCGCGCTTTCCCAGCTGATTGGTTCTGTAGTCTCCCACCAGGGTATAGCCGAGTTTGCGCAGTGGTTCATGGAAGTCTTTGGTCTTAGCCACCGCGAAGTAAGCACGATCGCCCACCACTGTGCCCTTAGGTGTCTCAGGATCATCCGTTAAATGCCGCATGGCTTCCAACCCACGGATCGCAGGGTTGTGGCTGGGCCGGTCGAAGGCCATGCCCATAATCAGGTGTGGCTGTGCATATGGGCCTTGGTCGCGGATGACTCCGGCAACAAGTGTGGCCTCCCAACCCCACACATGCTTGGCGTTTCGCTTTCGGTTTGATTCGCCATGTGTTTCTTGTCGCTCGTCACGGGAGTACCAGCCTGCCTCCGGCTCGGAGGACATGAGATCGTCCGGTCGGTTCGTCCATCGGTTGTTGCCACGGCGCACGCCTGGAATAAGTGTTCCGTCTAGGGTGAGGTCTCCCTGCCAGTTGGCTCGGTATTCTTCGGGCATGTCCTCGGTACTTGCCATAACTAGCTCATTGAACACGTAGGTGGCGCGCTGCCATTTTTCCTCGCGGCGCTCAGGGTCTTGTTCGTCCATCAGCCGGTTGAATTCAGCACGGGTAAGCCTGGCGCGGTGCGGGATGTTGTCGAATGGGTCAACGACATCAAGGAAGCTGTGCAGCGCACGCCACAGGCGGTAGTACCAGTTGCTGTGCTGGGTTGCGTAAAAGTCACCTACCCGTCGTGCCTTATCGCGGCTGGGCAGGTTAAGGAGTTCTAAAGCCTTGTCTGTCGTATCAGGCGAGGCCAGGAGCGTCGTCATGGTGGTCAAATGCATGGGTTGACCAGAACGCGCCAGAATCAGGTAGAGCGCAAGGATGGTGCGGTCGTTAACGGATTTAGGCCTGCCTCCTTTGGCGGGGTCGTAGCCGTCTACTCGCCTCCAGGTGTCAAGATGGTGGCAGATGTCGGTGCGGTCGATGATGGTCAATGCCCAGGAAACGCTGGCTCCATCCAGGCGAAGCAGCGGGGTGGGTGTGGTGTTGAAGTGGGCCACCTAGACTTCGCCTCCTGCTCTCGGTTCGACGACTCGAAGCGGCGGGTAGTCTGGTTCGTCCCTGTTGCCGCTGATCCACTCACGGTATTCGGTCTCGGTGAGCGCGCCAGATTCAACGATCATGTGGTGAAACGTGTCCTGGAAGGGCTGGATGCTTCCGGTGGCATAGACCAGATGGTTAAAGTCCACGCGCTCGGCGGCATGAGTAGCGATCCAGGTATAGCGCAGCCTGGGCAGTGTCGGGGCAAGGCCGGTACTCGATGGGTTCTGGCTGGTCTTGTGGATGAAGTCAGCAATCAGGTGTGGGCCTGTGGCATCGTTGCGGCGGCGCGCCGAGTTGGGTTTTACCAGTGGTTCGTCTCTACGGTCGTCGCCCACGCCATGCAGCACTTGGCGCATGAGGTCGTCGAAAGGTGCAGTCAGCGGAACGGTACGCGGCTTTAGCCCACGACCACCGCGTGCATGAACCGCCAGCACTGTGCCAAAGTCGGTGAAGTCGCCATAACGGCAGTGATAGATTTCCTCGGTGGACATGCCAGCACCTAAAGCCAGTGACACGATGATGCAGGCCACGCGCCGCGACTCGCGGCGGGGGCGGGAGTGAACCCAGTCGTCGATTCGGATAAGTTCGCTGGCGTTGTAGGCGCGGCGCGGAGCCGTAGCTGCCGGGTAAAAGACCTCCGGTAATTCTTCTGCCCACTCCAGCGCGCCTTCTTGGCCAATGACATGGCTTGCGCAGCGGTTGAGGATGCGGCGGGTGGCATTGAGGCTGGATTTGGATAAATCCGCTGTACGGGCTTGTAAGTAGGTGCGGATCTTTCCGCCATCGCGCAGCAGGTAGATACAGCCATCCACGGAGATGTCGTCGTACCAGCGGTCGCGCATGTAGCAAAAGTACGTGGCGAGCACGCGCTTGCGGTTGCGCTCAACGGTAGGAGTTGTAGGTGGCAGTAATCCGCGTGTCGTCAGTGTGTCGATCACAGCGTAGACCTCATTGTATTTAGACTTAGGTGGTTCGTCTTTTTCTTCTTGTTCAAAGGAAGTGGTCTCGTGGCTTCCGACCTTCCCGCCGAGGCTCCGGTCAGGCGTTACGCCAACTGGCCTAATGCCCATATCGAGGCCCACGATCCGGTCATGCGGAAATTGCAGGACTTTGCCCGCAACGTCCAGAAACTCACCCTGGACGGGAGCTACCCCAGTGCCAAAGACTTGGCCGAGGCCTGCGGTATCCCCACCTCCACCATCACCCGAATCATCCGCGGCGAGATGATCCCGACGGGACGTGTCATTGCCAATATCGAGGTCACCACAGGCAAGCCCTTGTGGCCGCGCCATCGCAGCAACCGATACGGCAGTCAGTGACCCGAGGGTTGGAAACTGCATGTTTCCGACACTGGTAAGGCGGGTGTGAGTTACATGGGTGTCGTTCATGGCTCACGAGGTGAGCACACCTACACCACGAAATAGGTGGCGGTGCCTTCTTACCTCAGACCATGAGTAAACCCGCAGGTCACAGGGTGGTTCGTCCCTGGTGCGGTCTGTGCGCCATGAGACGAGTTTTGCGTATCCGCAATCCAACTTTGCAGATGTGCAATCGCTAGGGATAGCTCAGGAAGTCTCCGTGAGCCGAGCTACAGCACGTACAGGCCTCCACCTGGGGTGCCATGAGTCGATCCTCCGGCCAAAAGAATCCGGTAGGCATGGCGGCGGTTAGCTCCGGCCTCGACCACGTAGTCCTCAAACTGGTGCAAGGACTTCAGTCCTGCCGCAGCACACAGCACATCAGCGGGAACTCCGGCTGCAATGCGGTCGATAATCCACGTATTGCGCAGCCTGCGGGTATCCGGCACCATATCCGGCGATGTACTAGGTGTTACCCGGCGGAGATACGCCGAGAGCTGGCTGACGTTCTCGTTGTCGCGGCCTGGCCTGAACAGGTAGTCCTCCGGGCCGGTAGCCATAATGACCGGCTGAAGTACCTCGATATGAGACTTGAGCAGTGGCACCTCGCGCGGGCCAGCCCCGCGGTAGCCGTGCGGAAACAGCAGCACCCCGTCGCCGTCAACACGCACGTCTTTGCCGCGCAGCGTGCAGATTTCTCCTGCGCGCAAGCCCGCACCAAGCGTGAGTGCTAGCACCGTAGTGAAGTTGCGGCGGCGGGCAGCTGTGGGTTGCGACTCGGCCCAATCCCACATCCTGTCACAGGCATAAGAGTCGTAGGGTTCAAGGGTTGGCTCGTAGCTAATCGGGTGCTGGTAGTCAGGGTTCCAGTCGTCGTTGATCACCTCCGCCACACGACACAGCAGCGAGCGCTGGGTTCCTGCGGTGGACGGGCTGAGCTTTGCACCACCTCCGGCAAGGAAGTAGTTTCCGATGATGTCGGGGTGGAAGACGGTCTCGACAGTCACCACGCCGTAGCTCACCCAGACCCAGGCGGCGAGCTTGGACACGCAGTTGAGCGTGTTGCGCAGTGCGTCGCGGCTGGTGTTATCCGGGGTGATGTTAAGTGCGCGCACGCACTCGCGGGTGAAGTCGGCAACGTGGCTCCACGGCTCAGAGCGCACGGCGTGTGGTGTGTAGTTGGCGATGATCGCCTCATAGTCGGCGGTGGTGTAGTTACTGGACATGGGCCTTTCCTTCGTCGGCACGATCGCAGTGGAATGGGGCGGTGTAGTGGATGCTACGTAGCTAGGCCACGCAGTGCACTCCGCTACACATAGTCTTGTTTGCCGATCTGCAATCTGGCAAGCAGGTGGCCTCACACCGCCAACTTCGCAGGAATTTCTTATATGGCCTGCATGTTTGCGGTTCCGCAAACATCTACCAGACGAACCACCACATCATGTTGTGGAGATCAAAAAAGGGACATGCCATATTTAGTACCCCCGCGCGAGCCTCGGACACGGCCTTAATCCTACCCACCAAGTCCTTCAAGGCCCCGCTTTGTGGCCCACAGCTATGTCCACCACAACATGTAGATCCGCTGCCCCCGGTTGTGGCTAACCGATACGTGCGCGACCTGCGCGGAGCCTCAACCACACCCCGCACCGACTAGCGTGACCACCGTCGAGCGCGATTGCGTATCCGCAATTTTGTCTTAACTCACGCGGCTTGTTGCCATACCTCGCACATCGGCAACCCACCGCGCGGACAGTTTGCGTATCCGCAAATTTCTACCTGTTACCGTGCCCGACACTTGACATTTCCACTGCTCACACCCTCAAAGGAAAGGGACGAACCATGTCCACACTCGACATGAGCACACCACTGTACTGCCAGTACTTCACCGCCGAGCTTGAGGTAGACGACCTCGCCCAAGTCACCGAAACCCTGAAACAGGGAAAACAGGTGGCCGACACCATCTTGTCCATGTCCACCGCCGCGCTCTACAACCACGTCATTAGCTTCACAGGCCCGCAGGGGCTTATCACCGAGCGCGAAATCAACGTCCTCACCGCGTTTAACTCCATGTCGGTGGCCACTGCCCCGGTGCGCGTCACGTTTGTCACCCTGGCCGACACTTACGGAAACCGTGCGGGACTCACCCGCATCCAAGGCGGTGAGTCCGCCCGCGGCCTAATCCCGCTTACCCGGTCTGTAAACGAGGCCACGGTTGCAGACATGTCTGCCACCACACCAGGACTCACCATCAATCTGCCCAATAGTGTCCACGACGACCTGATCATTCGCTGCACGACTTTTGACCCGGACGGGTGCGTTCCCGAAGCAAAGGACGAGTTTCCCGGCGTGGACTACTGCCCTAGCCTGTACCACCTTTTGCGGGACGAACCATCTCCAGGCATCGACATCACCCACGACATTATCCGCGCACTACTTCCCTACCGCGGGATCCACATGGAGGTAGAGCCGAGGATTCTCGATGGCGATGTAGACATCGAGCGGCTGTAGCTGCTGGCTACGCTGTAAGCCATGAAGGAACCCAGCTGTGGTGTGTGCTGCGGCTGGGTTTCTTCTTGGGGAGGGTGAAGAGGGGACGTGATGGGACACCGGCCACGTCTTAAGTCGGGCAGCGTCTCCGCCAGACCCGGCAGAACTTGCACACCGCCGACTGTAAGCATATACTTACACCTGACATCGTTCGATTACGATATGGAGGGATGATGGACGCAGCACGGCTCGCTCAGATGCTCAGTGCTCTCGGAAGTGAGCCTCGGTTGCGAATTATCGCCTCCCTAGAGACGGAGTCGACCCATGTCAGTGAGCTGGCCCGCCGACTTGGAATGTCTCGGCCACTGCTCTACCAGCACCTCAACCGCTTGGAAGCTGCTGGACTCATCGAGAGTGGCCTGGAACAGCTCGGAGAGAGCCGAGTGAGGAAGCACTACTGGGTCGCTCCGTTTCAGCTTGAAGTAACTCCAGACCACATTAGGCACCTGATTAATCAAGAACAGAAAAGGGAATCTTCGTGACACTTACCGCTACCGTATTTCTTGTCATCCTCGCCGCCGCATTACCACTCGCGATCTTCGTTGCTCTTACCGTCTGGGTGGTACGCACCGTCACCAGCGCACGACGCGAAACGGCGACGGCGATCGATGGTTCCAACCAACTCATCGTGGAGCATCTACGCAACATCACCGAGCGGTTGGATCGGATTGAGGCCCAACTCAGCGAGATCCCCGAGTAATCAGGCTCTTCCTTAAACAAGGGGCGCGGTGGTTTTGGCTCCGCGCTATGGGCTGTCACAGCGTATGCGCTAAGCACGTCGCGTAGACCTCCAGCAACATAAACTTGCTTGTGACTTTGGCGGCGGGGTGTGTCTCCGGTCGTGGCGTTATCCTGTCCCTCTCGCGGATAGGGGCTAGGACTGGGGACGAACCACGTGGTGTGCCCCCACCTCCGACACCGCCCCGGCCCACCTGCCGACGGAACCGGGAACGGAAACCGACGGAAACCATAGCTGTGGTTCGGGTCGTTGCAGGTGGGTGGGTAGTTTCGCAAAAGACTCTAATCAGCACAAGCTGACACAAATGGTCGCTGCTTCACACAGAGCAGCGACCTTTTTCTTTTTCCGCCGCCGCCCGCCGGTCGGCTTCCCCGCCATGAAGCGCGTAGCGAAAGCTGGCTACCAGCAAGATTGACTTAAACCAGCTCGCTTAATTCAGCGGTCAGCATTGCTTGGTCGATCGCAATTGCGGTGGCAGCTCCGGCTCCCATAGCTTGTGGGACTTGGTCTGGTGAACTGGTTACATTGCCTGCAGCCCACAGATTTTGTTGGGAAGTACGTCCGTTGGATTGCTGAACCCATCCGTCCTCGTCGTACTGACAGCCTGCTTCAATCAAAAGCTGGTGGTTCGGGTGGAAAGCCGGCCCCACAAAACAAGACTCAAACCGGATCTTTTCCCCATCCACGCTGAGGATAAGCCCCTCAGAGAAATCAGGATCGGCGGCAACCTGCTGCACAGGCTTGTTATTTACCTCGATGCCACGCGCGGCGAATTGCTTGAGGTCTGTTTCGCCAAGAGAAAGACCATTCGGGAAGAAAGTAATGTTCGGGCTCCACTTTCGCAGCAAGTGCACCATCCGCACAGTAAATCCCGGATTGAGGCCGCCGATAACCGCGATTCGACGATTACGCACTTCATATCCATGGCAATACGGGCAATGGAAAATTCGTTGGCCCCACAACTCCTCTACACCGGGAACATCTGGCAATTCATCCGTAATACCCGTGCTGACCAAGACATGTTTGGCGCGGATTTCATCGCCTTCAGCAGTAATAGCTCGCCAGCCCAGTGCGCCGCCCTCGGCAGGCTCAAGCTTGGCAACAGTGCCTTTTATATAATTACCGCCGAAAGCACGAAACTCGCTTTGCCCCTTTTCCAAATACTCCACCGGGTTCACACCGTCGAGCCCCATAATTCCGTGCGCATGCGAGCTAAACCGATTGCGAGGTTTGCCGCTATCGACGACAGCAACGCTTCGCTGTGAAGTGCCCCAGGTTTTGTTCCGTTTGAGTAGATGGGAAAATCTGGAACATGCCAAGGAAATTTGACCAGGATGCGAAGGACCGCGTGGTCCGTCTCGTTGAGGACCGCATCTTGGCGGAAAATATGTCGATGCAAGCCGCGTGCCAGGCAGTAGCCCCAAAGCTGGGGGTTTCATGGCACACAGCTCGTCAATGGACCCAGCAGGCCCGCCGTTCGGGAAACACTCCAGAACCTGTGCCTGAAGATTTGGCCGCCGAAAACGCGAGACTACGCCGTGAGAATCAAGAGCTACGCGATACTAATGAGCTGCTGAAGGCTGCCTCAGCTTTTTCGCGTCGGAACTCGACCCCAAACGTCGGAAATGATCCGATTCATCGATGAACACCGGAATCGTTTCTCTATCGAGTTCATTTGTAAGACGTTGAAGAATAACCGGGCTGGTGGGTTTATCACCTCGCGTGGT
>NZ_KV789216.1:0-7439 GCF_001807495.1 Corynebacterium sp. HMSC08C04 | reverse complement strand
GCTCGTCGCCTTCGCGATGCTGTGCTGATTGAACGCATTAGGGCTGTTCATCAGGATAATTACGGTGTTTACGGGGTGCGGAAAATGTGGCATGCTCTTCGCCGTGAAGGAATTGATATCGGGCGTGAACAAACCACTCGGTTGATGCGCCTGGCCGGTATTTCTGGCAAAGGCAAAGGCAGATCACCTATCACAACCCGAAGAGCTAACGTGCCTGATCTGCGCCCGGACTTGGTCGAGCGTGAATTCAAAGCTCAGGGTCCAAATAAGCTGTGGGTGGCCGACATTACGTATGTGCGCACGAAGAAAGGCTTTGTGTACGCCGCGTTTGTCACCGACGTTTACTCCCGCCGGATCGTTGGGTGGGCGTTATCAGACTCAATGCGGACTGAAGCACTGCCGCTGCAAGCTCTCAACCAAGCGATCGTGTGTGCTGAGGAAACAACAGGTCTCATTCACCATTCGGATCACGGGTCCCAGTACGTCAGCGTGGTCTACAACGAGCGACTAGCCCAGCACGGTATTGCCGCTTCCACTGGGACGGTTGGCGACTCCTACGACAATGCTCTTGCTGAAAACGTAAACGGCTCCTACAAGAACGAGCTAATCCATACTCGCAGGTGGAATGATGTTGTCGAGGTAGAAATCGCGACGTTCGAGTGGGTGTCATGGTGGAACGAGACAAGGCTCCACCAAAGCTTGGGATACCGAACCCCGGTTGAGGTGGAAACCGATTTTTGGGAGCAGACCCCGCCACAGGAAGTAATAACGATCAAGGCAAATGCCTAGGAACAAAACTCGGGGCACTTCACAGGGTTGTCTTGCCGTTGGTGCTTACTTTGTCGGTGCATAGTCGGTAGTCGTGCTCTGGTTTGATGTCCGCTTATCTACATTCGCCCCCATTAAGGGTGAATCTTCAGATCAAAACTAGAAATAGTTTATATACAGCACTATCTGTATTAGGTAAGCCTTGCCTTTCCAGCTGTTCATGAATCGAGGTTTACTATGACCCAACAGTCCTCTACGCCCGCACGGAGTACAAGCTCATCCAGTGGGGCGACGGCACGTTTAAACACCAGAGATCTCATCAACGCTGGTATCTTTGCTGCACTTTACTTTGTAATCACCTTTGTAAGCGGAATGATTGGATTCGCAGGACCACAATTCATGTTTATTGGATGGTTCATCGCGGCAATCGCAAACGGAATCGTGCTAGCGCTTTATGCCGCCCGCACGCCCAAAATGGGTGCTTTCACCCTCGTCGGTGGTATTAACGGACTAGCATTCATGCTCACCGGACACTACTTCTGGACCCTGCTGGGAAGCATAATTCTAGGGTTTATCGCGGATTTGATTATTACAAAAAGCCACCTCAGTATTGCCAGATCCTTCCCTATTGCCTACAGCGTCTTCTGTGTCTGGATTTCTATGCCTTTTATCCCGCTAATTCTGGATACGGACTCCTACTACGTCGATATCGCAGACCAAATGGGTCAAGAATATGCCGATGCCATGTCGGATATCTTCCAGCCATGGACCATTGGAGTACTGGCCATTTGTGCGCTCATCGTCGGCTTTATCGGAGGAAAGGTCGGAGTTCGCGTCAGCCGCAAACACTTTGAAAGCGCTGGTCTCCTGTGAGCCTGCAAAAACAGGGCGTGCTTCGTCGATCTTCGATCGATCCACGGACCGTGCTACTTTCTGTTCTAGTAATCAATGCGGTAGCTCTCAGCCACGGCCACCTACCGACACTGCTGATTTCTATCGCTTTCAGCTCCATCGCACTAGCTACAGTAAAGCCACACTATGGTCTTATTTGCCTGTTCGCTTTTGCATTATCCTATCTAGGGTACTGGGGCCTATTACAGCTTCCTGGCTCCACATTTTTCGCTTTTTCAGCGGCAATTTTTTCGTGGCTAAGCCGTTTTGTCATCAGCATGTCCATCGGCGCATTCGGCTTGCTCACTCTCACACCATCCACGTTGACCTCAGCACTGCGGGACCTGCGTTTACCAGGCTGGGCCACCATTCCACCGGCGGTATTCCTGCGCGTTTTGCCGATCATCGTGGCAGAAGCCAAAGCCATCCGCGATGCCATGGTCCTTCGGGGTCTCCAGCCTGGAGTAAAAAGCTGGATCACACAGCCCACACAATCGTCCGCGATGTTGATCATCCCCTTATTAGGTGCCGTCGTCCGCGCTGGTGATGAGCTCGCTGCCTCTGCTCTTGTCCGGGGATTGGGAGGACCCGCACGCCCAACCACCACCGCCGATCTTTCCTTCAAGCTTGTCGATGCAACTGCACTAGCTGGGTTGGGCCTCGTTGTTGCCTCTGTCTGGCTTCCCACGGAGGTCCACTTATGAACGAACGCAGTATCGCAACCAGTGTAGACGCCCACAACGTTTCTTTTACATATCCATTGGGAGCTCGGCCAGGCATTCAAGGTGTATCTGATGTGTCTTTTTCTGTCTCTCCAGGACAGTGTCTACTGATTACCGGTGATTCCGGATCGGGAAAGTCCACGGTACTCAATTTGATCAACGGACTCATCCCCCATTTCAATCCAGGAGAGCTACTAGGCACCATCACTATTATAAAGGATGACCAGGCTTTTACCCCTGCGGAAGAACCGCTGTCCCGAGCCATCGAGTTCAGCGCCTCAGTATTCCAGAATCCAAGGACACAATTTTTCACTGAAAGCGTCAATGCAGAATTGGCCTTCGGGCTAGAAAACCTTGGTGTAGATCCCAAAGAAATTGAGTCGAGGATTCAATCAGCGGTCGAGCTACTAGGCATTAACGATCTTCGGGGCCGGCGATTCAAAGAATTATCCGGTGGGCAGTTACAAACCGTGGCATGCGCATGCGCGCTTGTGTCCCCGGGCAGTCTCGTGCTTCTCGATGAACCCACGTCCAATCTCTCCATGGAAAGCATCGATATTCTTGCACGCGTGCTACACCGCTTGAAGGAATTAGGCACAACGATCATTATCGCTGATCACCGTCTCTTTTTCTTAAAAGATATCGCTGACCAAGTTATTTACTTGACTCAGGGAAAAATAACGCGGAGTTTCCGCGCTCAGGAGTTTTATGCCTTAGACGAACCCGAACGCAAACAATTGGGGCTACGCAGCTTACACCATGTTCCCCTGCCCGCGAGCGTGCCGGTACCACCCACGCTCGAAAACGCCGATCCCCAGCGGAGCGGACTCGAGCTAAGCAACATCTGTTTTTCTTATGGCGCACATGAGGTATTAAACATTGACCACGCATTTTTCCCCAGCGGCGAAGTCACCGCCTTAATCGGGCCCAACGGCGCTGGAAAAACCACCCTCGCCAGGATCATTTGTGGTCTTGCTTCTCCCAAACGCGGCGGTAGTCTCCGTTTGAACAGCAAACGAGTAGGAGCGGCTGCCCGCAGACGTGCCGCGTACATGGTGATGCAAGATGTTGGCCGCCAATTATTCGCAGCCACCACCGAAGAAGAAGTCACGCTCGGACTGGCAAAGAAGAAGCGGGACCACATCGATGTCAATGAGATTCTCCATCGCCTCGATCTGGCAGGAATGGCCCAACGGCATCCGCAGTCTCTGTCCGGTGGGCAACGGCAACGCTTAGCCATAGCTTCAGCCCAAGCCGAGCAAGCAGCGATCTACATCTTCGATGAACCTACCTCTGGCGTGGGCTGGCGCCAACTGCAATCCATCTCTGCGCTACTTCGATCTCTTGCAGCAAGCGGAGCAGTGGTCATCGTCATCACCCATGACCACGAATTCATCCAAGAATCAGTCACCAGAATCATCGATATGACTGACATCAACAAGAATTGAGAAAGAAATGTCTGAACTAAAACAAAGTTCCACAGAATCAAGCGGAACCCACGCACCAGAATCACACGGTGCGTCACCGGAAGAAGAGGCTCACGCAAAACTAAAAGCCGGCCAGGTCGCTCTAAAAAAACTACTGGCCCCAGTGCAAACAACCATCTACTTCGCACAGTTTCTCGCGCTTATATCCTCGGTACTCGCCGTAGCACCCTACGTCGCGTTGGTGGCACTGGGAAATGCTCTAATCGACGGCAAAACTGATGACGTCGCGTCCATTGTGAAATGGCTACTTGCTGCATTTTTGGGCCAGCTATTCTTCTATTTCCTTGCCCTTGCAATCACCCACTTCGCTGATGCAAAGCTGGTGGAGATTAACCGGCGCCGAATTATTACCGCTATTGCGAAAGCACCACTCTCGTGGTTTAGCCAGACTAATTCCGGCAAAGTCCGCAAAGCCGTCGAGGACGATACGTTAACTCTGCACACCCTGACAGCCCATGCTCCTGTAGAGAAGGTCGCCGCGATCTTTACGCCCCTCGCGCTTCTGGTTTATGCCTTTTTCTTGGATTGGCGCCTTGGTCTACTTTCTATTGCCACTGTGCCCATTTTCCTAGCAATCCAAGCATATTCAATGAAAGATATGGGCACAAAAACTGCGGAAATGGATAATTATCTGGGTGAGGTCTCTGCGACTGCGGTGGAGTTCTCCGAAGGTATTTCCGTCGTCAAGGCTTTCGGCACCGTTGGCAAAGCCCACGCTCGATATCGCGAAGCTGCCCAAAAATTCGCGGAATTCTATTACGAGTGGGTACGTCCGCTTCTGCGTGTTTCCGCAATCTCAGAGTCTGTGGTGGCGGTTCCTGTCCTCATCCTTATCAATCTAGGAGTCGGTTCCCTGCTGATAGCTGGTGGCTATGTCACGGTCGCTGAAGTCATCGCAACAACGTTAATTGCGCTGGTGCTCCCAGGCACGATTCAAACCGTCGGCCAAATGATGTGGTCTTACCAGCTCGCTGGCAATGCGGCGTTGCGCCTTGATGAAGTCATGACAATTTCCCATGTGAAAGAAGGCCAAAAGAGACTCGATGCCAGTAGTCAAGACATGGAGGTGGAGTTCCATAAGGTCAGCTTTAGCTACGCCCCAGACACACCAGTCCTCCAAGACTTTTCTGCGCAACTAAATGCAGGCACTGTCACGGCATTGATTGGCCCCTCCGGGTCTGGCAAATCCACAGCAGCAACGATGCTGGCGCGTTTCCAGGATCCAGATTCGGGCACAATCACTATCAACAACGTGGATATCCGTGATCTCACTTTCGACAGTTTGTACCGCACTGTGGCTTTCGTCTTACAAGATCCTCACTTACTGCGTATGAGTATTCGGGAAAACATTCGCCTTGCACGCCCAGAAGCCCGCGATGAAGAGATCTGGCAAGCCGCAGAGGCTGCGCACATAGCTGCTGATATTCGCGCTTTACCGGCTGGGCTCGACACCGTTGTTGGTGAGGACACCTCTTTATCCGGTGGACAACAGCAACGCATTTCTATTGCCCGGGCAATCATTACCAATGCCCCAATCTTGATCCTGGATGAAGCTACTGCGGCAACTGATCCTGACTGCGAAGCAGAAATTCAAGCAGCTCTAGCCACACTCGTCAGAGGCAAGACCGTCTTAGTCATCGCCCACAAGCCGGAGTCCATCCAAGGAGCAGACCAAATAATCTGCCTCAAGCCTATGAAGGATAATTCTCATGTCTAATGCCACTACGCCTGTTAGTTCGCGTCTTCGTGATCCGCTACTCACTCGCAGTGTCAAAAAGCTGCAAAGTCCTGTAGGCCATAAGCTCAATAAAAGGTATGCTTGTCTATCGCTTATCGTTGGCGTGCTTGATGGCCTCGCCGTTCTCACGCTCGTGCCACTTACAAAGGCACTCGATGGGGATACGACGATCGCACCATGGATGTGGACGCTTTTGGCAATTGCGCTCGTAGCTTTTGCGCTACGATTTTTCGCAACCATGGCCTCTTACCACACGGCCTTGGATTTCATCCGAGCCGCGCACACGACTGTGGGCGATAAATTAGCAACGCTACCGCTCGGCTGGTTCGTACCGGCTAATACCGGCGGCCTATCTCGCCTCGTTTCAGATCGCTTTATGGTGGCGGCCGAGACCATTGCGCATATTCAAGGAACGATATACCGCGATAGCGCGGCACTTGTCACCTTGTTAGTAGGAGCGTGTTTCTGGAACCCGAAGCTGGGCTTGGTCCTTCTTATCATCGCACCATTGGCGCTCGTGGTGATGCAGTTGGCTGCATGGATTCGTGAGAAAGCATCGAACCGCGCACTGGGGCCGAGTAAAGAGCTCTCCCAGCGCATCGTAGAATTTGCTAACCGTCAACCAGCCCTGCGCGCGGCAGGACAATCACAAGTTTTTGCGCCACTAGAGCAAGCGCTAGAAATCGACCATAAAGCACGAATACGCGAGCTATGGGTATCCACATTAGCTTTGCTACTCAACGGCATAATAGTGCAGATCTTCATTGTGGCTCTCATTATGGTCTCCGCGGATCTTGCCGTTGAAGGCGCCCTATCGCCACTAGAAACAATTGCGATCATCGGAATCAGCTTGAGGTTTACCCGCACGCTTGAACAGCTGGGTTCTTCTTTCGTCGGTTTAGATGCCGGCCGTATCGCGCTCACAGAAACTGAGCTCATCACCGATGCCCCTTCCCTGCCAGAACCCACTACTCCGCGCCTAGGCGATGGTTCGGGAAATGTCGAGCTGCTTAATGTCACGTTTGGATACGGCGATAAACCAGTATTGGTAGATGTCACTTTCCATGCTCGACCAGGCACCGTTACCGCCATTGTCGGTCCTTCTGGCTCCGGAAAGACCACAATTGCGCGCCTTATTTCGCGATTCTGGGATGTAGATTCCGGGGCGGTGATGGTTGACGGCGTAGATATCCGCGAGCTTGGAACCGAACAGTTAATGTCCAGACTGTCCATGGTCTTTCAGGACGTTTACCTCTTCGACGACTCGTTAATCGCTAATATCCGCGTTGGTCGTCCCGACGCCTCCGATGAGGAAGTCTTCCGCGCAGCTGATCTTTCAGGCGTGACTTCTATTGCCAACCGCCTAGGGTGGCATACTCCTGTTGGTGAAGGCGGGCGGCTTCTATCCGGTGGTGAACGCCAGCGCGTATCTGTAGCTCGCGCGCTTCTCAAGCAAGCGCCGATTGTACTCTTTGATGAGGCTACCTCCGCGCTCGATGCAGAAAATGAGGCAAACATTCTTGCTGCGATGGACGAGCTACGGGAGCAATCTACTTTTATTGTCATCGCCCATAAGCTGGATACAATCAAATCTGCTGATCAAATCGTAGTCTTGGATGAACACGGGCAAGTCAGCCAGCTAGGCACGCATTCTGAGCTTTCCGATGTCCCTGGTATCTACCGTCACTTCTGGCAGCAACGCAAAGCAGCAAGCGGGTGGAAAATCAGTTCGGGACGCGATTAACGCGGGCACCGAGATCGGCATTGTTTGCGGGGGACACCCTTCTCTCCCCCTCTCTCCCATTACGTTGTTAGCAGTTCCACCCCAGGGCG
>NZ_KV789215.1:100288-101259 GCF_001807495.1 Corynebacterium sp. HMSC08C04 | reverse complement strand
CCGCAACACCCCTACCAACAAGCCGCTCTCAGCACTGACCGCGCAGACATCGCCACACGCTTGCGCGCAGAGGAAGTCCCCAACGATGTTGCCGACCATGCAGGCTACATCGCTGATGAAGTCAACCTACTTGCCGCACAACGCACCTATGAACTACGCCGCCTGGGCTTAGACGAGCCAGCACAAGAGGCAATCCGCGACATGGTCGCAGAAACCATTGCTGCTGCCTACGAACCAGACAATGACGAGACTCACCACGATGAGCAAGACACCGCCGTCCAGAACACCGTAGGGGAAGAGCAACCTGCACCCGAGACCACACCAGAAGAGGAAAACGCCGACAACACTCAAGACGAAGACACCAGCGGACTGAACGAAGGTGCGCGAGCAAGCCTCGACTTCCTCGCCAGCCTCGGCCTAGGTGGAGAGCAGCAAAGTGTTACCAGCGACAGCGACACTACCGACGAACAAGCACCCGCTGATGAGCTTGAAGAAGAACAAGGCCCAGAGCTTTAGAAAACAGCGAGGTCAGAGCGCTAGAAGGAATAAATGTATATACCTACATACACATGTGTGTAGGTATATACACCAGTTAATCAGCTTCTTTCTTCGAGCCATCGTGTTGCCCACTCTTCAAAAAGTTGGGAGATGCTCTTCTCTTCTTCCACTGCAGCGAGTTTGAGTTCTTTAATCAATTGTCGATCACGGACGTACAACTGAAGACGTGTCGCTTTATCATTAGCTTGAGCGAACATCTTTGTTGAGGGCGAGCTCTCCGACCTATTTCCAGGTGATTCTTCCCGTGCCTTATTCTTAGCCTTTGGAATTGCCATCGTTTACCCCTTACTCCTCAAATGCTGCGATTACTTCTCGGGCCAAAGAATCCCACACCTTCGTACTGCTGGGCCTTGTTTCGAAGGCACGCCGTGTAGCCGCCCTAGTTGGGATGACTGTTTCAGCAAGCGCTGCAG
>NZ_KV789215.1:99452-100268 GCF_001807495.1 Corynebacterium sp. HMSC08C04 | reverse complement strand
TTGGGATGACTGTTTCAGCAAGCGCTGCAGTCTCATCACCCTCCAGCTCGGCATGGACTTCATCTAGAAGTTTTCCCTCCTGTCGACATTCGACAGAACAACTGCTGTTGGTGTCCCCATTTCTATTAGCCAAGAAAGCGTTACCTGAGTTCGATCAATATCCATCGGGGAAACACCAGTGGGAAGAAGGACTAAATCGGCAGCCTCGGCGCTTTCGGTTATGAAAGCTAAACCACCTGGAGGGGTATCGACTATAAGAAAGTCCGGATTGTTCCCCTTTCTGACAACTCCAGAGAAATCACTTGAGCTGTGGACAGATTCGATAGGAAATGGAAAATCCTTCACTTTGGTTGCCCATCGGGTAGCAGATTGCTGGGGATCGCCGTCTGCGATTGCAACGGTATACCCCATCTGCCGAATTGCCTCTGCGAGCATCACTGAAAGTGTGGTCTTCCCTGTCCCGCCCTTCGACTGAATCACGGAAATTACTCGAGTCATGACGCAAGAATAGCTTCAGGGATATTTTATCTAAGTAGCGACATGCGCATGTGTGTATATCATGCTATGTGGTCGATGGTCACTGATAGCAGTTAACCTAAAAGGGACTCTCTGCATGCACATATACAGATATGCGCATACTTCAAAGTTTAGCCGCTAAGCACCTACTGGAAGATGTTTCGGTTGCGGGCGCGCGTGAAGGCGGTATAGTTTTGGGTGTCCGCAACGCGCTTCCCCCGGCGCATAGCCGGACGGAAGGAAAACAAAAAGCCACGACTCCTGCACCCCGCAGGTGGCTTCTCCCCAGTGCTTCCAACG
>NZ_KV789215.1:0-99432 GCF_001807495.1 Corynebacterium sp. HMSC08C04 | reverse complement strand
CTTCTCCCCAGTGCTTCCAACGACGAGAAGCACTGGGGAGTTTCCTTTGTCACTGGAAGCCAAGAATTAAGATCCGTCAACCTGCCGGAAATAAGCACAGCCGTGAAATCTAGTCCGCAAAAAGATGCAGATTGGGTTTAGGCGGAAAACTAGATCCATCTAAACCCAATCTGCATAAGTCCGAAACATGCGCTCTAACTATCTTGGCATCTTCCGCTCTTTTGGTTCCCAAAGGAGAATCTTCCCAAGATTAACGGTAACCTTCACTGCTATCCTGCGTCTCCTTCATAAGGGAATTAATCCAATCAGCATACGGGAAGATATCTGAGTGCCACATCTTCCCACCCCTACGGTCTTGGCAAGTGGGATTCGCTCCTCCTGCTGTATGGACAGCATAAATAGTGTTTCCGGAGTATATTGCACCGCCGGAGTCTCCAGAGCACGACCAGGCGTCGGTAGTAGCAACGCTCTGGAGAATGTTGGAAAAGCTGCCTGCTTCAAATGAGTACTTATCATAGTACGCAACTACACGAACCTCAGCTGTGGAGGGGAAATCATGGTATCCCCCATACCCAATCAAACTAGCTTCATCATTAAAGGTTAAGGACTTTGTGGGTAGCTCAAAAGAATCAGCATTAATTCCGTCAGAAACTTTAATCAATGCAACATCTTCTGTTTCTCCCTTAGTATATACGTCTTCCACCTTCGCGCTTTGACCGTCATATTGCCTAATGAATCCCGAAGCACTCTGACCATTGAGTCCTTGGACACAGTGACGTGCGGTTATCCAAAAACCATTTCTCAGGTGATTGACCGTGCATCGCTTTTTCATTGTTTTCTCCGATTCTTTTATCCAAAGTTGTCCAACCCGGTCGTCTTGTTGCACAACTTTGCTCGAAGATTTTAGAGAAATCATTTCAGCAGGAAGTCCCTCTCGACCGCTATCCATCAACAGAGTACTTTCAAACTTCATCCCTATAAAAAGGGAGCCAAACACCAAAAGAACAGGTAACAGCGGTGAGAGAAAAGCTAGCTGCATTATGTGGCGCAGGGAGCCAGTCATTTCCTGCCAGAGCGCTCAGCACTCATAGCTCTCGCCAACATCAAAAAGCCGACGGACAGCAAAGAGAAAAATGCTATGGCGCCAATCTCTAAGGTACTAGGATCGTCAAAGCACCTTGGCAGCAGGACAACGACCAGCGCTGCAGAAAAAGCACCAAAGAAAAGAATTGCAGCTTTCATTCCGCACCCCTCAACTAAAGCTTAAAGCATTCGATGGCACCGGCGATATCGCCGGTGCCGATGGTGGCAATCGCTCCAATGCAGGCTGCACATACCGCCGCGCCGATAGGCTCTACACCACAGGCTGTTACACAAGTCGAACCGATCAGTCCAGCAACCACTCCATTAACACCAAGAATGGCACCAATGCACGCGGTCTTCTCTCCCCAGCCCTGTAGCTCAGGGGTGTCAGGATCGGCCTTTGGGACATTTTGGTTAGCCTGAAGGGTGGCTCCGTCAACGTAGTCAATGTCAAGGCCTTCGTCTTTAACAAGCTGATCATCCTTGAATACTTGGACGTTAAACTTGTTGTCAGAGCCTTTTGTATAAAGCGTCTCCGATTGGCCAATTGGAGACGAATGATCTTCCGTCTTGTAGGCAACGGTTATGTTACTGAGGTAATTATATTCTCCCTCGTTCGAATAAGGTACAGTAACGAGATCAAAGCTTTCTCCGTCATCACTCTTTACCGTCGTAACCTTTGTATTGTCGAGATCTAGGCGATCGGCGTCACCATGAGCATGGATTTTTCCCTTACTGACATTTTCCTTAGCGTCTTTTAGAAGTTCCGCTTTGTCTGGAGACTGGGTTGTATCCTTCGTGTTGGATGGGCCATTCGACGCTGCACAAGTACTGTTTGAAGCATTAGCTTCCTTATGTGGCATATCGACAGCGGTAGCAGTAGAAGCAGACCCAATCAAAATGGTGCCGGCTGCAAAGAAAGACATAATCTTGGAAGCAGATTTCAACATGATACCTCCTCCTGGCTCGTTGACGTGAAGTAACTATTGGAAATCGCCGGAAAATACCCTTTTTAGATCATAAATCTACAGAATTGTCAGAAATAGAAAGGGCAATTTCAATAACTTTCCGACGTTAACATGCAGCATACATCATATGAGAATAAATAAATATCTTTCATGTTTAAATTTTAGTTAAACTTATATTTCAATATAGTTAATTAAACTATATTGAAATTCCTTCTACCCTTTAGAATTTAAAGGTGCCTCCACAATTTGAACTCCAGTGCTTCCAACGACGAGAAGCACTGGGGGAGTTTCCTTTTATTGAGAGTCTTCCAGCCGTTCTTTGAGACTGGTGGCTAAGCCTAGAAGTTCGTCCGGGTTATCTGCAGGACACTGTTGGGCCAGATTCCTCTGTGTCGCGCGCACAAACTTGGCGAGTATGCCGGCGTCGCGGGCCAGTGGGGAAGTTGAAGGAAGTTCCGCCAGTATTGCTTGCAGGTGTTTGGCTGCACTGTTGGCGGCGTCTAGTGCGTACTCGTAGTCTCCAGTATCCCCGTGCGCCCCAATAAACAACGCGCACAGGTGCGTGTCCTGGGCTTCATGCACAATGCCAGCCATTGCCGTTCCTTAGTCATGTCGTTTTCCAAGTGGTTTTATTTTTAGTGAACTCTCCCATGTTCCGCGGGGCCTTCATCACCTGCAGAGCAGGAACCCCGATGAAAAACACGATTAGGGTGGTTGCGTCGTGCTAATGCAGTTGCAGAGTGGTCCGTCCTTGACACATAATGGGGACGAACAAAACAATGGTGTATGTGTGTTGTTCAAGGAAACTGTGATGATGGGTTATCACCACCACATTTCAATGTGAACCCACTGAACAGAGAGTCTTTAGTTAGGTGATTGCAGCGCCTGACTAACCCCCAGGGTTGCTCCCTGGGGGTTTTCCTTTTGGGTTGTGGAAGTTTCGCGGAGAGAGTGTCTGATGGTTTGTGTGTGGGCGCCTAACCTGCATGAGGAGATGGACAGTAGAATGACTACTGTGGCACGACGAAATCCGGCTGATAAGGCTAAGATTGATGCGATTGAAAAAGCGTGTCAAGTTGTTTGTGTGTGGGGATCGGATCACAATATCAATCTTGGTAGCACGCTGCACCTGTCAATGTCGGAAGCCTCGAGTGTATCGGGGAGGGGCTTTGAGGGCTTGGGTTACGGCTCTACATACCAAATCAGGAAAATTTAGAAACTTCGGTACATAAAATATTTTAAATTTTCCTATTTTCTAGCGCAGGGTTAAAAGTAAGCCCCTAAGCCCCCACATCAATCAGTATGTCTACCACGCGCAGTATTTCGTCCACTGCCCGTAGACGGGGTTACTGTATCGTACCTATAACCCAGGTTCTGGTAAGAGCGAGCTCCTTCGAACACTCGTGACGTCTTTGGCGGCCACACATACGCCGGCCGAGTTGAACCTGGTGCTCGTGGATTTCAAGGGTGGCGCCACCTTTTTGGGCTGTGATTCGCTACCGCACACCTCGGCGGTGATTACCAACCTGGAGGATGAATCCACGCTAGTAGAGCGCATGCACGATGCTATCTCCGGCGAGATGAATCGCCGCCAGGAGCTGCTGCGTGCGGCGGGTAACTTCGCCAACGTCGATGCCTTCAATGCTTCGGCGTCTGCGGTTGGAAAATTCGGTCCGTTGCCGGCGCTAGTCATCGTGGTCGACGAGTTCTCGGAGCTATTGGGGCAGCATCCTGATTTCGCGGAGCTTTTCGTCGCGGTGGGCAGGTTGGGCAGGTCTTTGCATGTGCACCTGCTTTTGGCATCACAGCGCCTGGAGGAAGGCCGATTGCGTGGGCTGGATTCGCACCTTTCTTATCGCATCGGTTTGAAAACTTTCTCCGCAGCCGAATCCCGTCAGGTACTTGGCGTCACGGATGCTTATCATCTGCCAGCCCAGCCGGGCGCGGGCTATCTCAAGACGGATGCCGATGCCCCAGTGAGCTTCCAGGCCACCTATGTATCGGGGCCGGTTGAACGCCAAATTCCCGTGGCTGTCAGTTCCTCCGAGGAAGGCGAGGCAGCTGCGCATGTCGCGCGCGGGCGAGTCAGCCTTTTCAATGGCTGGCCTGAAAATACGGATGCGGATGCAAAGCCTGCACAACCTGATACGCAGACGGTGGTGGACGATACGCAAACGCTTCTCGACGCCGTGGTCTCCGCCGCCGCCAGCGAGGCACAACGCCGTCAGCAGAAAGCACATCGCATCTGGTTGCCGCCGTTGCCTGATGTAGTGGAGCTTTCCAAGGTGGTGGGCAATACCCGCGAGCAATTGACAGAACAAGCAGGACCGCCGAACCTAGAAGCGGCGCTCGGCATCATCGATAGGCCATATCACCAGCGCCAGGATCGCCTCCTCGTAAACCTTGCAGAAAAAGGCGGCCATCTAGCCATTTGCGGCGGGCCGCAATCGGGTAAATCCATGGCGTTGCGCAGTCTAGTGAGCACCTTGGCGGTGCTGAACCTTCCTGCGCAGGTGCGCTTCTACGTCATCGATTTAGGCGGCGGGGACTTGGCTCCGTTGGAGCGTCTCCCGCATGTCGCCGGTGTGGCTGGACGTGCAGAACCCGAAAAGGTCCGCCGCATCGTGGATGAAGTAGCAGGGCATATTCGGTGTCCAAGTGAGACCCATACTTTTCTGGTCATCGATGGCTGGCACCACATTGGTACGGCTGGTGCGGAATACGAGGATTTATCCGAAGCTATCACCGGCATCGTTGCCGATGGTGCCTCAGCCAATATCCATGTGGCGGTAAGCACGAACCGTTGGACCAGCCTGCGGCCAAACGTGCGTGACCTTATTTCTCAACGATTGGAGCTGCGCCTCGGCGAGGCGATGGACTCGCTAATCGACCGAAAGGCCCAACAAAAACTGCCGAGCGCGCCGGGGCGGGGCCTTACTGGGGAAGGCGAGAACATGCTCATTGCGGTAACTGCCAATCAGGACATCGCTCACGTCGGGCGCCTGCATGCGGACTCACTTCCTGCCCCGGCTCTGAAGATGCTGCCGGATAGGCTTGATGAGGTACCCGCTCAAAATGCAGAAGCTGGTATCCCATGGGGAATTGGTGGACCGGATCTCGAGCCGCTTTATTGGAACCCAGACACGACTGCGCATGTTGTCTGCGTGGGCTCTCAAGGCTCTGGAAAATCTACCTTCCTGCGCACCCTGGTTCGTGGAATCGAGGCATTCCCGCGTGAGGAAGCCCGCTTGGTTGTTTTGGACCAGCGCCGCGCCCACCTGGGGGAGTTCAACCCTGAGATGGTCGCGGCCTACGCGGCAAACACCGCCGCCTGCCAACAAGTCATCAGCGATACCGTACGCACCCTGGAAGCCCGAATGCCCGGCGCGGAAGTGACCCCGTCCGAGTTGGCGGCCCGCTCGTGGTGGGAGGGGCCGGAGATCTATCTAGTCATTGAGGACCTTGAGCTCATAAGCGAGATCACTTTGGCGCCGCTCCTTGAACTACTTCCGCATGCCCGGGACATTGGCCTCCACCTCATCATGAGCCGCAAGTCTGGCGGAATCTCGCGCGCCTTGTTTAGCCAATTCCTCTCTGCAGTACGTGACCTGCAGCCGGCGGTATTCCTTCTCGATTCCGATCGCGAGGAGGGCACCATCTTCGGACTTAAGCCAGCGGTCCAACCAGCTGGCCGGGGCCAATGGTCCGTCCGCGGGGCGCTTATCGGCATTGCCCAATCTCTCTACACCGAACCAAACCAGGAGAATGACTCATGAATTCCATCCTGACCGGCGACAATCCCGCTACTGGTTGGACAGAAACCGAAACTCTCGTCGTTACCATTTTGGATGCTGCCACCATCTTTGAAGGCCCTGAAACCGTCTACCGTTATGATCTGCCAGGCACGGGCATCGTCGAAGGCTGGGCGTTAAACGCCGTCGTGGAACAATGCACGAAAATCTGCGGCCCGCAATGGCCGCAGGTTAACGCCGAGGTGATCGTTGATATTTCCGGTACCGCCGTATCTTTCGAAGCGGCAGAAATTCTGCGTCGCCAGCTCGCTGTAACCGGAGTATCCGTAGCTCCCAGTGAGGAAGAAGACTGTGTGAGGCCTGCCTCGCAACCCAGCCCGCTAGAGAGTGGGCCACTAGAAAATGAAGCGGTAGAAAACGCTGAATTTTCAGCCGGACAACCGGCACAAATGTTGCGAACAAATAACGGCGAAGAATCCGGTGATAACACCAGCCTTAAGCCAGAAAAACTACGCGTTAAAAAGGACGGCATTGTAAGCAAGGTGGCGCTGCCGGGCTGGTTCGATCCCTTCTACGCCTCCATAGCGGCAATCGTGCTCATTGTCGCTGTCCTTTCATGGTGGGCAGTGGGGCGAAGTACCGAGACTGCACCAGCGGCGAAGGCGGTGCCTTCGGAAGAGGAGGCATCGCCAAGCGCTTCTGCAAAAGAAAGCATGAGCGCTAACACGGAAGATGAGGCACAGCCGGAACTCGCGCCGGGCCAAAAAGAACTCGATGTTGAGGGCATGCACGTGGTCTTGCCCCTTGGATTTCAAACGGAGGTCAAAGACGGGCTCGTCACGGCAACTGGCGAAGACCCCAACCTGCGAATTCTGCTTGCAGCCGATCCACTCTATGCAGTGCCAGCCGACATGCTCTTGAAGGAACTCCATGCCGAAATCGAGGCCGATCCCGCCCTAGGCGAGGCTCACGAAGAAGCAGGCCGGCTTTCTTACACAGAAGACCCCGGAGATGGTTCCAAGATCGCGTGGATGACGTGGGCTGACAAGGACCATCAGCTATCCGTGGGTTGTCATACAAGGTACGAGGCCAACGTGGTGCAAAAGGCTGCCTGCCGCATGGCCGTGGAATCGCTGGTCAAAAAGATCTAAAAAATTTGGCGCTGTGGGAACCGCTTGCGGAAAAGGACAGTCCAATAAAAGTCCAATAAAGATGAGAAAGCCGCACTCGGCTTTTTCGGGGGAAATACACACCACTTGAGCCCAAAGGGAGGGGCAAGAAATGACTCAGCTGTTCAAGACTGAAGCCGATGTAATGGTGGCCACCGCTGGCCGCGTGGACACCACCAACGATGAAGTGCAGGGGGAACTGACTCGTCTCCAGGGCGTAGTGGATTCTGTACGAGCTAACTGGGACGGCCGTGCACAGGTCTCCTTCGACAACCTGATGCAGCGCTACAACACCTCGGCGCAGCAGCTGCGCGAGGCACTGACCTCGATTTCTGACAATATCCGTGACAACGCACGTCACTTCGATGACGTCGAGGCCACCAACGCACAGGCATTCAGCAACGTCGGCGGCGCGGGCCTCGCGCTTTAAACACACATCATTGGCAAATACTGGACAAGAAGAAAAGGAAGAAAGCATGTCTGCCATCAAGTACGAATTTGGTGCCATCGCCGGCGCTGCCGCTGATATCAACTCCACCTCCGGCCGCATCAACGGTCTGCTCGGTGACCTGAAATCCACCCTGCAGCCGATGGTTGCTACGTGGGAAGGCGAGTCGGCTGCTGCATATAACGAAGCACAGGCTAAGTGGGATAAGGCAGCGGCGGAGCTCAACACCGTGCTGGCCACCATCTCGAAGACCGTCTCGCAGGGCAACGACGCAATGAGCGACGTCAACCGCCGCGCAGCTGCAAGCTGGGGGTAAAAGCTTTCACGCGCACAAGCGCGCAGCCGGGCCCAGAATTTCACCGTTAGAGCAGGGGTTTCAGGAGGCGAACGCAACCAGCTGCGTGTTGTGGAAAAGTTCCTTGCACTACTTTTGGCAACAGCCTTTAGTGGGGCAGGGGACTTTTGGCGTTTTAGCGGCGTTTTGGGTTTTAAGCTGCGCCCGAGTAGAGTTATAGCCCTATGTGTTCGCGCTGTTTTATAGCGCGCGTTTTCTGCAGGTCCCCACCGGCCGCTGTAGCAAAGCGTTTGGGCATTCATAGCGTTGGCCGGCAGTCCTCAGACAGACTTTCAAGGAGTCATTTTGTCTACTTTCCACCCGAAGAGCGGTGACATCACCCGCAAGTGGTACGTCATCGACGCTACCGATGTGGTACTGGGCAAGCTTGCTTCCACCGTTGCAGACATGCTGCGCGGTAAGCACAAGCCACAGTTCGCACCGAACGTTGATTGCGGCGACCACATCATCATCCTGAACGCGGACAAGATCCACGTTTCCTCTAACAAGCGCGAGCGCGAGATGCGCTACCGTCACTCCGGTTACCCGGGCGGCCTGAAGTCCATGACTCTTGGTCAGTCCCTGGACACCAACCCGGTTCGCGTTATCGAAGAAGCTGTTAAGGGCATGATGCCGCACAACAAGCTTTCCGACGCCTCCATCAAGAAGCTGCACGTCTTCGTTGGTGAGGAGCACCCTTACGCCGGTCAAAAGCCGGAGACCTTCGAGTTTAAGCAGGTGGCACAGTAATGACCGAGCAGAACATCGCAAACGCTGACAACAACGTAGCCGACGCTGCCGACATCGCTGCAGCAACCACTGCGACCGAGGAGTTCACCAACACCATCGGTGATTCCATCGCTACTTCCACCGAGGCAGAGGCTGAGGCCGCTGCTCCGATCCACGAGGGCCCGATCCAGACCGTCGGTCGCCGTAAGCGCGCCGTCGCTCGTGTTCGCCTCGTTGCTGGTTCCGGCGAAATCACCGTTAACGGTCGTTCCTTCGAGAACTACTTCCCGAACAAGCTGCACCAGCAGGACATCCTCCTGCCGCTGACCCTGCTTGAGCGCGAAGGCCAGTTCGACATCAAGGTCACCGTTGCAGGTGGCGGCCCGACCGGCCAGGCAGGCGCTCTGCGTCTGGCTATCGCTCGTGCACTCAACGTCTACAACCCGGCTGACCGCGCTGCCCTCAAGAAGGCTGGCCTGCTCACCCGTGACGCACGTGCCGTCGAGCGTAAGAAGGCTGGTCTGCACAAGGCACGTCGTGCCCCGCAGTACTCCAAGCGTTAATCCTTCGCTTACGTACAGCTCAAGCCGTTGCTTCCTTTTGGAGGCAGCGGCTTTTGCCGTTTTCGCACCCCGCAAGGCTTACCTCATGCTGCGTGGTGGTGGGGCCAACGTGCATAATTGGATCCATGACTCGACTTTTTGGAACCGACGGTGTTCGCGGTCTTGCGAACTCGAAGCTCACCCCAATCTTGGCTCTGCAGCTGGGACAAGCAGCGGCGGAAGTGCTTACCGCCAACCGCGAGTCCTACGAGCGGCGGCCCCTGGCCATCATCGGCCGCGATCCCCGCGTCTCTGGCGAGATGCTGGATGCTGCTATTGCTTCCGGTCTGGCCTCCCGTAGCGTCGACGTCGTGCGGGTGGGCGTTTTGCCCACCCCAGCTATTGCCTTCCTGACCGATGATTATGGGGCAGACCTGGGCGTGATGATTTCCGCATCCCATAACCCGATGCCGGACAATGGAATTAAGTTCTTCTCCGCAGGCGGCAAGAAGCTGCCTGACGACGTCGAGGATCAGATCCAGGCCGCCATGGAGACGCTGACCGAACATGGTCCAACGGGCACCAAGCTGGGCCGCATCATCTCCGAGGCACCAGACGGCCGCGAGCGCTACCTGAAGCACCTAGCGGAGGTCGTTACTACCGACCTCAGCGGCATCAAGGTCGTTGTGGATGCAGCAAACGGCGCCGCCTCCAAGGTCGCACCGAAGGCGTACGCGGACGCGGGTGCTGAGGTCATTGCCATCCACAATAAGCCGAACGCCTTCAACATCAACGAGGATTGCGGTTCTACCCACATCGAGAAGGCCCAGGCGGCCGTCGTCGAGCACGGCGCTGACCTCGGCCTGGCACACGACGGCGACGCTGACCGCTGCCTGGCTGTCGACGCCGAGGGAAACGTCGTCGACGGTGACCAAATCATGGCCCTTCTGGCAGTGGGCATGAAGGAAGAAAATGACCTGCGTTTCAACACCCTCGTTGCAACGGTGATGTCCAATCTCGGACTGAAGCTTGCCATGCAGGAGCAGGGAATTGAGGTCAAGGAGACCGCCGTCGGTGACCGCTATGTCTTGGAAGAGCTCAACCGCGGCGATTATTCGCTCGGTGGTGAGCAGTCTGGTCACTTGGTGCTGCCGGATGACTGCACCACTGGCGACGGCACGCTGACCGGCCTTTCCATCATGGCTCGCATGGCTAAGTCCGGTAAGTCGCTACAGGAGCTGGCTTCCGTGATGACCGTGTTGCCGCAGGTGCTTATCAACGTCCCGGTTTCCGATAAGTCCAGCATCATGGCTTCCCAGGAAGTCCAGGACGCAATCGCTGAGGCCGAGTCTGAGCTCGGCAGCACCGGCCGCGTTTTGCTGCGTCCTTCTGGCACGGAGGAGCTTTTCCGTGTGATGGTTGAGGCAGCTGAAGAAGAGCAGGCACGCAAGGTAGCAGGACGTCTTGCAGCTGTCGTTGCTGCTGTATAAGCAGCCTTTGCGCATAATTTAAAAGCCAGCCTGTGCGGTGAATTTTCCGTGGTGGGCTGGCTTTTGCAATTAGTGGGGAACCGAAGGCGGTTGTGGACAGTCCAATAAGGGCAAGAATGAATCTTGGCAGGCCAAGGAGTGCCCACAGTGACTGACGTATTTTTCGACGAGCAAGATGTATCCCAGCGCTTAAACCGCGTGATTGAGGAAAACCAAGCCCAGCGCAGCGCCTACATGGCGGATGTTCCCGCCTTTTCCCCGGCGGCGGCAGGCCGCGACTTTGCCGGGCAAGGCGCGCGCATCCAGGCCATGTTGGAAAGGCTGCACTCGCGCGGTGTCTGGCGCTTGGATAACATCACCGCCACCGCGGAGGCTGCCCGCGCCCAGATTAAGGAATTCTCTGCCTTGGACGAGGCCAACGCGGCAAGCCTTACCCACGTGGAGCCATCCTTTGGCGGTGGGGTCCGATGAGCACCACGAAGTCTTTGTTAGGGGATTATTCGCAGGCCGTCTCCCAGTTTCAGGCCGCCAGCCAGGGCAGCTATGCAGGCCCCAGCACGCCACTAGATTTGCTGGGCAGCATGATTGGTTCCGTCGATGGAATCAAGCCACAGGAACTGGTGCGCGGTACTTCCGCCGCGATGGGCGGACGCCGGCCTGCCCGCGGTGGCGGTGGGCTGAAAGGCTTCCTAGTGGGAACGGTGCTGAGCATCGCGGGAAATGCCCTGATGGATCACCTCGGCGGAGTACAGAAGGACTTTGAGCAAGAGCGCGACGAGGCCGATGAGCTAACCGGTAAGGCGCAGCAGTGTTCCAATGCCATCGAGGACATCGTCGGTGTTTCGGATACTTCTTTGACGGAGCTGTTTTCCGCGGTGGTGCCGTTGCTCAACATCTTGACGATGATCGCCTCCAAGCACCCACTCGGCCGCTTCATCGTCCCGATTATTTCGTCTATCGGCGCCAACGTCATCGAGCAAACCAATGACATGGTGATGACCACCTGTCGCGACCGGGATTCCGCAATCGAGCAGTGCTACGACAAGTTCGAGGAGTGCTGTTCCAAGGTCTGCGAGCGCGAGCTCCCTAAGACTCCGCCCGAGCCCGCGCGCGGTTGTGAGCCACCGCTTGCCGACGCCCCCTGTCCATCCGCCCCGCCCACCGTCACCGGCCAGCCGCCTGCCGATACCACGCAGCCTGCCCAAACACCGCCGGCCGAAGTGTGCGATGCTCCAGTACCACCTTCGAAGACACCGCCTACCTGCACCACTCCCGCTGGTGCACCACCAGCTCCACCGAATCCTGCACCGAATCCTGCACCGTCTCCCGTGCCGCCTACTGCGCCGCCTACAGTTCCATCTGTAGCGCCACCGGTTGCGACACCGCCGCCGCAGTCGCCGGTTTGCCCGCCTCCTGCAGCTCCTGTTGGCAGCCTTGTACGCAGCCAGCGCAGGCGCCGGTGGCGCTCGAGCCAATCCAACCTGCACAGACGCCGTGTCCGGAGGAACAGCCGCGGCAGGTTACAGTCCAGCAGGACACCGAAGTACAGCATGACGCCGAAACTAAGCAGGAGACAGCTGAGTGTGAGCAAGAGATAGTCGAGTGTGAGCAGGAAACCACACGGGTAGCCCAACAATGTCCACCGGAGCAGTCGTGCTGTGGTTGCCTCGGCGCATTGGGCGTCGGCATTGCCATCATCGGCGTGGGATTGCTGGCTGCCGCTGCAGCTGAGTGCCTTGAGAATATGCCGATTCCTGAAGAACCATGCCCGGAACCGCC
Organism: Corynebacterium sp. HMSC08C04; assembly: GCF_001807495.1. NCBI lineage: Bacteria > Bacillati > Actinomycetota > Actinomycetes > Mycobacteriales > Corynebacteriaceae > Corynebacterium > Corynebacterium sp. HMSC08C04. The sequence goes on along the minus strand of NZ_KV789215.1, from coordinate 87,138 downwards.
GCCAGCGCCTGAACCGCCGGCACCTGAACCGCCAGCGCCGGAACCATGTCCGCCGCCAGCGCCAGAACCACCGGCGCCTGAGCCGCCGCAGGATGGCGTCATTCCACCTCCGCCAGAGCTTGCGGAAGTAGAAGAGCCTACACCGCCGCCGGAGAAGGTTGCGCACATGCAGGCAGCGGGCGCACCAGCGCCGCCGCCACCGTCAGAGCCGGCTCCAGCACCTGAACCAGCACCAGCACCAGAAGATAAAACAGTTCACGCACGGAAGGCAGGGCAGTGGTAATGGCAGCAGTAAATGACGAGTTCGCGGAATTTGCGCGCGGCTTTAGGGAGCGGACTGCCGCTCGCCTCCTCGAATTCGAAAAGGCAATGGCACAAGCCCAAGACGAACTCGAAAAGTCCGCTGAAAAAGCAACGGCGAGGGCAAGGATGAACGCGGGGCAGGCGGCGTCGGCAAGCGAGCCGCGTCAGCACTCCGCCTTCCCAGCCCACGGCAAGCGCCGCGGAAGCGGGCAAATCAAATCTGTGCTTCGGCGCAACCAATAGCGGTAAATAAAAAGCCAGCCCGCGTTGTGCGGACTGGCTAGGCGGTGCAGTGACTGCGAATGTTAGCGGTGAATACCGGCTTTCTTGCGCAGTTCTTCACCAAAAATACTCTTCACGCCCTTAGCGCTTGCATCAGCTTCGGCGAAACCGTCGTACTTGGACTCACCTGCAAGCGTCGACAGCAGGAAGCCGGTGACCAAAGCGCGTGCGGTTTCAGTCGGGCCTGACTGGAACGCACCGGAACCGACGGCCAGTTTGAAGAGGCGATCCTCAGTGAAACCAGCCTGGGTGCCCTTGGCCAGCTCGCGGTAAGCCACCTCGCCGCCCCAGTTGTCAGCCAGCTGCGCAGGGTTGCCGGCGCGGAAAAGATCCTCGCGCTCGGAACCGATAATCAGGCCCGGAGCCGTGATGGACTTAGCCGCTGCATAAGACGAAGGTGCAGTATCTGCCGGGTACAGCGCTGCTACGGCGCGAACCTTTGGGTTATCAACCGCTGCCAGCGCGGCGATGCCGCCGCCCATGCCGTGGCCGACGATGCCGAGCTTGGAAGGCGATACCGCGATGTTGCCCGTGCCCAGCTTGACGCCAGCTGCAATTTGCAGTGCAGATTCGACGTCCGCAGCGAGATTGCGGTGGCTCGGGTTAATACCCGTCTCCGTATCAGGGGCAACCACCACGATGCCCCAGCTAGCCAAATGGCGCAGGGTAGCGTGGTAATTCTTAACCTTCTTCGTCCAATCGTGGGCGAAGGCCACAGCTGGCAGGCCCTTGCCCTCAGCTGGGGTATAAACCTTGCCGTTGATGCCGGCATAAGAAAGATCGCCGACGAGGACGCGGTGGGGGCCACGCTTGGATAGAGTTCCTAGATGCTTCTTTAGATTCGCAGACACGTATTCCAGAATAGAGGAAGAAAGCACGGCGGCGGGGGATAAGCCATATTGATGGTTCAGAATGCGGGTTTTCTTTCGCGGTTAGCGGTGAGAGAAAAGCTTTAACTTTGCAGTGAAGAGGTTCCAATTCCTATGAGGTAGGATCGAGGCTTATGTGTGGAATTGTTGGATACGTAGGTCACGCATCCAGTGGCCGTGAATACTATGCCCTGGACGTTGTGCTGGAAGGCCTTCGCCGTCTTGAGTACCGAGGCTATGACTCTGCTGGCGTCGCAATGTACGTCGATGGCGAAATTAGCTGGCGCAAAAAGGCCGGCAAAGTTGCTGCCCTCGAAGCAGAAATTGCTTCCCGCCCTTTGCAGGACTCTGTCCTGGGCATCGGACATACCCGTTGGGCAACCCACGGCGGCCCGACCGACCTGAACGCCCACCCGCATGTAGTTGACGGCGGCAAGCTGGCAGTTGTTCACAACGGCATCATCGAGAACTTTGCTGAGCTGAAGACCGAGCTGACCTCCAAGGGCTATAACTTCGTTTCCGAGACCGACACCGAAGTTGCGGCCACCCTGCTGGGCGATATTTTCCACAATGAAGCTGCGGGTGACCTCACCAAGGCGATGCAGCTGACCGGCAAGCGCCTGGAAGGTGCTTTTACCCTTCTGGCAATCCACTCCGAGCAGGCTGACCGCATTGTTGCCGCCCGCCGCGATTCCCCGCTGGTCATTGGCCTGGGTGAGGGCGAGAACTTCTTGGGCTCCGACGTCTCCGGTTTCATCGACTACACCAAGTCCGCCGTCGAGATGGAAAATGACCAGGTCGTTACCATCACTGCTGACGAAGTTTCCATCACCGACTACGAAGGCAACGCTGCACAGGGCAAGCCATTCGAAATCATGTGGGACGCAGCTGCCGCAGAAAAGGGCGGCTTCAACTCCTTCATGGAAAAGGAAATCCACGACCAACCAGCTGCTGTACGTGACACCCTGCTCGGCCGCTTTGACGGCCAAGGCAAGCTGACCCTGGACGAGGTTCACATCGATGAGACGGTTTTGAAGTCCATCGATAAGATCATCGTCATCGCCTGCGGTACCGCTGCTTATGCAGGTCACGTTGCGCGTTACGCAATCGAGCACTGGTGCCGTATCCCAACCGAGGTCGAGCTGGCGCACGAGTTCCGCTACCGCGATCCGATCGTCAACGAGAAGACCTTGGTCGTCGCTTTGTCCCAGTCCGGCGAGACCATGGATACCTTGATGGCGGTGCGCCACGCCCGTCAGCAGGGTGCCAAGGTGATCGCTATCTGCAACACCCAGGGCTCTTCCATCCCTCGCGAGGCCGACGCTGCGCTGTACACCCACGCCGGCCCGGAGATCGCCGTTGCTTCCACCAAGGCCTTCTTGGCGCAGATCACCGCGACCTACCTCCTCGGCCTGTACCTGGCGCAGCTGCGCGGCAACATGTTCGCCGACGAAGTAAACGCGGTTCTGCAGGAGCTGCGCGATATGCCGGAGAAGGTCCAAGCAGTCATCGACAACGAGAAGCAGGTCACCGATCTTGCTAACTCCATGCAAAACGCCGAGTCCGTTCTCTTCTTGGGCCGCCACGTTGGCTTCCCAGTTGCGCTTGAGGGCGCGCTGAAGCTGAAGGAGATCGCATATCTGCACGCCGAGGGCTTCGCTGCCGGCGAGCTCAAGCACGGCCCAATCGCGCTCATTGAGGAGGGCCAGCCGGTCTTCGTCATCGTTCCTTCCCCGCGTGGCCGCGATTCCCTGCACTCCAAGGTCGTATCCAACATCCAGGAAATCCGTGCCCGTGGCGCAATCACCATCGTTATTGCTGAAGAAGGCGACGATGCTGTGGAGGCATATGCTAACCACGTCATCCGCATTCCACAGTCCCCGACGCTGATGCAGCCGCTGTTGGCCACGGTTCCGCTGCAGATCTTCGCCTGTGGCGTTGCCACCGCAAAGGGCTACGACGTCGACCAGCCGCGTAACTTGGCTAAGTCCGTCACCGTCGAGTAAAAGCTCGCTTTAAATCCGGAAGTACCCCTCGCCTTATGGTGGGTGCTTCCGGATTTTGCGTTTTAACCGCACGAGAAATCCGCGCCGCGTGCTGCTGCGTTAGTCCTGCACACCAGTGCAGTGGCACAATAGACCCATGCTTCGTACCAGAATCGACCTTGACGCCATCGCCCACAATGTTTCTTTGTTAAAGAAAAAGGTGGCTCCCGCGCAGCTCATGTGCGTGGTGAAGGCGGATGCCTATGGCCACGGCGTTAAAGAAGTCGCGCCAGTGATGGCGCGTGCGGGTGCGGATGCTTTCGGTGTGGCGACTTTCAAAGAGGCCATTGAGCTGCGGCGCAGCGGAATCGATCAGCCGATTGCGGCGTGGATTTGGGACTCCACGCAGGAAATCGCGGAGGCTTTGGCATGCCGCATCCACATTGCAGTGCCCTCCTTGGTACACGCGCGCCGCTTGGTGGAATCGGAGATTCCGGCGCAGGTTTATATCAAGGTTGAAACCGGTCTGCATCGCTCCGGCGTGGAGGAAGCGAACTGGGATGCTACTTTCGCATTGCTTCGCGACGCCCCGCAGGTCGAGGTTCTAGGCCTCATGTCGCATTTTGCGTGCGCGGATGAGCCAGATAATCCCTTCAACGACGAGCAGGAAGCTAACTTTCGCCGCGCGCTGGAGCTGGCCCGGGCTGCAGGCCTGGAATGCCCAGTAAATCACTTGGCCAATTCCCCGGCTGTTTTGGACCGACCTTCCTCCCATTTCGAGATGGTCCGTCCGGGCTTGGCTTGTTATGGCCTGGAGCCGATCCCCGGCCTCGAGCACGGCTTGAAGCCGGCGATGACTTGGGCGGCGAGCGTCGTCAACGTCAAGCCGATTCAGCCAGGCGAGGGCACCTGCTACAACCTCACGTGGAAGGCCGAGAAGCCGGGATTTTTGGCCACGATTCCGTGCGGATACGCCGACGGTTTGCCGCGCAACTTTCAGGGCAGGCTTAAGGTCGGCATCGGCGGCAAGCTTTACCCACAGGTGGGCCGCGTGTGCATGGACCAGATTGTCGTGGACTTGGGTGAGAACGAGTACGGCGTCGAGCAAGGCGACGAAGCCATTATCTTCGGCGAAGGCGGCCTGAGCGCGACGGATCTGGCGGAGGCCACCGGAACCATCAATTACGAAATCATCTGCCGTCCCACTGGCCGCACTGCCCGCCACTTTGAGGGAGGAATCGGGCATGCGTAGCCAGTTTCCGCAGCAGGGCCAAAAGCAGGTAGCTACTGCCGAAGCCGCCCGCGAGCTGGGAAAGGAACTGGGGGCGGCGCTTGAGGCTGGCGACCTCGTCATCCTCGACGGCCCGCTAGGCGCAGGCAAGACCACCTTCACCCAAGGCATTGCCGAAGGCATGCAGGTCAAAGGCCGCGTCACCTCGCCGACTTTCGTCATCGCCCGCGAGCATCGCTCGACCGTCGGCGGCCCGTCGCTCGTCCACGTCGATGCTTACCGCCTGCTGGACCACTCCGACGATCCCCTAGGCGAGCTCGACGCGCTGGATTTGGACACCGAGCTTGACGACGCCGTCGTCGTCGCCGAGTGGGGCGGCGGCTTCATGGACCAGCTCGCGGAGGCCTTTTTGCTGATCAACATCAACCGTGAGGCCGCAGACGATACTCGCGTGTTTACCTGGAACTGGGTAGGTTAACTGCCTTCTTGTAGGATAAGCGGGGTCAACTAACCCCCCATATGACGTGCAAGGAGCGCTTTCAATATGACCAAGGTCGGTCAATTCATCACCACATTCCTCATCGGATTGTTCATCATCGCCCTGGGCGCGATGATTGCGCTGTCGAGCATGCGTGAGCAGCCACCCGTGGAGCGCACCCTAGAAAGCGCTGTCGACTCCCTCGATAAGACCAACTTGACTGTCAGCGCCGTCGCTCCGAGCGAGGTTCTGGGCCGTAACTGGCAGGGCATGACCACCATCTGCGCTGGCACCAAGTTGGATGAGATCAAGAAGATGTACGGCATCGACCCGCAAGCCTTGGGCATTGATGAAGACGTCGACGCGGACACCAACTACTTCGTTGCCATCGGCGGCAACAATGAGTTCTACGCAGAGAAGCTCAACCGCGAAAAGATCGACCTGTGCCCGACGGGCCAGCCGTTGCAGCCTGCTGCCACCCAGTCTCTGCTGCCATTTATCAAGGAAGGCGATACCTGGAAGCTGGGCGCCTAATGCTGGTTTTAAGCATTGATACCGCAACGACTGACCTGGTTACCGGTGTAGTAGATACCGAATCCGGTGCGGTCAGCGAGCGGATTATCACCGATACCCGCGCGCATAACGAGCAGTTGATTCCCACTATCCAGCGCCTGCTGGAGGAAAAGGGAATGGGCTTTGCCGATTTGGACGCAATCGTCGTGGGGTGTGGCCCGGGCCCGTTTACGGGTTTGCGCGTAGGCATGGCCACCGCATCCGCGCTTGGCGACGCCCTCGGTATCCCGGTCCACGGCGTCTGCTCCCACGACGCCATCGCTGCCGAACACGGCGCGGATAGGCGCATCCTCGTGGCAACCGATGCACGGCGTAAGGAAATCTACTGGGCGACCTATGCAGAAGGCGTGCGGGTGGAAGGCCCGGGCGTCGTCAAGCCGGGCGAGATAGCCGTGGAGGTGGAAGCGGTAGTTATCCCAGGTAACCTGGTTGAAAAGCTGCCCGAGGCCCTGCAGGCGCTGCCGCACGTGGCGGCGAATCCGCGCCCGGCCGGTTTGGTTGCCGTCGCCGACCTTTCCGCGACGCCAGCTCCGTTGACCCCGCTGTACCTGCGTCGTCCAGACGCCGTGCCGCCGAAGCCAAAGCCGCGCTCAGCCGCCCTTCCCGACATTTCCGGGCTAAGTCTGTGAAGCTGCGCGAACTAACCGCCGTCGATGCGCAGCGCTGCGCGGAGCTGGAGAAAGTGCTTTTTGCAGGGGAAGGGCCGTGGCCGGCGGAGGCCTTCGTGCAGGAAATCGCACACGGTCACACCTTTTATCTAGGCGTGGAAGACGAGGACGTATTGGTTGGTTATGCCGGCATCGGCATGATGGGACCTGTTACCGACCCGGAATTCGAAATTCATACCATCGGCGTCGATCCCGCGATGCAGCGCCGTGGGGTGGGCAGGATGATGATGGATAACATCGTCTATATCGCTGACCTGAAAGACGCCCCGGTTTTTCTCGAGGTTCGTGTGGGCAACGATCCCGCCATTTCCATGTACGAAGCCTACGGTTTTATTAAGACCGGCATCCGCCGCAATTACTATCAACCTTCAGGCGCGGACGCGCACACTATGTTCCGCCCGCGTAAAAGCGAAAGGACCGCGAAGTGAAAATCCTCGGAATCGAGTCTTCCTGCGACGAAACCGGTGTAGGAATCATCGAGCTGGACGCGGACGGCAATATGGAAATCCTGGCTGACAGCGTTGCCTCGTCGATGCAGCAGCACGCTCGCTTCGGCGGCGTGGTTCCGGAAATCGCCTCGCGTGCCCACCTGGAGGCTATGCCGCAGGTGATGCGCGCAGCACTGGAGGAGGCGGGGATTTCCAAGCCGGATGCCGTTGCCGCGACGGTGGGGCCGGGCCTGGCGGGTGCCTTGCTGGTGGGCGCTTCCGCGGCGAAGGCCTATGCGGCCGCCTGGGGCGTGCCTTTCTACGGCGTCAATCACTTGGGCGGGCACGTAGCAGTGGCCAACCTCGAAGGTGAACAGCTGCCGCACGCAGTGGCGCTTTTGGTCTCCGGCGGCCACACCCAGCTGCTTGAGGCCCAGGCGGTGGGAAAGCCCATGAAGGAATTGGGCAGCACGCTTGACGACGCCGCCGGCGAAGCCTACGACAAAGTCTCCCGCCTTTTGGGGCTGGGCTATCCGGGAGGACCGGTCATCGACAAGCTGGCTGCGCAAGGCGAGGCCAACATCGACTTTCCGCGGGGCCTTTCGCGTGCGGAGGATCTGCGCGGCGTGCATCGCCATGACTTTTCTTTCTCCGGCTTGAAGACCGCCGTGGCGCGGTACGTGGAAAAGGCGGAGAAGGAAGGACGCGTCGTATCCATCGAGGATATTTGCGCTTCCTTCCAGGAGGCCGTGGCGGATGTGCTGACCGCGAAGGCCGTGCGGGCCTGCCAGGACACCGGCGCCAAGGTGCTGTTGCTGGGCGGTGGCGTGGCTGCGAATTCGCGCCTGCGGCAACTGGCGGCCAAGCGTTGTGAATCGGCGGGCATCGAGCTGCGGGTGCCGCGTTTTAAGCTGTGCACCGACAACGGCGTGATGATTGCGGCCGTAGCGGCGCAGCTTATTCATGAAGGGGCGGAGCCTTCCGGCCTGGCGTGCGGCACCGATACCCAGCTTGAGGTTGAAGTCCCGCTCGTTAGCGCAGACTAACGTTCACCAAAAGTTTGCCTTCCTCCGGATGCGGGGTAGTTAAAGCGACGGTAATGTGCGGAAGCGATATTGCCCTACTGGCTATTGAAGGAGCCTTACCCCATCATGACCACCGGTTTTCTCGTTAATCCAGATTTGACCCGCCGCAAGATCGAATTCGATCTTGAGCACGCCAACCAGTTCCTGGGCGGCACCACCGAAGACCGCGTCGCCGTCGTGTTCCAAGACGACGGTTCCACCTATGCCGCGCTTTTTAACCCCAATGCCAAGGCGGAGGGCGCGGAGCCGAATCCGGTTGCCTCCCTGGCGCGCAATGCTGCCGATACCGGTAACTCGGCATTCCTGCAGGACCCAATCCGCGCTATTAGTGGTCCGGTCATCTTCGTCGAAGCAGACGGTGAGTCTGAGAACTTCGACGAGGTCATCGAGGCAGTCGAGCACGGTATCCGTGCCGTTAGCAATTACCGCGAAGACTACCCAGAAGAGTATGGCCTCTGGCGCGCGGCGGTCATCAATTCTGAAAAGTCCGTCTAAGTTTTATAGGCTTCGCCGCGCCTCCGGAGTTTGTTGAGGGTTAGCAGTCGCAAGGGTAGAGTGCTAGGAAGGTTGTTTGACCCACAGTTGTTCACCCGCGACGACGGCTGTGCTGGACATCCACAACCGGCACATACAACTAACTGATTCAAATTTCGGAGGAATCACCATGGCAAACATCAAGCCACTTGAGGACAAGGTTCTCGTCCAGATCGTAGAAGCAGAAACCACCACCGCTTCCGGCCTGGTTATCCCAGACTCCGCTAAGGAAAAGCCGCAGGAGGCTACCGTCATCGCCGTCGGCCCAGGCCGCACCAATGACAAGGGCGAGGTCGTTCCGGTCGGAGTCAACGAGGGCGACACCGTAATCTTCTCCAAGTACGGCGGCACCGAGCTGAAGTACGACGGCCAGGAGTACCTCCTGCTGTCCGCACGTGACCTGCTCGCAGTCATCGAGAAGTAGGCCTTCATGTCAAAGCTGATTGCATTTGACCAGGAAGCTCGCGAGGGCATCCAGCGCGGCGTTGACACGCTTGCTGACGCAGTCAAGGTCACCCTCGGTCCCCGCGGCCGCAACGTTGTGCTGTCCAAGGCCTTCGGCGGCCCCACCGTCACCAACGACGGCGTGACCATCGCCCGTGACATCGACATCGAGGAGCCTTTTGAGAACCTCGGTGCACAGCTGGTGAAGTCCGTGGCCGTGAAGACCAACGACATCGCCGGTGACGGCACCACCACCGCAACTTTGCTCGCCCAGGCGCTTATCTTCGAGGGCCTGCGCAACGTTGCCGCTGGTGCCAACCCAGTTGAGCTAAACCGCGGTATCGCTGCGGCGGCGGAAAAGACCGTTGAAGAGCTGATGAAGCGTGCAACGCCGGTGAACTCGGCGTCGGAAATCGCGCAGGTGGCAACCGTTTCCTCCCGTGACCCAGAGGTCGGCGAGATGGTCGCCGGCGCCATGGACAAGGTGGGCAAGGACGGCGTTGTAACCGTCGAGGAGTCCCAGTCCATCGAGTCCTCCGTGGACGTAACCGAGGGCATTTCCTTCGACAAGGGCTACCTTTCTCCGTACTTCGCTACGGAAGAAGAGACCTACAACGCAGTGCTTGACGACGCAGCCATCCTCCTCGTCCGCAACAAGATCTCCTCTCTGCCGGACTTCCTGCCGCTGCTGGAGAAGATTGCTGAGTCGTCGCGTCCTACCTTGATCATCGCGGAAGATGTGGAAGGCGAGCCGCTGCAGGCACTCGTTGTTAACTCCATCCGCAAGGTGCTCAAGGTTGCCGCAGTGAAGGCCCCGTACTTCGGCGAGCGCCGCAAGGGCTTCATGGATGACCTGGCTGTTGTCACCGGCGCCACCGTTGTGGATCCTGAGGTAGGCATCAACTTGAACGAGGTTGGCCTCGAGGTGCTGGGCTCTGCCCGCCGCGTGACGGTTTCCAAGGAAGACACCGTCATCGTTGACGGCGCTGGCGAAGCTAGCGCTGTGGAAGAGCGTCGCGAGCAGCTGCGCCGCGAAATCGAGCGCACCGATTCCACCTGGGATCGCGAGAAGCTCGAGGAGCGTCTGGCGAAGCTCTCCGGCGGCGTTGCCGTCATCCGCGTCGGTGCTGCTACCGAGACTGAGGTTAACGAGCGCAAGCTGCGCGTCGAGGACGCCATCAACGCTGCCCGCGCGGCCGTCGATGAGGGCGTCATCGCAGGCGGCGGTTCCGCACTCGTGCAGATCTCCAAGGAACTGGAAAAGTTTGCCGAGGAGTTCGAGGGCGAGGCCAAGACCGGCGTGCTCTCCGTATCCCGCGCGCTGACCCGCCCGGCTTACTGGATCGCGCAGAACGCTGGCCTGGACGGCTCCGTCATCGTTGACCACGTTTCCGCACTCGAGAACGGCCACGGCTTCAACGCCGCCACCCTGGAGTACGGCAACCTGCTGGAGCAGGGCATCATCGACCCAGTTAAGGTCACCCACTCCGCAGTGGTTAACGCCACCTCCGTTGCCCGCATGGTTCTGACCACCGAGGCATCCGTAGTGGAAAAGCCAGCTGAGGAAGAAGCTCCCGCTGCTTCTCATGGCCATCACCACTAATTTTTAGCCGCGAATCACCCCGGGTCTCCCACGTGGAGGCCCGGGGTTTCGTCTTAGGATGGCTAGGTGCACAATCAAGAATTCATCCGCGTTGTCGGCGCGCGCGATAATGATCTCAAAGAGATAAGCGTCGATATCCCTAAGCGGAAACTCACCGTGTTCACCGGTGTCTCTGGTTCTGGCAAGTCCTCTCTCGTATTCGGAACCATCGCTGCAGAATCTCAGCGGCTTATCAACGAGACCTACCCGGGTTTCGTGCAGGGCTTTATGCAATCCCAGGCCCATCCCGACGTCGACGAGCTCAGTGGCCTTACCGCCGCCATTGTGGTGGGGCAGGAGCGGATGGCAGCCAACTCGCGTTCCACTTTCGGTACCGCAACGGATATCACCGGCGCTCTGCGCGTGCTTTTCTCGCGCATTGCCTCTCCGCGCGTGGGCGGCCCGGCGGCGTATTCCTTCAACGTTCCTTCCGCCAGCGGGCAGGGCGCTATCGAGGTCAATGGCGTGAAAGAGGTTCGCCGTTTTGAGCGGACCGGTGGAATGTGCCCGACCTGCGAGGGCATGGGCCGCGCCTCGCAAATCGACCTGAAAGAAGTCGTGGACGAGTCCTTGAGCCTAAACGACGGCGCCATCTTGTACCCCGGCATGAAAGTCGGCTCCTGGCTGTGGAAGGCCTACGCAGAGTCAGGGTTGTACCCGGCAGATAAGCCGGTCGAGGATTTCACAGAGGAGCAAAAACACGCGCTGTATTACCTGAGCGACGTCAAGACCAAAATCAACGGCATCAACATGAGCTACCAAGGTCTTGTTGTGCGCTTGCAGGCCTCCGTGCTGTCGAAGGACAAAGATAGCCTCCAAAAACATATGAAGGCCTTCGTGGAACGCGCAGTGGTCTTCGCGGACTGTCCCGACTGCGGCGGCACACGTCTGGCGCAGCATGCCCGCGAATCTTTTATTGCAGGCAAGTCCATCGCCGATGTCTCCGACATGGAGCTTACTGAGCTCGACGAGTGGCTTTCTGCCATCGACGCCCCGTCCGCCGCGCCGCTGCTGGCCTCGATTAGGCGCTCGGTGGCTAATGCGGTGGAAATCGGTTTGGGCTACCTTACCTTGAGTCGTGCCACGGGCACGCTCTCAGGCGGCGAGGCGCAGCGCACCCGAATGGTACGTCACTTGGGCTCCGCGCTTACCGACGCCACCTATGTCTTCGACGAGCCCACCGCCGGCCTGCACCCGCATGATATCGCACGGATGAATAAACTCTTGCTGCAGCTGCGCGATAAGGGAAACACCGTTCTCGTGGTGGAGCATAAACCGGAGACCATCGCTATTGCCGATTACGTCGTCGACTTAGGGCCCCGCGCTGGCAGCCAGGGTGGGGAAGTGGTCTTTACCGGTTCCGTCGATAAACTGCGCGAGGCGGATACCTTAACCGGCCGCCACCTGGCGGACCGCGCCCAGTTCAAGGAAGAAACTCGCACTCCTTCGGGCGCCATCGAAATCCATAACGCCCAGCGCAACAACCTACGCGGCATCGACGTAGACATCCCGCTCGGGGTGCTCAGCGCGATTACCGGCGTGGCCGGTTCCGGTAAGTCCTCGCTTTTGGCGTGCCTGCCAGAAGAAGTCCAAGAACGCATCTTCTTCGTCGACCAAACCCCGATCAAAGGCTCGCGTCGCTCCAACCCCGCGACGTATACCGGCGCGTTGGACTCCATCCGCAAGGCGTTTGCGAAGGCGAACAGTTTTGAAAGCGACGTCGTCAAGCCTGCCCTGTTTTCTGCGAACTCCGAAGGCGCGTGCCCAAATTGCAATGGTGCGGGAGTCATCTACGTGGAATTCGGATTCATGGACGGCGCTGACGTGCCGTGTGAGGTCTGTGAAGGCAGGCGCTTTTCCGAAGACGTGCTGCGTTACGAGCTAGGCGGCAAAAACATCGCCGACGTATTGGAAACGCCAGCTGCTGAGGCTGCGGCTTACTTCGCGGAAAATAAAGTTGCCGCTGCGAAGAAGGTCTGTGAGATCCTGGTCGCCGTGGGGCTGGGATATATCACCTTGGGCCAACCACTCAACACCCTTTCCGGCGGTGAGCGTCAGCGCCTGAAATTGGCCGTCCACATGGCGGATAAGAAGGCGCAGGCTGATGTTTTGGTGTTGGATGAGCCATCGACGGGCTTGCACTTGGCGGACGTCGATAAGCTGCTCGAATTGCTCGACCACCTGGCCGAGGAAGGCAACACCGTGGTGTGCGTGGAACATCACCTAGCTGTGGTCGCACACGCGGACCACATCATTGATTTAGGCCCCGGGGCAGGCTCCGCAGGTGGCGGGTTGGTTGCCGCATGCAGCCCTCGCGAACTCGCCGGCAACGCCTCCTCTGTGACTGGGCGTTACCTCGCTGAATATGTGGCCTAAACGGTGACCCCTAAACAGTGACCGTAGCGCGGGTGCGCAAAGCAGCCACGCGCTCGGATTCGCTCATGCCGCCCCACACGCCGTACGGTTCCGCGGAACTTAGCGCATGCTCGCGGCATAGCTCGAGGACCGGGCAGGACTGACAAATTGCCTTAGCGCGGTTCTCACGTTGGGCGCGAGCGCGGCCACGCTCGCCGTCTGGGTGATAAAACACGTCCGAATTCTCTCCTCGGCATGCACCCTGCAGCTGCCAATCCCAAAAGTCAGCGTTAGGGCCGGGAAGTGAATGGGGCTGAGACATGTTCAAAACTCCTTTAGTAAATACCCTGCGCGCATGAATTCGCGCAATGGAGGAATAAGACGATTTAGAAGTTTCGACGCACGTGGTAAACGAATGGTTACCGGATTGTTTACGCTATATGGATTCTTTACGCGGAGGGCATTTTTAGCGGGTCTGAACTGCACGAACAGCAAAGGTAAACGGTGTATGAACTTTTGGCGCGCCGGGAGTAAAAGGATATAAATCCACCCGAACGGGCTAGGGTGTAAGGGCTAAGGCGAAAACTAAAGCAGCAAACCCCAAGGAAAACCCCAAGGAAAACCCCAAGGAAAAACAGTGAGCGATACCGATAAAGAGCTAGCGGACCTCGTGCCGCTAGCTGCTGACGGCAGCCGTCGCGCACTCCAGAAGATCATGCGGATTATCCACCCGCAGGTGCTGCGCTACTGCCGCGCACGCATCGGCGGCGGGCGCCAACCCACGCCAGAAGATGTCACGCAGGAAATCTGCCTCGCTGTTGCCACATCCATCGACTCTTACGAGGACAAAGGCCGCCCGTTCATGGCCTACGTCTATGGCATTGCCTTCAACAAGGTCACCGATGCGCACCGCGCCATGGGTCGAGACCACTCCAACCCCGCCGAGGAAGTCCCGGAAAGCGCGGCCAAAGACGCAAATCCAGAGGAATCTGCGCTGGTCACGGATGGTAGTAACAGAGTGCGGGAGTTGCTCGATACATTAAGTGACAAAGCTCGAGACATAGTCATCTTGCGCGTGTTCGTGGGCCTTACAGCCGAGGAGACTGCGGAAATCGTGGAATCTACACCGGGTGCGGTACGCGTGGCGCAGCATCGAGCATTGGCACAACTGCGCAAGGCTATCGGCGCCTCTGGTCAATAGCGCAAGCGCGTATCTTCTCAAATCTCATATGTCCATATCTCATTCAAGGAAGGGAGGCCATCATGGCGAAGAAGGATGAGCCACAGCTCAATATCTCTGAGCAACTGCAGCCTTTGGTCGACGATGACGCATTCCTGACTAGCCTTTCTCAGGGCCAGGACCCTTCTGCTGGGGAAGACGAGTTGGCGGGCTTGCTTCTCGAGCTGCGTGACGACGTCGAAAAGCAAATGCCGCCAGCTCCGGTTATCGAAGGCGCCGACGAGGAAGCTGAGGTTATCTCTCTGGCCGCGGCCTCCAAGAGGCGTCGTTCGCGGCCTTTCGTCAACGGCCTAATTGGTGCAGCGGCGGCGACCTTGGTCATTGCCGGTACTGGTACTGCCGTCTACAACGCAGGCCCTGGTTCTCCGCTCTACGACGTGCACAAGTCCATGTTTGGCAGCTCGGATGCTTCCTCCGTGGAGCTTGCAGGCACGCTCGAGGAAATGGACCGTCGTTCTGCAAATGGCGACATGGCCGGCACTCGCGAATTGCTTAATGAAGCGCGCCGTATCATCGACGAATCACGCAACTCGCAGCCGGAGCCTACCTCCGCGGAAAAGCCCTCGGCCACGCCGGCTACCAAGCCATTCCCCGCAGCGCGTTCTACGGTAACTGCGACGGAGACCCTGGAAAAGGAAGTCCCAGCATCTAGCCCAGAGCCAGCGCCGGTAACCGTAACGGAATACCAGACCATCACCTCTACGGTTGTGGCTCCGGATACGCCCTCGCAGGAAACTGGCGAGCAGACCGAACCAACTTCAGTCGCCACGGACACCGCTGAGGGCCAAGGCCCTGATGGTTACCTCGGCGAAAACCAGCAGCAGTAAACCAGCAGTATTAAAAAATTCCCTGCCTCACAGCGAGGTAGGGAATTTCTTTTTAACGGGCGTCTAGGCCGTCCATGTAGCCCAGGGCGTAATCCCACGGGACGTAGCGCGTGGGGTCCGGCTGCGCGCCCGGCTCATGCACCGGGGCGAGTTCGCCGTCCAAAGTGGCGCGCATGTTAGCAGCCATGATGTCCCACTCGTAGAAGTGGCTTTCTTCGCAGTCCTCGCATAGAAAGAAGATGCCGTCGATTCCGCGCGGGCCCAGCACGCGGGCGAATTCCTGTACCAAGGCGAGGTCGTGGATGATAGCCAAGCGTTCTTCCTCGGACAAAGGCATGACCTGCTCGTCTTCCTCCAGGAAGGAAGCGGGGTCGTTGGGATCGTCTGCGAATGGGTCGCGTGGCATATTGGCGAAGAAGTTCACCTTTGCGAGCCTATAAACTTCCACCCCCTTTAGGCAATTCCTCATTGGGGTTCGCTTACCTTTCTTACGGGGTGGCCCGGCTACCATTCGGGGTGCTTTAAGCACTACAGTTGTGGTTACCGCGAAACCATCTTGGCCTTATTTAAGGAGTGTCCTTAACCCATGAGCGATAATCACATTCTCACCGGCGGCGATGACCCAAACAAGGTAGCCCTGTACGGCTTGACTTTTGATGACGTTCTGCTGCTGCCGGCAGAATCCAACATCGTTCCGTCCGAGGTGGACACCTCGGCGCAGTTCACCCGCAACATTCGTCTCGGCGTTCCGCTGGCTTCTGCCGCCATGGATACCGTTACCGAGGCTCGCATGGCAATCGCCATGGCACGCCAGGGCGGTATTGGCGTCCTGCACCGCAACCTGTCCACTGAGGATCAGGCAACCCAGGTGGAAATCGTCAAGCGCTCTGAGTCCGGCATGGTGACGGACCCTGTTACCGCTAGCCCGGATATGACCATCCAGGAAGTCGACGAGCTGTGCGCACGCTTCCGCATTTCTGGCCTGCCGGTCGTCGATGACAAGGGCACCTTGCTGGGCATTTGCACCAACCGCGATATGCGTTTCGAGCCGGACTTCGGCCGCAAAGTCTCCGAGATTATGACCCCTATGCCGCTGGTTGTGGCCAAGGAGGGCGTGGCCAAGGAGGAGGCGCTGGCGCTGCTTTCTTCCAACAAGGTTGAGAAGCTTCCTATCGTCGATGATGACAACAAGCTGGTTGGCCTGATCACGGTCAAGGACTTCGTAAAGACCGAGCAGTTCCCGAACTCCTCCAAGGATTCCTCCGGACGACTGCTGGTGGCAGCGGGTATCGGCACGGGTGAGGAATCCTATGCTCGAGCAGGCGCGCTTGTCGACGCCGGCGTTGACGTCCTCGTCGTCGACTCCGCTCATGCGCACAACAACCGCGTGCTGGAGATGGTTTCCCGTGTACAGAAGGACTTCGGCTCCAAGGTCGACGTCGTGGGCGGCAACCTCGCTACTCGCGAGGCGGCGAAGGCCATGATTGAGGCCGGCGCGGACGCTATCAAGGTCGGCATCGGCCCAGGCTCCATCTGCACCACCCGCGTCGTCGCTGGCGTTGGCGCTCCGCAGATTACGGCCATCATGGAAGCTGCGGCAGTGGCTGGTCCAGCTGGCGTGCCGGTCATTGGTGATGGCGGCATGCAGTACTCCGGCGACGTCGCCAAGGCATTGGCTGCCGGTGCAGATACCGTCATGCTGGGCTCCATGTTCGCAGGCACCACCGAGGCACCTGGCGATATCGTCGTGGTTCAGGGCAAGCAATACAAGCGCTACCGCGGCATGGGCTCCATGGGCGCTATGCAGGGCCGCGGCCTTACCGGCGAGAAGCGCTCCTACTCCAAGGACCGCTACTTCCAGGCCGACGTTAAGAGCGAGGACAAGCTGGTTCCGGAGGGCGTCGAGGGTCGCGTTCCTTTCCGCGGTGACATCGATGCCATTGTGCACCAGCTCATCGGCGGCCTGCGCGCTTCCATGGGTTACACCGGTTCGGCCACCATCGAGGAGCTGAAGACCAAGCGCTTCGTCCAGATCACCGCGGCGGGCCTGAAGGAATCTCACCCGCACCACCTGCAGCAGATCATCGAAGCTCCGAACTACCGCTAAACGAATCTTTCGAGGAAAGAGAACATGCGCGATTACGTTGAAATCGGTATCGGCCGTGAGGCACGCCGTACTTACGATCTTGATCAGATCTCCTTGGTCCCTACCCGCCGTACCCGTTCTTCTAAAGACGTCGACACCACTTGGAACATCGACGCCTATACCTTCGATACCCCGCTGGTTTCCCACCCAACCGACGCGTTGGCTACGCCCGAGTTCGTCATCGAGATGGGCAAGCAGGGCGGCTTGGGCGTCATCAACGCGGAGGGCCTGTGGGGCCGTCACGCGGACCTAGAGGCGGCTTTGGTGAAGGTCACCGAGAATCCTTTCGACCTTTCCACGCTGCAGGAGCTGCATGCAGCGCCGCTGAATGAGGAGCTGTTGGCAGAGCGCATCGCACAGGTGCGTGACTCCGGCGTGACCGTCGCGGTGCGTGTGTCGCCGCAGCGCGCGCGGGAATTGGCACCGGTGGTTATCAAGGCGGGTGCTGAGATCCTGTTTATCCAGGGCACGTTGATTTCTGCGGAGCACGTGCAGCAGGGCGGTGAGCCGCTGAACTTGAAGGAGTTCATCGGTTCCATCGATACGCCGGTTATCGCTGGTGGCGTGGCGGATTACACTACTGCGTTGCACCTGATGCGTGCTGGCGCTGCCGGCATCATCGTGGGCTCTGGCGTTAATACCAACGCCGAGACCGTGGGCATCGATGTGCCGATGGCAACCACCATTGCCGACGTCGCTGCCGCTCGCCGCGACTACCTCGACGAGACCGGCGGCCGCTACGTGCACGTGCTTGCCGACGGCGATATCTACACCTCCGCTGACGTCGCCAAGGCGATTGCCTGCGGCGCTGATTCTGTGGTCTTGGGCCCGGTTTTGGCCCGCGCTGCAGAGGCAGGCGGTAAGGGTTACTACTGGCCGTCGACGGCTGGCCACCCGCGTTTCCCACGCGGCGTCATCGAAGCTGCGGACGTGGACCTCATCGCGGCAGGATACGCGCCGTTATCGGAGCCGGAGCAGGTTTCGCTCGAGGTCATCTTGCACGGCCCGTCTAATGAGCCACACGGCCAGCTGAATCTGGTCGGTGGGCTCAAGCGTGCGATGGCTAAGTGCGGCTACACGGATCTGAAGTCTTTCCAGAAGGTTGGCCTGGCAGTACGCTAACCGACCTTTGCCCGACTGCGGCGGTGTGCCTTCCTTGGCACCCGTCGCAGTTTCGGTTTTGTGCCGCGCGCAAGCACCATCGTCTGTAGTACCGAGGCCATGATAATCAGCGCGATGGCCGCGTAGAAGAAGCCGTTCATCATGCCCAGCGAGAGTCCGAGCGCGGCTGCGGCGAGCCACTGCTCGCGGTCCCAGGTGCCGCCGTCGTCGAAAAGCTGCACTGCGAGCGCCGCACCGAGCTGCAACGCCTCGGAACCGTAACCGCAGTGGCGGAAGCTTTGCGGTACACGTACTCCGCTATCTCGCAGCAACTCGCGCACTGCGAACGTGACGTCGGGCGGCGTATCCGGCTTACCGAGCAAGGTGAGATTTTGGCAGAATATGCAGGTCGAATGCTTGCGCTTTCCGACGAAGCGGAGTCCCGCGTCCTCGCCTCGACCTCACTCGTGCGCGGAACTATCCGAGTGACGAGTTTTCAGACGGCAACGTCCGCGCCGCTTTAACCACGGCAACGCAGCACGCGCTCGCCCGCGCGCCAGAGCTCGAAGTGTAGCGGCCACCGCTTCCCACAACGAACTGGGGTACCCGTATTTAAAGGCGGTTCAATGGGCTAGACTGTAGCGCGTGACTAACCCAACCACTACTCCGCGTCCAGTCCTCGTTGTGGACTTTGGCGCTCAGTACGCGCAGCTCATCGCACGTCGCGTCCGTGAGGCCAACATCTACTCCGAGGTTGTTCCCAACTCTGCCACCGTGGAAGAAATCAAGGCCAAGAATCCGGTCGCTCTGATTCTCTCCGGCGGCCCGTCTTCTGTTTATGCGGACGGCGCTCCTTCTCTGAAGCCCGAGCTGCTTGAGCTGGGCATCCCGGTCTTCGGCATCTGCTACGGCTTCCAGGCTATGACCCAAGCGCTCGGCGGCAAGGTCGCCTCGACTGGCTCTCGTGAATACGGCCGCACCGACGTCAACGTTTCCGGCGGCGTCCTGCACCAGGGCCTCGAGGCCACACACAAGGTGTGGATGTCCCACGGCGACTCTGTCTCCGAGGCTCCGGAAGGCTTCGAGGTTACTGCCTCCTCGGCGGGTGCGCCGGTGGCGGCTTTTGAGTGCCTTGAAAAGCGCATGGCAGGCGTGCAGTACCACCCAGAGGTACTGCACTCGCCGCACGGCCAGGAAGTGCTTACCCGCTTCCTCACCGAGGTCGCAGGCCTCGAGCAGAACTGGACCGCAGACAACATTGCGGAGCAGCTCATCGCTGATATCCAGAAGCAGGTTGGTCCGGAAGGCCGCGCCATCTGCGGCCTGTCCGGCGGAGTGGACTCCGCTGTGGCTGCCGCGTTGGTGCAGCGCGCTATCGGTGACCGTCTGACCTGTGTCTTCGTCGACCATGGCCTGCTGCGCGCGGGTGAGCGTGAGCAGGTGGAGAAGGACTTCGTGGCGTCGACAGGCGCAAAGCTCGTCACCGCAGACGAACGCGAGGCGTTCCTTGCCAAGCTCGCCGGCGTTACCGAGCCGGAGGCCAAGCGTAAGGCAATCGGTGCGGAGTTTATCCGTTCCTTCGAGCGTGCTGTTGCAGGCGTGCTTAACGACGCCCCCGCAGGTTCCTCCGTTGACTTCCTCGTCCAGGGCACGCTGTACCCGGACGTCGTGGAGTCCGGCGGCGGTGACGGTACGGCGAACATCAAGTCCCACCACAACGTGGGCGGCCTGCCTGACGACGTCGAGTTTGAGCTCGTCGAGCCGCTGCGTCTGCTGTTCAAGGACGAGGTGCGTGCCGTGGGCCGCGAGCTGGGCTTGCCCGAGGAAATCGTGGCGCGCCAGCCGTTCCCGGGCCCGGGCCTGGGCATCCGCATCATCGGCGAGGTTACTGAAGAGCGTTTGGAGACCTTGCGCGAGGCAGACCTCATCGCGCGTACCGAGCTGACTGCCGCTGGCCTGGACGGCGAGATCTGGCAGTGCCCGGTGGTACTGCTTGCCGACGTCCGCTCCGTCGGCGTTCAAGGCGACGGCCGCACCTACGGCCACCCAATCGTGCTGCGTCCGGTGTCTTCGGAAGACGCCATGACCGCAGACTGGACCCGCCTGCCTTATGACGTGTTGGAGAAGATCTCCACCCGTATCACCAACGAGGTCAAGGACGTCAACCGCGTGGTCTTGGATTGCACCTCCAAGCCGCCAGGAACCATCGAGTGGGAATAGTCCCGCCCGCCCCGCAGCGCTTCGCCGATCTCGGCGGGGCGCTGCGCGCGTTTTAGAGGAATTCGGCGCGAAACGCCTGCCAGTCGGCCTCGTTCTGGTCGGCATAGGCCCGCGCAAACCGGGCGGCGGAGCGCTCGAAGGCGGTACCTTTACCCAGATAGCCCGCGATGGCTAGTCGGTCACCGGTCCGGGCGTGGGCGCGGGCGAGCGTGACGGCGGAGAGCACGGCGACCGCGTTGAGTTCCTCGGCGCTGAGGTCATCGAGATCGATGGAACCCTTGCCATTCCAAAGTTGGCGCACGTAAAAGTGGTGGTCGCCCACCTGCGTCCAGCCGAGCAGGATATCCGCCGTCGCCTGGATGGCGTGCTGGCCCTCGATGACGCGCTGACCATGATGAGCGTACTCGCTTGCCGGGAGATAGGGCGCGAGTGCTGACGGCCGCGCCTCCTTGATTTGCAGCACAAGCGGGTCGTGCTCGCCGTTGCCCTCGAACACCACCATCCACGCACGCAAGCCCACGCTGCCCACGCCCACGACCTTCATCGCTGCATCCTGGTAGCGGTACTGACGCAGCAAGCTGGCTCGCTCTGGTGCGAGCGTGGCGAGATAGGAGCTCAGCGCTTCGCGCACGACGGCATCGGCAAGCTCGCGCTCGGGGCCTTCCACGAGATCACGCAGCGGCACGAGCACCGGCGGATCCGAGATAATGCGGCGTTGCCCGTCGACGACCTCTGTGAGCTTGCCCACCGCACGCTGGCTGTCCTTGGCACGGGCCTTCGCGATGAGCTTGCGCACGCTCTTGACGGACTTCTTGCCCAGTCGTCCACCGAATTCATCGAGTGTCGCCTCCATCTCGAAGCGTGTGTACCACACGTCGAGGTTGCCCATGTCCGCGAAACGAGACATTGCCCGGTGGTAGGCGGCAACGGTGGACTCGACAAGCTCCTCCGGATCAAAGCCTCGCTCGCGCGCGCAAATTTCCACGCTGGTCACCAGTCGCGCAACGTCCCACTCCCAGGGGCCGGGCAACGTCTCATCGAAATCGTTGAGGTCGAAGACCGTGCGCCGATCCGGCGCAGAGAAGAGCCCGAAGTTCGAGATATGCGCGTCTCCGCAGGCCTGGACCGTGATGCCCGAGGTAGCCAACGACGCGAGGTCCGCCGCCATAATCGCCGCTCCGCCGCGGTAGAACGCGAACGCCGACTCCCCCATCCGCGCGTAGCGCAGCGGCAGCAGCTCCGCGACGCGCGCCGGAGCCTGCGCGTGGATGATACCCAAAGGGTCGCGGTCCTCGGCAGGCTGCCACGAGCCGAGGGTACGGCGCGGGGTGTGCTTGCGGGCTGCTTTGCCGGCAGCGCGGCGTTCGGCAGGAGTATGTTGTGGCTTCACGTCGAATCAGCCTAGTCGCGAACGATCGCCTCGTAGAGTTCGCGCGCGGGCGCCGCGGCGTGCGGGCCGGGGGCATCGGCAAGCGGGACGGACACGCGGTTTGGGCGGAGCCTGGACACATGGGTGCTAAACGCCAGCAGCGGGGAGTGGGCGAGGAGCTCGGTGCGCAGTTCATCGCGAAGTGCGCGGTGCCCATCCCGGCAGCCGCAAGCCCGAGCATTTGCGTGAGAATCTCGCCGCCGCCGACATCGTGCTCACCGCTAACGAGGTCGCTGACATCGATGCGGCCCTCGACGCCACCGCCATGTCCGACGTTTTCGGCGGCACGAAAAACTAAAACGGCATGTCGAATGACCCGCCTTTCGGGGCGGGTTGTCGTTTGTGGGGGTTAGTCCACGGTGCAGAGGTAGCGCTTGCCGTAGGGCGTGACGTACCAGTAATTGCCCTCGGCATCGTGGGTATACGAATCCCCGTCGGCCTTGCGTCCGTTATGGAACCGGCACAGCGGCACAAGGTTCGCGACGTTCGTGTCGCCGCCCTTGTTCCGCGGGATGAAATGGTCACGCTCGCACAACAGAGCCGGGGTCACACATCCCGGGTGAATACACTGCGGATGCAGCGCGAACGCCATGAGTGTTTGCTTCTCGTTGAAGATCGGCGTCGACTTAAAGCAATCCACCGGCTCCCCCCAATCAGTCACCAACGTAACGTAGCCGACCTCCGCCAACTTCTCCTGCACAAGCAAACGAGCCGGGCGCACCGTGCCATCCGTGGCACGAATGAGCTTGCCCTCGGCGAGGTACTCCTCATGCTCGTCGAGACGAATAACTACGTGCGCAGCACGGGCTGGGGCCTGAATTTGTTCTCCGTCGGCGACGAACTGTTTGAACCCGTCGAGCAGGTCGTCGCCGGGCAGCGCGCTGAGCATGTCCATCAGCCACGGGTCTTGGGTGTTAATCACCAAACGGTGCCAGCCGTCTTTGCCATAGGTATGGCGGGCGGACTCCACGCGGGTTTTCGGCTTGGCAAGACTCGCGCCGACCTCATCGAGCTTGGTCTCCGCGGTTCCACACAAGGTGATGCGGGCGGCGTTAGGGTCGTCGCAGCGCGCGGCGAGCACCTCGATGCGGGCGAGCACGCGCAGGGAATGACCGGCAGTGCGGGCGGCCTTGCGGGCCTCGGCGATGCCTTTGGGCTTAGTGCGCCAATAGACGGCGGCCAAGGGGTGGATGAACGTGGCGTCGGCGAGCGTCAGGCCGCGGTCGCGGAGTTCAGCCACGGTGAGTCCAGCGGCTTCCTTGAGAGAATCGACGCCGAGAGCAAGGGCATCGAAGATCGAGACGGTCATGCCACGGAGGTTAAGGAGGCGTCGGAAAGCCTGCAACCGATTGTCCAATGTATTTGTCGAACAGGGGTATTCGAACAGGGGTAGACCTAGAGTTGGGCGATGGAGGCGCAAAGCGCGTCGACGTCCTCGTCGCGCGTGGACCAGGACGTGCAGAAACGCACCGCGCGTAGGCCGTCGTGTTCCTCGAAGAACTGGCAGACGTACTTGCTCGAGAGCCCGGCCTCCTGGGCCGGGGTGTTGACCTGCGTGCCGCCCACCATGAAGTACACGGCTGCGGCGGGCGCGAGCACGGAGAGGACGGCGGGATGGGCGGTTTCGTTGTAGTCGTTGCCGAAATGAATTATGCAGCCAGGCTACTCGTAGCGCAGCGCCTCAATCGGGTCGAGTTTTGCCGCTTTGCCGGCGGGGTAGTAGCCGAAGAAGAGCCCGATGGCGAGCGCGAAGAGCAGCGAGACCACAATCGCGCCGAGCGGCGGGAACACGAAGTAGCCCATGAGCGACGAGCCGATCATGCCCGCCACAGAGCCGAGCACCACGCCGATGAGCCCGCCGATGAGACACACGATGATGGCCTCCGTCACGAACTGCAGGCGGATGTCACCCCGCCGCGCGCCGAGCGCCTTGCGCACGCCAATCTCGCGCGTGCGCTCCGTGACGGTAATCAGCATGATGTTCATAACGCCGATGCCGCCGACGAGCAGCGAGATCCCGCCGATTGCCGCAATTGCCGCGGACAACGCCGTGAGCAGCTGGTTGAGGCTCGCGAGGTCCTTGCTGAAGTCGGTGACCTCGACGCGGTATTCCTCGTTGTCGGCGTACATCGAGTCGAAGGCCGCTTGGAGCCGCGCGCCGAGCGCGGCCTTGTCCGTGCCGGGCGCCGCGCGCAGGGACACGGAGGAAAAGGCCTCGCCGGCTAAAGGGGCATCGGAAAGCTGGGCAGCGAGAGTATAGGGCACGAGCGCGTATTCGGCCTCGCCGCCACCGATGAGCGCGCCGGTGTCGGGGGTGTCGTAGACGCCGATGACGGTGAGCTCCAGATCCGTGCCGTCGAGCGGGGCAAAATTCAGTGTCTGGCCCACCGGGTCGGCGTCGCCGAAGAGCTCGGTGGCGGTCGTGGCGGAGAGCATGGTCACGGCACGGTCGGCCGCGATGTCGTCGTCCGTGAGCGCGCGGCCGGTGCGGACGGTGAACTGCGAGGCCGTCACGTAGTCCGGGTTGGTTGGTTTCACCATCACCGCTGAGCTTTCCGATGCCCCCTCCAACTCCAGGTCGCCCGGATACGTGTCGGATTCGCCGATGATGACGCTCTCGACGTCGGGCGCGAGTGCCGTGCGAACCTGCTCGAGCTGTTCGGGGGTGAGGAGGGAATCGGGGTCGTCGACGGAGGATTCGACGTGGTAGTCGGTCTCGCCTTCGTCGGTGCGTTCCTTGACCTGGACCTGGAAGTTATTGGCGCCGACCTTGTCGAGGTCAGAGGTGAACTGGCCCTTGAGCGCGGAGCCGAGGGTGAGGATCGCGATGACGGCGGCAATGCCGATGATGACGCCCAGCAGCGTGAGTAGCGAGCGCATCTTATTGGTGCGCAGCGAGGTGAGCGCCATGCGCAAAGATTCGGTGAGATTCATTTCAGCACCCCGTCCGTCATGGTTACGGTGCGCGAGCACTCGGCGGCAAGCTCCGGGTTGTGGGTAATAAACACGATGGAGGTGCCGCGCTCGCGGTTGAGCTCGTGGAAGAGGTCCATGACGAGGCGGCCGGTCTGGGAGTCAAGGGCACCGGTGGGCTCGTCGGCGAGGATGACCTCCGGGTTGTTGGCGAGCGCGCGGGCGATGGCGACGCGTTGCTTCTGGCCGCCGGAGAGCTCGTTGGGCAGGTGGCTGGCGCGCTCGGACATGCCTACGAGGTCGAGGAGCTCGGCGGCGCGGCGGGCGCGTTCGCGGCGGGGCACGCCGGCGTAGACCATGGGCATCTCCACGTTGGCGAGTGCGGTGATGCGGCCGATGAGGTTGAAGTTCTGGAAGACGAAGCCAAGCTTGTCGGCGCGCAGGCGGGCGAGCGCGTCATCGTCGTAGGTGGAGACGTCCTCACCGCCGAGGAAGTACTCGCCTGCGGTGGGGCGGTCGAGCAGCCCAATGATGTTCATGAGCGTGGATTTGCCGGAGCCGGACTGGCCAATGACGGCGACGAACTCGCCGGGCTCCATCTGAAAGTCGCAGCCGGGCAGGACGGTGATTTCGGCATCGGTGCCTTCGTTAAAGCGCTTGACGATGCCTCGCATGTCGATGAGGCTCATTTCTCTCCGCTCGCTGCGTCGGGCAGGGATGCCTGTTGGCCTACGTCGCCTTCGTGGGCCGCGCCCTGGGTGAGTACGCGGTCGCCGCGGTGGAGGCCAGAGGTGACGGCGGCTTCGAAATCGGTGCGGGTGCCCAATTTCACGTCGCGGCGCTCGATGGTGCCGGAGTCGGAAACGACGAGCACGGCTTTGTCGCCATCGATGAGCGCGCTGAGCGGAACCGTCAGCGCGTCTTTGTCCTCGTGCGTGACGACCTTGACCTTTGCCGTGGAACCTAAACGCAGGCCTTCGCGGTTGCCGTCCACGCGGACTTCGATGGGGAACTCGGCCTTCCCCGAACCCGTGCCGGTGCCGCTCGCCGCCGGTGCGGAGGCCCCGGAGCCGGCGGCCTCGGCGGGCGCGGCGGGGGCGGCGGGGGCGGCGGAGACGGGCGAGATGAAGGACACGGTGCCCGTGTACTCCTTATGCGGCTGGCTGGGGGAGGTGAACGTGACGTGGTCGCCGACCTCGATATCCGCGATGTCGGCTTCCTTGACCGTTGCCTTGACGAGGAGGGACGAGTCATCCGCGATCGCGAGCAGTGGCCCCTCGGCGGGGCGGCCTTGCTGCGCGGTGACGGACGTGATCACTCCATTAAGCGGAGAAAATAGCTGAGAACCAGAGATGTCGAACTCGAGTTTCGCATTGGCTTCCTCGGCGGCGACGCGTGCGCCCGCGGCGGACTTGAGGGCGTGGTTGACGGCCTGGGACTGCGCGTCGATTTGCTGTTGGGCGCTGAGCTCGGCGGCGCGCTGGGCGAGCTGGGCATCGGAAAGCTGGGCGTAGGCAGCGTTGGCGGCGCGCTGTTTGGCACCGACCTCGCGGTCCACGGCCTCGAGCGCGCGGGCGTAGGACTCCTCGGCGCGGTCAACCTGGTTCTGGGCGTCGCTGACCGCGTCATCCGCCTCGGTCGAGGCGAGCAGCGACGTGGCCATGGTGGCGCTGTCTGCGGTGGCCTCGCCAGCAGCACCGAGCGAGGCGAGCGCGGCCTGGAGCGATGCGTTATTCGCGGTGCGCAGCCCAGCGCGGGCCGTGTCTACCGCGGCGGCGGCTTCGGCGACGGAAGGATCTGCGGCGGCGCGGGACTCGGCGACGGCCTGCTGCGCGTCGTCGAAGCTGTGCTGCGCGGTGTCCACGGAGGCGCGGGCGGCATTGACCTCGCCGTTGAGGCCTTGATCCAACGCGTCCTGGAGCTGGTTGAGCTGGAGCTGCGCGTCCTCGACCTGATTGAACGCGCCGACTTCTTCCGCGGCCTGAGCGGCACGCTGACTTTGGAGCTCGCGTTCGGTAGCAGAGGTGTCGAAGGAGGCGAGGCGCTGGTTGGCCGTGACGCGCTGGCCGACCTTCGCGTCGAGCGTGACGATGGGCCCGGTCTGCGTCGTGGCGAGCGAGACCTCGCGGGCGGGTGCGATCGAGCCCGTGGCGGGCACGGACTGCGTGATGTCCTTCGCCGCGACGGTCGTGACATCGGCGGCGGTGAGCACCACGCCGTCGGGGCCGAAGGTGAGGTAGTAGGCGCCGCCACCGCCCACGGTGAGGACGGCGAGGGCGGCGGTCGTGATAGCGATAGTCTTCTTTTTCATTATTCGTGAATAGTAGTAGTGCCAATTCCGTTATCAATAATTAATGTCAGCTTAGCGCCTGGATCTGTGCGTGGAACGCAGTTGCTCTCACCAATGCCGGCGTCGCATTCGATCGCGATGGGCAGGTTGTCCGGCAGGTAGACTTCCGTGGCACCAATTCCGTTGTCGACGGTCACGGTGCGCGGGGAGTCGAGCTCCAGCTCACGCAGGTCGAGCGTGAGCTTGCCGATGCCATTGTCGTAGAGGTCCTGCAGCTCCGCGCCATCGTGCGGGGTAAACCGTACGTCGCTGGAGGTCTCGTCCTCGCTGGTCATGGTCATGGTGAGCACGAAGCCGAGGCCGGCGATGACGGCGGCGGAAATCGCGATGGCCGCAATGACGCCTTCGCGGTGCTTCTTCTTTGGCTCAGGCTGCTTGTAGGGCGCTGGGTCGGGCAGATGCCAGGCCTCGGGCACCGTGCCCAGGGGATCCCAGGACGGTGGGGTCGTGCGCCCCGGCGGAAACGGGTAGCCTTCGACGGGGGTGAAGGCGGACATATCGGGGCCCGGGGTGGTATCGGGGATCGGCGACGCGAGGACGCCGGCGGGCGGGATGGGTTGGTGTTGGTGCAGTCCGTACCAGGCTACGGCGGCGAGGATGAAGATGACGACGGTGGAGAGGGTTTGCTTCTCGCCGAACAGCGGGCCGAAGCCGGCCGTGGCGGCGAAGAGAATGATGAGCCCGATGGCGAGGCTGGATTCGGACTTTGGGCCGTCGGCCTTGCCAAAGAGGTCCTGGACGGGTGCGGTGGCCTTGCCGTAGAGCGGCATGCACATCCATGCCAGGGCGTAGAGCGCGATGCCGCCGCCGAGGACGAGCGCGGTAACAACGAAAGCCACGCGGACGAGGACCGGGTCGATTTGGTAACGCACGCCGATGCCTTCGCAGACACCGGCAATCATGGCATTGCCGCCCTGGTTTCTCGGGATGCGGGGCGGGCGCGTGTCCCACATCTGGTTGAGAGTCGCGGTGTTCATACCTATATCGTGACGCACCGCGAGGTACGCCACCATCGGGGAACGCCCTGATTTTTGAACTTCAGGGTTTACCCCGATCCGCGCGGGGTGCAGCCGTGCGAAGATTAAGCGCATGAGTTCTCCCTATGCTTCGCGCGCGACTCAGCCCGCGTTCCCGACTTTGGCACGTCCCCAGGACGGCCGCGTCGTGGCGGGCGTGGGCGCGGGGGTCGCGGCGCACCTGGGCGTTGACGTGTTGTTCGTGCGTCTGGCCTTGACCGCGTTGTGCGCCTTGGGCGGCCTCGGCGCGTTCCTCTACGCCGGGGTATGGGTTGCGACCAAGCCTGCCGATGCCCCCGCGCCCGCCTCCCGCTTCGACTTCCGGGCTAACTGGTTGCTTGTCTTCATTGCCGTGGCGGCGGTCGTCAGCGCGCTGGCCAGCGGAGCCAACATGCTGCTGCCGCTGGTCATCGTCGGCGCGGGCGCGCTCGTGACGTGGCAAGCCTATGACCGCGGGCTCGAGAACGTATCGAGCAAGCTGAGTATTGCTGCGGGTAGTGTGCTCGTCTTGTCCGGCGTGGTCATTACCATCGCGCGGTGGGACGGCGGCGCGGACTTTATTCCGGCGTTGGCGGCGGTCGCGCTGACCGTTGTCGGCCTCGGCGCCCTCGTGGTGCCGCTCGTGCTCAAGCTGTGGCGCCAGGTGGCGGATGAGGGCGCGGAGAAGGCGGCATCGGAAGCCCAGGCGATCATGGCGGCGCGCCTACATGACTCGGTGCTGCAGACCTTGGCGCTCATTCAAAAACGCGCGGAGGATCCGGCGGAGGTCGCGCGGCTCGCGCGATCGCAGGAACGCGAGCTGCGTGCCTGGCTATTTGACGCCCCCTCGGCGGCGCCGGCGACGGTCTTTGGCGCGCTGGCCGCGGCGTGTGGCGAGGTCGAAGACCTGTTCCCGGTGCGGATTGCGCCGGTGACGGTGGGCGAAGATATCGAGCTTACCGAGCCCACGAAGCTAGCGGTGCAGGCGGCGCGGGAAGCGATGGTCAACGCCAGTAAGCACGCGGGCGTCGATACGGTGGACGTGTATGCGGAAAACTTAGCCGGCGAGCTGTCCATTTTTGTGCGCGACCGTGGCGCGGGCTTTGACCCGAACGCGGTGACCGGGGACCGGCACGGAATCCGGGACTCTATCCGCGGGCGCATGGAACGCGCCGGGGGCACCGCGCGGGTGAACTCGCGTCCGGGAGAGGGCACCGAGGTGGAGCTCACGGTAGCTTTGTAGCCATGGTTTCCGTTTTCCTCGTCGATGATCATTCTGTCTTCCGCGCCGGCGTGCGTGCGGAGTTGGCCGACGCAGGGGATATCGAGGTCGTGGGCGACGTGGGCACGGTCGCCGAGGCGGTCGCGGGGATTGAGTCGGCGCACCCGGACGTGGTGCTGCTTGACGTGCATATGCCGGACGGCGGCGGGTTGGCCGTGCTGCGTGGCGCCCCGGGCCCGGTGTACCTGGCGCTGAGTGTCTCGGACGCGGCGGAAGACGTCATCGCGCTCATCCGTGCCGGCGCTCGGGGCTACGTGACGAAGAATATTTCAGGCCCGGAGCTGGCCGCGGCCGTGCGCCGCGTGCATGAGGGCGACGCGTATTTCTCGCCGCGGTTGGCGGGTTTCGTGCTCGATGCGTTCGCATCGGGTGCGCCTGCCGAGTCGAAGCCCGGTGCGCCGGACGAATCCGTGGACCCGGCGGTCGACGCGCTAACACGGCGCGAGCTCGAGGTGCTGCAGCTGCTCGCGCGCGGTTACACGTATCGCGAAATCGGCGAGCGTCTCTTTATCTCGGTGAAGACGGTGGAGACGCACGCGTCGAATATCTTGCGCAAGACGCAGCAGTCGAATCGTCATCAGTTGACTCGCTGGGCGGCTAGCCATGATCTGGATTAAGTTTTTGCATGCGTCTATCTCTCCCTATTGCTTGCGTGACCCTATCCCTTAGCCTTGTTGCGTGCTCTGCTGCGGGTTCAAAAGATGAGCCGCTCTTTGATCCAAACGCTGCGTCTGACTCCAAGGAACCGGAGTTCAACATGGTTGATTTGTGGAGCGGCGAGGCCGATAAGGACACCGTGGAAGGTGCTGAAGGATGCGCGGATCCTTTCTTTGACCTAGGCGATACCTATGCTGGCTATTACCTGATGCAGCGCAAGGTGGGGCTGGATAGCCCGCGCGGGCATTCCCTCGGAATGGGAGATGATCTGGGGCTGGTGGATAACCAGTTCGACCCGTGCGCGCCGATGAGTTACGCAGTCGTGTCTATCGACGACCGTGTCGGCCGCTACAACAGCGAGGGCAAGTCCGAGCCTTCCCAGGATCAAGGCGAGGCGGTGCTCTTCTTCGCGGGTGAGGATTTGGCTAAAGACTCCGTTATTAAGATTGCCCCGCGCGTCGAGGACGTCGACATCGAGGGCACCGAGGCCACGGTGACCTACGCGGAGGGCCAGAAGGTCTCTTACTCCCTAGATGGTGACAAACTGGTCGTGGGCGATGGCCTGGAGAAGCTGCAATCTGATTATGACGGCTACGACGATGCCTACCTGGATTTCGAGCGCGCATTGCCAGGCAGCGATGGCGGGCGCCCGGTGGGGCTGGGCAACGTGAATGTGAAGCCGTGGGATGAAAACCGCGATGAGTTGGTGCGAGATCAAAGGCCTTTCCGCATTCCTGCCCGCGAGTCAGATTATGTATGCCGCTGGGAGAACTTTTCTCTGGTTTGCGCGGCAGAGGAGGGAACGCCTTTTCCTTCTGAGGCGGACTTTGACTTGACCTCGCCGTCGGATAAAGCCGAGCGGGCGGCCAGCATCCAGCTGACCATGCCTTTCGGTGTTTTCCCGAAGGATGTCGACGATAGTTTCTTCCACGCGGACGAAGCGCTCCAGGATGAGCAGGTTACGGCCGTTGGCACGATGCTTTTTGATACCCGCGGCGATGGCATCACGCTTTTCGACGGCCACGTCGGCATGCGCTTTACCCCCGACGGGCCAAAGAAGGTGCCGGTTGAGCATAGCCTGACCAGGAAATACTGGCCGGACCCGACGGAGCTCGATAGCTTTAACGAAGCTGGCTAGGCATAAGCTAGTTTGCGGGTGCCGTCGACGTGGGGGAATACGAAAAAGGCGGCGCCGGAAATCAGCAGCCAGGTCACGGCCACGCCCCAGACGGGAAGTGCGAAAAGAGGGGCGAGCATGACGGTGAGCCATAGCAGCGTCAGGGGGATGAGCTGGCTGATATTCGGCAGCATCGTCACGTTCTTTTTGTCCGCGTAGGCCCGCAGTTGCGTGCGGTAGGGGTGCAGAAAAACGAGGGTGAAGGCCGCAATGAGAAAAAGCAGGCCAACCCCGATGGCGATGCCGAAGTGGACATCGCTGACCAACACAGCCACGGCGGCGCCGATGAGGAGGGAAGCGCCCAATCGTACCCAGTGTGGGGTGGGGATTGGGGTCTCGAGGTGGCGGATATCGCTGGCATGGGCAGTCATGCCGGTTAACGCTATCACTGCAATTGCAAGAGCGTGGGGGAAGGGCCATAATGGAGGCATGAATCAAACAAGTGTTCGCATGGCGGAGGTGGCCGCGGGGCAGAGTCGCGCGGACCAGATTGCCGCTTTGCGGGCGCAGATGCACAAGCTGGAAGCGCCTCGAATCACCCCGGCAGTGCAGCCAGATGAGGAAGTGGTGGAGGTGCCTTCTTCCCTGGCCAGGCTGCTTCCTGGTGGGGGTCTCGCGCGGCGCAGTGCGGTGTATTGCGGGGAGTGTCCTGCGCTTATCATCGAGCTTGTTTGTCATATTAGCGCACAGGGTGGACACGTCGGCGTCGTCGGCTGGCCGGAACTGTCTCTCGCACAAGTGGCCGAGTCGGGGGATTTGCGCCGCGTGATTGTCGTCCCGGATCCCGGCGCTGAGCCGTGGTCGGTGACGGGAGTGTTGGCGGAAGGCCTCGATGTCGTTATTCACCGCGGGGTTGGGGAAGTCACGCCGTCGAAAGCGCGGCCCGTTCTGGCGAGGATCCGCGGCGGGCAGGCGGCCGTGGTGACGGTGGGCGTGCGACTGCCGGGAACCACCACGGAAATCGAAGCGGAAGTCACCAGCTTCCGCGGGCTGGGGCGCGGAAGTGGGCGCATTAACGGCGTGGATATTGCAGTAAACGTGGAGTCCAAGGGCGTGCGGGCGCGGCGCGGCACGGTGACGTGTGGACAGCGGCGTCGGCTGGAGGCGGTATGAGGGTCGCGGCGCTGTGGTTTCCAGATTGGCCGGTCCAGGCGCTGCGGATGCAGGAGGCGGCGCGGGTAGGTGCAGCGCGGGGAGGCACAACGCGGGAGCGGGCTACAGCTATCGTGGCGCAGCACAAGGTCGTTGTATGCGATGGCCTCGCGCGCCGAGCCGGCGTGCGCCGCGGGATGCGCTTGCGCCAGGCGCAGGCGGTGCTGCCAGAGCTGCGCGTCGAGGAGCTTAACGCGGATCGTGATGGCGCTGCCTTCGCCGAGATTGCCGTCGGTTTGGATGCGGTGGCCTCCTCCATCGAGGTGCTGCGTCCGGGCCTGGTCATCGTGGATGCTGCTGCGGCGGGGCGTTTCCACGGCGGTGAGGACACGGCGGTGCACATGCTTGTCGACGCCGCCTCCCGCGCCGGCCTCGACGCCACCGTCGGGGTGGCAGACGAAATCGCCACGGCGCTCATCGCTGCCCGCCACAATGGCCTGGGCGCGGTGGTGCCGGAGGGCGCTTCGCGGGAGTTTTTGGCGGGCCAGCCCTTAAGCGTGCTGGCCGCAGAGGTGTCTTTGGGCTGTGCGAAAGAAGTAGTAGAACAGCTGCGGCAGCTGGGGATTAGCAACCTTGGTGAGCTGGCGGCGTTGCCGGCTAGGCAAGTAATGACGCGCTTTGGGCAGGCAGGCAGGCGTTGTCATGACATAGCTAATGCCGTCCCGGATAGGCGGGTGGCGCCGGAGCTTGCGCGGCCGGATTTGGTGGTGGAGGTCAGCTATGAAGAACCCTTAGAGCGAGTGGACGCCGCGGCCTTTGCAGCGCGCCAGTTGGCGGCGCAGCTGCACAGCGTGCTCGCGGAGGCAGGGCAGACGTGCGTGCGTTTGCGGGTCGTCGCGGAGTTTCTAGGCGGCGCGGTGCTGGAGCGCGTGTGGCGTACCCAGGAGGCCCTGGATGAAAGCGCAACGGCCGATCGCGTCCGCTGGCAGCTGGATGGCTGGCTGAGCTCGGCGCGGGCGGGCGCGGAAGGCGGCGTCGTCAGGCTGGCGTTGGAACCGGTAGAAACCGCGGCGCCGGAGGGCGAGGGCCTGTGGGGGCAGACGAAGAGCAATGACAAAGCCAAGCGGGTCATCGCGCGCGTGCAATCGCAGCTGGGCGTGGATCGAGTACTGCAGCCGCGGGAGGCCGGCGGGCGTGGGGTGGCAGAGCGCATCGAGTACGTCCCCTACGGCGAGCAGCGCGACCCCGCTCCGCAGGGCAGCTGGCCAGGCCGAATTCCCTCGCCGCTGCCGGCAAGTTTGGCGCACCCTGCCTCGCGCATCCGGCTTCTCGACGATTCCTCCCGCGACGTCTACGTCACCGCCGAAGCGCTATTGAGCGCGGCGCCAGTGGCGTTGAGCTGGGGTAACAAGCGCTATCAGGTTATCGGCTGGGCTGGGCCATGGCCGGTGGATACTGCGTGGTGGGGAGAGGAAGCTCAAAGGCTCGCACGCTTGCAAGTGGTAGGCCAAGGCACGCAGAATCAGCGGGCCTGGCTGCTGGTCTGGGCGGCCGGGCGGTGGAGCGTGGAGGCGTCCTATTGCTAGGTGGCAGCGAGGAAATCGATGACCAGGCGGGTGGGTTCTTCCAGGACCTGCACGGAATATGGGTGGCGTTCCTTTAGGCCAACCACGAACTGGGAGCGGCCTTCGAATGTACCGGAGCTTTTGACCTCGGTGATAAAACCGCCTGCGCCGGGGGTGGAGCCGAGATTGGGATCGGCCATGTCTTTTTCGAAGGGATAAACGGTGCCGTCGATGTTGACGTTGAGAGCCGTGGCGCCTTCATAGTCGATGGCGTTGCCGGAACCCTGCTGCAGAGGCTTGTCTGTGTAGTCGATGAACCAGCCGGGGCTGCCTTCCCCAGTGAATTCGAAGACGACGCGTTCGAAGCCATCGTGATTGCCAACGCGAACATCGGTGACAACCAGCTGGGAAGGCACCGCGGGGCGTTCTGTCTTGCGGCTGAGATTGGTGACGCCAAGCGGGGTTACACCGGCTGGAGCAGAGGTCGTGGGGGCGCCTTCGACAGAGGACGTAGTAGATACCGCCTCTGTGAACGCGAGACTGGATTTATCCTCTGTGTCGCTAGCGCAACTTACCAAAGCTACAGATCCGAGAGTAAGGACAGCGAGAGTAGGCACGAGGGAGGACAATTTCGGCATGCAAACAGACTATTGCCTAGCCACCGACTCTGTATAGCCAAGGCAGGATTCTTAACCACATTGTTGTCATCATTTTCATTTTGATGGCAGGTAAGCTGTGGCACATGACTTTTTGCTCCGACGTACAGGTTGAGCCGCTTCCGGGCACTGCCAAGAAAGAAAGCGTATTTGTGCTCTTCGAGTGGCCAAACGGCTGGTCGCGCGATGTCTTAGACGGCGGGACCTTCGGCCCGGAACTCACTGCTGAACTTAAATCCAAGCTCAAAGGCGTGGCAGGGCTGCAGCTTATCCGCAAGCCCGGCAAGGAAGGCCGCAGCATTAACGGCAAGCATCGCTGCTACGTGGTCTGGGCCGAGCGCGGAGTTTATATGGAGCATCTCCTAGACGGCCCGGAAGGCATCTTGGGGTTGGATTTTGCGGTGCCGGAAGACGGTGTTCTTTCCCGCCCGCTTGTGCTGATTTGTACCCACGGGCGTCGGGACGTGTGCTGTGCGGTCAAGGGGCGCCCGCTTGCGGCGGAGCTGGCTGCAAGTTTCCCGGAGGAGGTATGGGAGACCTCGCACACGAAGGGGCATCGTTTTGCTCCGTCGATTCTTTTGATGCCGTGGGGTTATTCCTTTGGCAGGCTTAACGTTGAGGCGGCGCGTGAGATGCTGCTGGCGGCGCGTCGCGGGGAGTATTTCTACCCGGGCAATCGCGGCAGCGGGCTCTATGATCCGCGCGGGCAGGTGGCGGAACTGGCAGTCGCGCGGGAGCTGCTCGAGGCGGGGGAGGCCTTGCGCTATGAGCAGTTGCACGCGCTTGAAGATACCGTGCACCACGACGACGGCCGCACCTGGCGGGTAGAGCTGGAACAAAAAGAGGTCTCCGGGGTCATCTCCTCGTGTGGAGACTGCCCGAAGACCTCAAAGGCGTGGCACGCAGTGGGTGTGCACGCAGGGGATATTAACGGCGCATGATCTTGGCGGAAAGCCAGTTGCCGAAGAACTGCGCTGCCTGAACCAGCACGATGATAATCAGGGTGGCCACCACGGTGACCTCCCACTCGAAGGCGCGGTAGCCGTAGACGATGGCAAAGTCGCCCAAGCCGCCGCCACCGACGTAGCCAGCCATCGCGGACATATCTACGATGCCGATGAACAGGAAGGTATAGCCCAGAACCAGCGGGCCAAGGGCCTCCGGCACGATGACCGAGGTGATGATCTTCCAAGGGGAAGCGCCCATCGCGCGGGCTGCTTCAATGACGCCGGGGTCGATGGCGACCAGGTTTTGCTCCACGATGCGGGCCACGGCGAAGGTGGCTGCGATGACCATGACGAAGGTTGCAGGTTCGCGGCCGATAGATCCGCCGAGGACCGCCACGGTTAGCGGCTGCGCGAAGGCCAGCAGGATGATGAACGGGATGGGGCGGATGAAGTTCACCAGGATATTGATGATGAAGTAGACAACCTTGTTCTGCAGGATTCCACCTGGACGGGTGGTGTAGAGCAAGACGCCTAAAACGAGGCCGAGCAGGCCTGCGACCACCAGGGTCGTCGCGACCATGATGAGGGTGTCTTGGATGGCCTCGATGAGGGTATCGCCCAAGCGATCCCAGTCAGCGGCAGCTTGGTAGGTCACGTTCATCGGGAAATCTCCTCAATCTCGGTGGTGCGTTGCAGGGTGCGGTAGAACTCCTCGATGGCGGCGGCATTACCGTTCAAGCGCACGGTGAGCTTGCCGAAGGAATGCTTCTGCAGAGTCGTGATACCGCCGTGGACCACTGCGATAGACACGCCCTTTTCCGCCAAGCGTGCCGATGCGGTGAAAAAGCCGGAGTTCTCGGTCAGGTTGATGGTGAAAAGGCGGCCCTCGTGGGCGAGGAGGTCGTCTGCTTCTACCAGGTCTGGGGTGTTGCGCAGGGAAGTGGCAACGAACTTGGAAGCGACCTCCGTGCGCGGGTTGGAAAAGACCTCGTAGACGCTGCCGGCCTCGATGACTCGGCCGGCTTCCATGACGGCGACCTTATCCGCGATGGAACGAACCACGTCCATCTCGTGGGTAATCACGACGATGGTGATGCCAAGGTCGCGGTTGACCTTGCGCAGCAGATCCAGCACCTCGTGCGTGGTGGTGGGATCGAGTGCGGAGGTGGCTTCGTCAGCCAGCAACAGCGAAGGGTTGGTCGCCAGCGCGCGAGCGATGCCCACGCGCTGCTTCTGACCGCCGGAGAGCTGCTCCGGGTAATTCGAGCCCTTATCGCCAAGGCCCACGAACTGCAGGAGCTCCTCCACGCGCTTCTTGCGTTCTTCCTTCGGCATACCGGCTAGGCGCAGCGGGTATTCGATGTTGCCTGCCGCGGTGCGCGAGGTCATCAAATTAAACTGCTGGAAAATCATGCCGATGTTGCGGCGGATACCGCGCAGCTTGGACTCCGGCATGCCGACGATGTCGGTGCCATCCAGCAGGAGCTGGCCCGAGGTGGGCTTATCCAAGCCGTTGATCATGCGCACCAGCGTGGACTTACCCGCGCCGGAAAAACCAATGATGCCGACGATTTCACCGGGCTCGACGGTTAGCGAGACGTCGTCAAGCGCTTTGGTTTCGGTCTTGTTATTTGTAAAGACCTTGGTGATGTTGCGGAACTCAATGCGGGTGCCGTGCTTGGCACCGGGATTATCTGTCACGTGAGGCGTTTCCTTCATATTGTTGTGACTGGCTAAAACCTTTTTAAGACCTTACTCGGCGGAGGAAGTCTCCAAGCGATCCAGGATTTCCTGGAGTTCATCTTGCGGACGATCCACGAAGATGGTGGTGCCGCCCGTGGTCTCCTGCACTGCCTTTTTGACCTCTGGTGAAAGGTACAGCTGCGCTAAGCGCTTGACCTTATCGTTGTCCTTATCCTTTTCTTGTACTGCCCAGACGTTGATGTATGGGTCGAACATGACGGTGGGATCGGCGCTGGGAGCTTCGGGGTCGTCGTAAAGCACTGCCTCGGCCGGGTTGATGCCCGCGCGCTTGAAGAAGGAATTGGTGATGATGGCAGGGGTGCCTTCGCCGTATGCCGACGGAGTCTGGGAAGCATCGACCGGGGTTACCTTGACTTTTGACTTGGCCTCGTCGATGTCGGCCGGATCCGGGGTTAGCTTGCCTTTTTCCTTCAAAGTCACCAGATCGTTGGCGGCCAGCAGGTTGATGGCGCGGCCCTGGTTGGTGGCGTCATTCGGGATGGCGACTTCCTGGCCCTCGATGCCCTTTATATCCTTGTGGCCCTTCCAAAACAGCGGCATCGGGTAGACCTGCGTGGAGGCCACCGGAACGAGGTTGGTGCCGTTGCCCGCGTTGTATTCCGCCAGGAACTTCAGGTGCTGAAACTTGTTGGTGTCCGTGCTGCCTTCCGCCAGGGACTGGTTCGGGGTGGCATAGTCGGTGAAGCTTTTCATCTCGATCTCGATGCCTTCCTTGGCGGCGAGATCTTTCAATACGTCCCACTCCGGAAGCTCGGCATCGGTGGTGCCGATGATGATTGGATCCTCTGCGGTGCCGGCAGCAAACTCGGAGGACTTGGAAGAACAACCCGCAAGGCCCGTGGCTGCAACAATGCTTGCCGCAGCCAGCGCAGCAATCTTTTTCAGCTGCACGGCGCTAGCTCTGCTCTGTCACGCGGTCGAGGATCTTCTTCAGCTCCTCCGGAGACTTTTGAACCGGAACGGAAGTGCCCTTGGAATCCTCTGCGACGGCGTCCTGGACGGCCTGGGAGTGCCAAATTTCGGCGACCTTCTTAATCTCCTCGTTGTTGGCGTCTTCTGCGCGAACGACGAAGGCGTTGATATAAGGCTCTGCCTCCTTGGAGTTCGGGTCATCCTGGAACACGGCGGTGGTGGGGTCGATGCCGGCGCGGTCGAGGAAGGAGTTGTTGATGATGGCTGGCTTGCCTTCGCCGTAGGCGGCGGGGGTTTGCGCGGCGTCGACAGGCACGACCTTGACCTTGGACTTTGCCTCGTCAATATCCGGCAGACCTGGGGTGATGAGGCCTTCCTTCTTCAACGTAACCAGCTTGGCCTGTACGAGGACGTTGATGGCGCGTCCCTGGTTGGTGGTGTCATTCGGGATGGCGACTTCCTGGCCCTCGATGCCGTCGAGGGAGTCGTGACCCTGCCAGAACAATGCCAACGGCACGATTTCGGTGGCGACGATCGGAACGAGGTCGGTGCCGTTGCCCTTGTTGAACTCCGCCAAGAACTTCAGGTGCTGGAAGTTATTGGTATCCAGTTCGCCCTGGTCAAGAGCCTGGTTCGGGGTGTTGTAGTCCGAGAAGTTCTGCACCTCGATATCAAGGCCCTGTGCCTCAGCTTCGTCCTCGAAGGCGGACCATGCCTTCTTAGCGGCGTCGGTAGTGCCGACGACGATCTTGCCGTCGGAATCGCCAGAGGAGCAAGCAGCCAGGCTGGTGGCTGCGATGACGGCTGCGGAGGAAGCAGCGAGAACGCGGCGAATACGCATGATATGAGGTGTCCCTTCGAGTGAAATAACGTTTGTTGCAAGAAACCTAGCAATGATTGAACCGCTTTGTCTATATCGCTTTGGGTGAGACTGAAAAATTGACTAGAACATAGTTTCGATCATATCTTTTCCCCATGAGGTTCAATGGTGGGGCGGCGCTGTCTTGGTCGCGGGTGGAGCGGATTCTTTCCGGCCGTCCTGCCGCAACGCCCGTTTCGGTGGAGCACTTGGGGGAGCGGGGCGAGGGTCTCGAGCGCGGGGTCTCGGCCGTGCCTTTCGCGGAGCTGCATGCGGTTTCTTCCTATAGTTTTTTGGGCGGCGCCTCGGAGCCGGAGGAGCTGGTGGCGCGCGCGATGCAGCTGGGGCTAGAGGGGCTTGCGCTGGTGGATAAGGACGGTTTTTATGGCCTGATGAAATTTGCCGAAGCCGCCGCTAAGGCGGGGCTGCCGGCGGTGTTTGGGGCGGAGCTTTCGCTTGTCGACGGCCCTCTTGTCGTCCTCGCCCGCACCCCCGAGGGGTACCGCCGGCTATCGCGATTGATTGCCCAAGCGCGCATGGATGCAGGTGTGAAGGGCGAGGTGGCTTACCCGCCGTTGGAAGTAATTGCGGAGCGTTTGCAAGATTATTGCCTGTTCCTTCTGGACTGGCAATGGTTGGACAAAATCGATCATGTGCTCGAAAGAATAAAAATAGACAGCATAGTACTTGAATATTCCTGCACGATGTCTCCTGAGGACGCAGATCGCCACGCTGAACTGGATAAATGCAATAATCTGCGCGCCATCGCCACTGCCTTACCCGCTGCCGCCACACGGCAGGAAGCGCGCCTAGCCGCGGCAAAGCGTGCGCTTAGCCAAAGAAAATCTCTGGACCAGGCAGAACCCGATGTGCCCCCGATGGGTGCCGGCTGGCTGCGCTCAGGCGAGCAGATGGCGCAGCTCTTTCCGGAGCGGCCGGAGCTCATCGCTGAGACTGTCAAAGTATTAAAGGAGTGCAGTTTCACCTGGGATGCGCTCGCGCCGAACCTGCCTGACTTCGAGGTGCCTGAAGGCCATACCGAGATGTCTTGGCTGACGCACCTGACCTGGCAGCGAGCAGAAGAGCGCTATGCCTCGCGCCCGGCTGCGATTCGCTCGCGGGCGTGGAAGCAGATCGAGTACGAGCTAGGCGTTATCGAGCAGCTGACCTTTCCAGGGTATTTCCTCATCGTGTGTGACCTCGTGGATTTTTGCCGTCGCTCCAACATCCTCTGCCAGGGTCGCGGCTCGGCGGCGAACTCCGCGGTGTGTTTTGCCTTAGGCATCACTAACGCCGAGCCGATTTCCGCGGGGCTGCTTTTTGAGCGCTTCCTTTCGCCAGACCGCGATGGCCCACCGGACATCGATATCGACATCGAATCCGGCCGCCGCGAGGAGGTCATTCAATACGTCTATGACAAGCATGGCCGCGAGCGCGCAGCGCAGGTGGCCAACGTTATTACGTATCGCCGCAAGGGCGCTGTTCGCGATGCAGCGCGTGCCTTGGGCTTTCCCCAAGGCAGCGCCGATTCCTGGTCGAAGGGGCTTTCGGAGCCGCCGGAGGGCGTCGTTAAGCTGGCGGAGCAATTCCTCGGCCAACCGCGCCACCTGGGCATTCACTCTGGCGGCATGGTGTTGTGTGACCGTCCTATTGCGGACGTGGTGCCGATGGAATGGGCGCGGATGGAAAAGCGTTCGGTGCTGCAGTGGGATAAGGATGACTGCGCGGCGGCCGGATTGGTGAAGTTCGATCTGCTGGGCCTTGGCATGCTGGAGGCGCTGCACCACATGCAGGACTTGGTGGAGGAGACCACCGGGTACAAGGTGAATCTGTGG
This sequence comes from Corynebacterium sp. HMSC08C04, assembly GCF_001807495.1. NCBI lineage: Bacteria > Bacillati > Actinomycetota > Actinomycetes > Mycobacteriales > Corynebacteriaceae > Corynebacterium > Corynebacterium sp. HMSC08C04. The sequence continues at coordinate 46,294 of NZ_KV789215.1, read as the reverse complement.
GAGCTCGACCTAGCGGAAAAAGAGGTCTATGACATGCTCTGCCGCGCCGATGCGGTGGGGGTATTCCAGGTGGAATCGCGCGCGCAGCTGTCCACGCTGCCGCGCTTGCGCCCGCAGAAGTTTTTCGACCTGGTGGTGGAGGTTGCGCTCATCCGTCCCGGCCCGATTCAGGGCGGTTCGGTGCATCCTTATCTGCGCCGCCGCGACGGTAAGGAGGCTGTGACCTATGACCACCCGGTGCTGGAGAAGTCTCTGGGCAAGACGCTGGGCATTCCGCTGTTTCAGGAGCAGCTGATGCAGATTGCCGTCGACGCCGCAGGCTTTTCCGGAGCGGAGGCCGATGACCTGCGGCGTGCGATGGGCTCGAAGCGCTCGCCTGCACGGATGGCCGCGCTCAAGCAGCGTTTTTATGATGGGCTCGCGCAGACGAATGGCATCGAGGGCGAGGTTGCGGACAAACTGTGGAACAAGATCGTGGCCTTTGCAGCCTATGGCTTCCCAGAGTCGCACTCGCAGTCTTTTGCCTCGTTGGTCTACTTCTCGGCGTGGATGAAGTATCACTATCCGGCGCAGTTTTGCGTGGGTCTGCTGCGGGCGCAGCCGATGGGCTTTTATTCGCCGCAATCGCTCATTCAGGATGCGCGGCGGCACGGCGTGGAAGTTCTTCCGCTGGACGTGAACGCTTCGGGGTGCCAGGCGCGTGCGGTGGTCCAAGACGGCGGCGAGGTGGCGATCCGGCTGGGCCTTAACCTCATCAAGGGGTTGGGGGAGAAGGCCGCGCAGCGTATCGAGGATGCATGCGCGCAGACGCCGTTTCAAGACATCGCGGATCTGTCTAGGCGGGCGGAGCTTAGCGTGGAACATGTGGAGGCTTTGGCCAGTGCCGGTGCGCTGGAGACCTTTGGGCTAAGCCGGCGTCAGGCGCTGTGGCAGGCGGGGGTGGCGGCCACGGAAAAGGCGGGCATGCTTGCAGGGCTTTCGGCTATTTCTGCGCCGAGCCTGCCTGGCATGAGCGCTTTCGAGCTGATGGCTTCCGACGTCGCCAGTACTGGCGTTACCCACGACAAACAGCCGATGGAGCTCGTGCGCGCCGCGCTTAACGACGCCCATGTCTGCACCGCCGCACAGCTGCGGCAGGTTCCAGACGGTACACGGGTGCGGATTGCGGGCATCGTGACGCATAGGCAGCGTCCGCAGACTGCCGCCGGCGTCATCTTTTTGGGCTTGGAGGATGAGACCGGCTTGATGAACGTGATGGTCTCACCGGGGCTGTGGCAGCTCAACAAGACCGTGGCCAGGACGTCTAAAGCGCTGGTTATTCGTGGCATCGTGCAAAATGCCACGGGCGCGGTCAATGTGGTGGCAGACAAGCTGGAGCCGCTTGCCATGGGTGAGTGGCTCTCCCGCGGCTCGCGTGATTTCCGTTAGGCCGGTGCGAGAAATCCCCCCGTATTCAGGTAAAGCCGCATAACATTCACCCCGCGCTGGCAGCGGGCCTGCTTTTCTTCCTGCTCTACCTGGCCTTTTCTAAGTAGCGAGCCTATCCCTTATGACTACGAATCCGGCGAGTACATCTCCAAGCAGGAAGCACGCGACCTAGGCCACGCGGACATCCAGGAAGTTGTCGACGGCTGGGAGCAGGATACTTAAAAAGGGGTCTAGGAAGCTACGAGTTCGGCACGATCATCGGTGTCCATGCCAAGGGCGATCGTGCCGAGCAGAGTCAGCGATGCCCCGAACATCAATACGCCGGCAAGCATGCCTAGGCAGCGCACGATTTCCGGCCATGGAACGTCTTGTCCAACTAGGTCGAGCAACGGCAGACAGAGCATCAGCACCATTAAACTGCCGAGGGCAAAATACGCGTACTTGAAGACGTTGCTGCGCGCGCGATCGATGCGGCTGCGCTGATATTCGTCTGCGAAGGCTGGGTCCATATTGTCTTTTCCGATTAGAACTTGAAGGCGCCCCAGGCAGATAACGAGCCAGGCAAGGCCGCCGACCCACAAGAACATCGCAATGACGTTGGAGAAGGGATTGACTGCTATAGCGGCGAGTGCAATGAACAGTCCGACGAAGCTGGAATAGAAGTACTTGGTGCGGATAGGCATGATTAATCCCCAGAAATTAGTTCGTCGCGGTTGAATTTGCCTGCCAGAGACTTGGCCACGGTGAATGGAACCCACAGCATTTGCAGCATGATCAGCTTGAAGAACAAGCTGGCCACGAAGATTCCGTCCATGGAATCAAGAAAGCGGGTTCCAAGAGCAATAGCGCCGCAGGCCACGAACATGAACATGGAAGAAAACAAGGCGAGCTTAAGTCCATCTTCGCGGGCCTCTATATGAAGTTGCAGCATGTACTCGTCGAGTTCGATAGTGGGTAGGTCGGCGGAGTCGATAGTCTTGCGTAGCTTGGACACGCCGAAGCCGGTTACACAGCTACCCAAGCAGGCCAGCATGAAGGACGTGAAATCGTCCCAGAACTGCAGCGGGATGGATAAGACGATGATTGCAAGCCCGACGTCGGCGAGGCGTATGAGGCGGTTGCGATTTGTGACGCGAGCTTTAGCAGCTGTGGTTGCCATGAGCAGTTAGTCCTTTCGATAGATCTCGGTGGATAGCGGCTGGAATTCGGTGCGGGAGAAGACGGCTTCGACAGGGAGGCCGAATACTTCGCAGATGCTGAATGCGAGGTCGAGGCTGGGAGAGTGATCGCCACGCTCAAGGGCGCCGATGCTTTGGGGGTTGACCCCGACGGCGTCGGCAAGCTGGGCGCGCGACATGTCCCTCTCGACTCGGAGCAACCGAACCCTATTGAAAATTGGGGAAGACGGCTTTTTCTTTGGGGACATAAACCAAAGTGTTGCATAAACCCAACACTTTGTAAAGAAATCTGAGGCTTTGTTAGCATAGGCGGCATGCGCTCCGCCCTTCCTCCAGACATGCATCCGGTCTCCCGGAAGCTGACCACAGCTCGCTATATTCACCACCTGAGCTGGTCGGCAGGCTTTGCTATCGCTTTCGCGGTTGCGGGATACTTCGCCAGCTCATTTTGGTACTGGTTCGCCGGAGCCTGGGGAGTGTGGTTCGTTTACTTGCTCTGGCTTATCCCCGCGCAGGTGGCGAATATGGGGTGGAAGGAGACTGACGATGAGCTGGTGATTACCCGCGGCAAGCTGTGGTACCGCCTGACCATTGTTCCGTTCGGCCGCATCCAGTTCGTGGACGTCTCCGCCGGCCCCATCGAGCGGTCCTTGGGGCTGAAAAGGGTGAAGATTCACACGGCGTCGACAAGCTCAGATGCGAAAATTGCAGGCCTTTTAGCCGCTGACGCCGATGCATTGCGCGAGCGCCTCGCCGTGAAGGCGCGCGAGAGGATGAGCGGACTGTGAACGGACGGCACCGGCTGGGCAAGGACCGCGCCCCAGTTGATAGGGAAGGCTATCGCCGTGTGCACCGGCTGACGCCGCTGCTGCGCTTTTGGTCGGTTATCTTCGCGTTTCTGGCCATTTGCGTGCTCAACTTCAACTTGGAGATGCTCTCCGACATCGCGGCCTACCTGCGCGGCGGGCACTGGAGTGACATTGGCCTTGGAACGCTCGCGGGGCTCGGCGGCTTCGTCGTGGTCTGCCTGGGCATTTGGTATGTCTCCGCCATCTGGTGGCGCAAGCTGGGCTATAAGCTCGGCCCCGATGAGGTGGCGCTGCGCCACGGCGTGATTTCCACGTCTTTTCGCTCCGCACGCTATGACCGCATTCAGGCTGTCGACGTGGTGGAGTCCGTCATCGCGCGGTTATTTGGTCTGGCTGCAGTGCGCGTGGAAACAGCCGGCGGCACGGCCTCTGTCATTGAGATTTCCTTTCTGCGCAGGCAAGAGGCCATGGCGTTGCGCGAGGAGCTTCTGACCCACGTGCATAGCCGTTCGGCGGTGTCGGAGGATGCCGGTTCCGAGGCGGTCGGGCAGGTAGCTCCGGCGGAAGAGCAGGGCTGGCAGCTGATTCCAGAAATCCCCGTTGGTCGCACGCTGGCGGCGGAGGCGCTGCGTTTGCCCACGCTGATTGCGGTTGTAGTCATGGCGATTTTCCTCGCTTTGCCGGATTTCCGCGCCGCCACGGTGCCCATCGTGGTGGGCTTTGTGCCCAATATTTGGAATCTCATCGATACCTCGTGGCGCTTCCAATCCCGCTACGACGGCCACGATGAGGTACTCAACATCTCCTACGGCTTGGCTGACCGCCGCCGCCAGACGATCCGGCGTTCGCGCATTCATGCGGTGCGGGTTACCCAGCCGCTGCTGTGGCGCATGTTTGGCTGGTACGAGGTGCAGGTTTCCGTGGCCGGGTACGGCGCGGTGGGCGGCGGCAAGCAGTCGGGCTCCACGCGCATCTTGCCGGTGGGCACGCGGGAGCAGGCGCTGCGCGTACTAGAGCTGGTCTCCGATCTTGATGCCGCGCAGATCGAGTATTACGCCCAGCCAGAGGGGCACACCCACCCCACCTATGTGTCGCCGCGTAAGGCCTGGTTGGCCTCGCCGGTGGATGTGCGCCAGCAGGCGGTCACGTTGGTGGGCGAGGACGTCGCCGTTGTGCATTCAGGAAGACTGTCGCGTCGGGTGATGGTCGTGGGCACTCCGCATATCCAGGAACTGACGGTCCAAGCCGGCCCGCTCAATCAGCTGCTGGGCGTGCAAAACATCCGCTTCGATCTGGTTAAGGGTCCCGTTGGAATGGCGGGAAAGCAGCTTGCGCTTGCCGACGCCGCCGAGCTTCTCACCCGCCTGCGGCAACGCCAACTGCCTTCGATGGAGCACGAGGCTACGATGCCGGCGCCGGGCGAGGCCGGCGCAGACTAAGCAAGACTGGACCGCGCTTTCGTCCGGGGTTGGCGGAGGCTGTGCCGCAGTGGGCTGCAGCAGTACAGGAACCGCATCCGCTGGTGGGGCAGGAGTTGAGCGTTTCGGCGTTTAGCTCCCCGGTGGAGAGCAGGTGTGAAATCACAAGATTGACCGTGCCGATTTTAAGGCCCGTTACGTGCGCGATTCCGGCGCGGGTGGTGGTGCCGGAGGAAATCGCGTCCTTTACCTGAGCAATGGGCGAGGTCATAGCAGCCTCAAGAGCTGGAAGGCGACCACGGCCAAGGCCCAAGCGGTAAATAGTTGCACCGCGAAACCGAAGAGTGTCCAGCGCCAGCCAATCTCCCGTTTCTGGGCAGCCAGCGTTGCCACGCACGGGGTATAGGCGAGCAGGAAGAGCATATACGCCCACACTGCAGCGTTCGTATTTCCGTCGGAGGCTGTGGCGAAGTCGGCGCGCACCTTCTCGCTTAAGGGGCTCGATGCCTGTTCTTCGGGTGCGGCGTCGGTGACGTCGTCTACTGCGTAGGTCTGCGACCACGTGGAAATCAGTGCTTCCTTGGCCACAAACCCCGTCACTAGCGGGCCCGCGAGCGACCAAGAATCAAAGCCCGCCGGGGCAAAGGCCGGAGCGATGCTGCGCGAGATAGCGCCATAAGCTGAATCCTCAGGAGCTGGCGACTTGTAGTCAGACAGGGAAACCCCATCAGCGCCTACGGGAATCGCCATGAGCAGCCAGATGACCACCACCGTGGAGACGATGATGCCGCCGGCAGTCTGCAGAAATCCCTTCAGCCTCGTCCACATCACCGACATGGCGAGGCGGAAGGTGGGAAGTTGGTACGTCGGAAGATCGATGACCAGCGGGTCCTGCGGCACAGCCCGCCACAACGTGCCGCGCAGCACCAATCCCACCAGAATAAGCAGAGCGATGGAGATGACGTACATACAAAAAACGACGCTGCCGGCATGACCCGGGAAGAAGGTCTCCGCCAGCATCACGAAGACCACCAACCGGGCAGAGCAGGAGGTAAACGGGATAAGCAGCGAGGTCATGATGCGATGCCGCGGCGAACCCAGCACGCGGGTCGCAGCAATGGCAGGAACGTTGCAGCCAAAGCCTACAACTATAGGTAAAAATGCCTTGCCTGGCAGGCCGATGGCGCGCATGAAACGGTCCGTAACCACTGCCGCGCGGGCCATATAGCCAGAATCCTCCAGCACGGCCAGGCACAAAAACATCAGCGCCATCAGGGGTGCAAAGGTGAGGACCATGCCGACGCCGCCAATAAGGCCGTCGACAAGCAAGCCCTCTACCAGCGGATGCTGAAGGCCGATTGCCTCCAGCAGGTGGCGTGCTGCGTCAGAGATGGGCCCTGAGACGAGCGCCTCCAAGCCGTCTTGCAGAGGAGCGGCCACCGTGGTGGTTATCTGAAAGACTAGCCACATCACCGCGAGGAAAAGCAACGGGCCCGCTACCGGGTGCAGCGCTATCGCATCTAGGCGCTGCGAACGCGTGACCGGCTGGGACTGCGTGTGCACCGCTGCTTTGGTGGCGGCGTCGAGATCCGCAAAGCGGGCGTCGATGCTGGCGTCTTCGCGCAGGACCTGTGGCTCCTTAGTGAGGGAAACCTGCACCGTCTCACGCAGGCGCTCCAATCCTTCCCGCCGGCGGCCATCCACACAGACCACCGGGATTCCCGTGGCCCTCGCGAGCGCATCGGCATCCACCTGTAAGCCCTGGTCTTGTGCCACGTCCAGCTTGGTCAGCGCGATGCTGAGCCGGTAGGGAAGCTCTGCGAGCTGAAACGCCAAGTTGAGCCCGCGCGCAACCGCAGTCGCGTCGACCACGACGATGACGTGATCGGGGCGCTCGGCAGGGGCGGCGTCGTAAAGCATGGTGCGCGTGAGCGCCTCATCCGGGCTGAGCGGATCCAAAGAATAGCTGCCGGGGAAGTCAATGAGATCGGCAACCTCGGCCGGGCAACACGAATGCGCAATATTCCATGCGCCGCGGCTGACCTCCACGGTCGTGCCCGGCCAGTTGCCGGTCTGCACCTTCGAACCGGTTAGCGCATTAAAAAGCGTAGACTTGCCGGAGTTCGGAGCACCCACCATGGCGATGATGGCAGCGCCCGCGGGAGCCAGCGCCCCGCCCGGATTTCCATGGCAGCTGGGCGTTACAGCACTCATCACTAAACCCCGATTGATTGCAGCGTCTGGCGGTCAATGGCGTAGCGGCAGGAGCCAACCGCGACGATGCGCGCGCCACCTGCCACATGCGCGCCGACGGTTAGGCATGCTCCCGGGCGGATGCCCAGCTCGCCCAAGCGGCGGGCCATGGCCGGATTATGCACGCAATCCAGGCATTCGGGGCGCAGGGTAACAGTAGAACCGACCGGCAGGGAGTAGGCCGAGTTGTGGGAGGTCGACTCGCCTGAGCGTACGTGCAAAGGCAACATGACTAGGCATCCTTTCAAATTCGGTTATAAAGTTACCCTAACCGAATGATGGTTTACCTAATCGTTGTGACAATTGTCCTAGACAGCGCCCTTAAACCCCAGCTGGCGCCAAGCCTCATACACGGCTGTCGACGCCGCGTTAGACAGGTTCATCGAACGGCGCGCCGGGACCATCGGGATGCGCACCTGCTCGGTGATACGTGGGTGATTAAGATGCTCTGGCGGCAAGCCGGTGGGCTCGGTGCCAAAGAGTAGGACATCGCCTTCTTGGAACTCGACGTCCGTGAACCACTTATCGGTATGCGTGCTAAAAGCAAACACGCGCGCGCCGGGCAGTGCATCCATGCAGGCGTCGAAGTCCTTGTGGATGTGCAGGTCAGCAAGGTCGTGGTAGTCCAGGCCGGCGCGCTTTAGGTGCTTGTCATCGAAGTTGAATCCGAGCGGTTCGATGAGATGCAGGGACGCTCCAGTGACGGCGGCGGTGCGGATTGCGTTGCCGGTATTGGTGGGGATCACGGGATTATCAAAGACGATGTGCAGCTGGCTCATGGGCATAAGTCTAGGATGGAGCGCATGAGCGCAACCAAACTAGATGGCAAGTTGTACCGTGACGAGATCTTTGCGGATCTGAAAACCCGCGTCGAGGCCCTCAAGGAAAAGGGCATCCAGCCTGGCCTGGCCACCGTGCTGGTGGGCGATGACCCGGGCTCGCACTCCTACGTGAAGATGAAACACCGCGACTGCGAACAGCTGGGAATCAACTCCATCCGCAAGGACCTTCCGGCGGATATTAGCCAGGAGGAGCTGGAAAAGGTCATCGACGAGCTAAACGAAGACGACGGCTGCACCGGCTACATCGTGCAGCTGCCGCTGCCTAAGCACCTGGATGAAAACAAGATCCTGGCCAAGATTGATCCGGAAAAAGACGCCGATGGCCTGCACCCGGTCAACCTGGGCAAGCTGGTTTTGAACGAGGATGCCCCGCTGCCGTGCACCCCGAATGGTTGCATTCACCTGCTGCGTCGCTTTGGCGTGGAGCTGGATGGAGCGAAGGTCGTCGTCATCGGCCGTGGTGTGACTGTTGGCCGTCCGATCGGCTTGATGCTTACCCGCCGCAGTGAAAATTCCACCGTTACGCTCTGCCACACCGGTACCAAGGACTTGGCTGCCGAGACGCGCGCTGCCGACGTCATCATCGCAGCGGCCGGCAAGGCACATATGCTCAACGCAGACATGATCAAGGAAGGCGCCGCGGTTCTCGACGTCGGAGTTTCCCGCGTTGATGGCAAGTTGGCTGGCGACGTCGCACCAGACGTCTGGGACAAGGCCGGCTTCGTCTCGCCGAACCCGGGCGGTGTCGGCCCGCTGACCCGCGCATTCCTGGTGTCTAACATCGTGGAGCGCGCAGAAAAGTTAGCGGGCCAGCAGTAGATGGCCCCGGAGCTAAACCTCGATAACCCGCACGACGCCAACCTGCGGCCCTCCCGCCTACCCGCGTCCGTGCAGTGGGCGGCCGTGGGGCTATTTTGTGCCGCCGTTGCGCTTTCTGCGGTTTTCGCGATTTCCGAGCACTGGCGCCGCGCCACGGTAGTCCTTGGTGCAGGCCTGCTTTGGCTTTCGTTGGTGCGGCTTAGCTGTGACTCGAAAATCGTCGGCATCCTCGCGGTCCGATCGCGCCGTTTTGATGCGTGCTTTAGCGGCGTTATTGGTGCCGTGATGGTGTTTTTGTCGGTTTCAGTCGATGCGTTGGGGTCTTAGATGTAGTACTCGCTGCCGCTAAACGCCGTTTCCAACTCCAGTCCGTCAGGTGCCGAGAGCGTAAGGAAGTTACGCAAGATTCGGTCCATCTGGCGGGCTTCGGCCAAGAAAGCATCGTGGCCGACGGGGGAGACGATTTTCGCCATGGCCAGCAGGTTGCCAATGTTGCGCGAGATATGTTCCTGCTGGTGATACGGGTAGAGGATGTCCGTGTCCACGCCGACTACCATCGTGGGAACAGTCGATGTTGCTAGCGCTTTGTTGAGGCCGCCGCGGTCGCGGCCGACGTCGTGGCGGTTGAGCGCCTCCGTCAGCGTTACATAGGAGCCGGCGTCGAAGCGGCGGGCGAGTTTTTCTCCCTGATAGTCCAAGTAGGAGTTGACCGCGAAACGCTGGTTCCCCGCGCGGTAAGGCCCGAGCGGATCCTCGCCGCGTTGTGCCTGGACGCCGAAGCGCTCGTCGATTTCCTGTTCGCCGCGGTAGGTGAGGTGGGCAATCCGGCGCGCGGCGGCGAGCCCTTCGCGAGGCGTTTTGCCGCTTGCGTAGTAATCCCCGCCGTGCCAGAACGGGTCGCGCTCAATGGCAGAAATCTGTGCGGATTGAATGCCAATCTGCCAGCCCGAAGCCCGCGCTGATACCGCAATGACGCAGGCCGCGGTTATGGATTCCGGGTACAGCAGCGTCCACTCCAGTGTGCGCGCCCCGCCCATGGAGCCACCGATGATGGCATGGACCTGGGTGATTCCGAGGACTTCTAGGAATTGCCTTTCCGCTCTCACCAAATCTCGAATCGATAGCGCGGGGAAGCGCGAACCCCAGGCACGGCCGTCGTCGGGATGCGCGCTGGCGGGCCCAGTGGAACCAGCACAGCCGCCCAGCGCATTGGTGGCGATCACGCACCATTTCCGCGTATCCAAAGCCTTGCCTGGGCCCAGCAGGTCGGCCCACCAGTCGGCCACGTTGGAATCGCCGGTCACCGCATGCTCGATGAGCAGCACGTTATTCTTGCCGTGCGGGTCACCGGCGAATTCGCCCCACCGTTGATACGCGATACGCACCTCGGGAATTTCAGCGCCTGCTTCAGTACGCAGCTTGCCGACGCCGACTTCTTCGAGCTCACCTTCACAAGCCAAGTTGGGCACAGTCATGGCGACTTCTTGATTAGATGGCCGCGAAGCCGCGCTCGAGGTCAGCGATGATGTCGTTGATTGCTTCGATACCAACGGAGAGGCGAATCGTGGCTTGGGTGATGCCAGCTACTCGCAGCCCCTCCTCGTTGGATTGCGAGTGGGTGGTGGTAGCCGGATGCACCACAAGCGAGCGGGTATCACCGATGTTGGCCAGATTGGAATGCAGCTTGAGGGAATCGATGAACTTCCAGGCGGTTTCTGTGGCCGCTGCGGGTTCGCCTGACTCGGTGGCCACTTCGAAAGAAAGTACCGAACCGGTGTATTGGTAGCCGAGCCTTTCCTTGGTGGTCTTATACGGGCTCGAGTCGAGGCCGGCGTAATTGACCTTGGCCGCCTTCGGATGCGCCTCGAGGAATTCCGCAACTGCCTGGGCATTTTCGTTGTGGCGCTGCACGCGCAGCTCCAAAGTTTCCAGCCCGGTTAAGGTCAGCCAAGCGTTGAAAGGCGAGACTGCGGCGCCCGTATCGCGGAGGATGCCAGCGCGGGCGCGCAGTGCGAAAGCCGGTTCGCCGAGGTCTGCGAAGCGCAGGCCATGGTAACTTTCGTCGGGTTCGGTGAAGAACGGAAACACCGGCTTGCCGTCGCGCTGAACGGTCCAGTCAAAGGTGCCGCCGTCGACGATGACGCCACCGATGGCCGAGCCCGAGCCGGAATAGAATTTGGTGGTGGAGGCGACGACGACGTCCGCGCCGAGCTCTAACGGGCGCGCCAGTGCCGCGGTAGCGATGGTGTTGTCCACAATCAGCGGCACCTGGTTTGCATGCGCTACCTCAGCGATTGCCGGAATATCCAGCACATCTGCCACCGGGTTGCCGAAGGTCTCTCCATAAAAAGCCTTGGTATTTCCGCGCACAGCGCACTGCCATGACTGCGGATCATCGGGTTCCTCGACCAGAGTTACTTCAATGCCGAGACGGTGCAGCGTATGGGTAAAAAGGCTATTCGTTCCGCCATAGAGGCGAGGGGAGGCCACGATGTGGTCGCCCGCGCCAGCCAGCGTTTCGATGGCGGCGGTTTCTGCCGCCTGGCCAGAGGCAAAGGCGACTGCGGCTACGCCGCCTTCGAGCGCCGCTAGACGACGCTCGAGTGCGTCCACCGTGGGATTTGTCAGCCGGGTGTAGATGGGGCCGGCGTCGGCAAGCGCAAAGCGAGCGGCGGCATGCTCGGCCGAATCAAAGACGTAGGAGGTGGTTTGGTAAATCGGAATGTTGCGAGAGTTGGTGGAGCCGTCGAGATCCTGGCCTACGTGCAGGCAGCGGGTAGCGAGGGCGAGGTTTTCTAAGTTGCTGGTGTCGTATTTTGTAGCCATGAGCAAAGACTAGACCAAGCGGTTCATAATGGGCATGGATGTGGAGAAAATTTGACGTTTGCCCAGCAAGTGAAATGAATAAAAACAGACAAAGCGGTCGGCAGGTAGCCGACCGCTAGTCGCGGTGTGAGTTTAGCGCGTGTCTATTTTTGGGAGCCCGCGCGCTGATGGATGAGGTACCAGCCGCCTAGGATTCCGCCGAAGAGTAGTAAGGCAGCCGCAATGAAGACCATTGCGACCGTGACGGTTTGGTGTGGGTCGTTCAGAAAAATCATCGAAACAATCGCCGCAAGGAAGATGGTGGCAAAGAGGGTGATTAGCCAGTTGCGCTTGGTGTGCTCTGCGAAAGTCATGCTTAAAATAATACGACAAAATCCGAATTAAACAACTTTTGAGGTTGGGGTTGGTGGCGTTAACCTCTATGTACTCTGATTTTTGCAGTGCTTTGCGAATGGTGATCGAATTAACATCGTTGGGAAATCGCTTTAAAGATAAAGCAAATCGGGAGGTGTGGTCGACGTACATTATTGCGTTTTACTTGGGGAGATATAAAAATTAGCTGAAAGTCAGCAATGGGGGAATGGTCTAGCTATTGGCGGATGTCAACCTTCCGTATGACCGCCTTTGGGGAAGGTGGGCGCGCGCCCAGCTATTTAACTCTAGTTTTTCCGTCCATAATCGGTGTGGGTGCCTTCTGCCTCGGGACACCTTGGCGCGCAGTCTAAGCGTCAGCACATTGAGAAGACAGGAAAATATATGTCCACCACTACTAGCCACGAGGACCGCCGCAAGCCGGTCCTTAAGCTCAGCAGCGTGTGGGGGCAGGGCGTCGCCTTAGTCATGATCTTTGGCTTTCTAGTCATGGGTTTCTTGGCGTACCGCACTTACAACGCGTCTATGCCTCTTCCGGAAAAGATTGTTTCCGAAACCACCGGTGAGACCATCCTGACCAAGGATGAGATTCTGAACGGTCAGGCTCTCTACCAAACCCGCGGCCTGCAGCAATACGGCTCCGTCATGGGCCACGGCGCCTACTTAGGCCCTGACTACACGGCGGAATACCTCCGCATGTCTTTGGATAAGGCACGCGAGCTTAACGACGCCAACGGTTATCCCGATTTCATCTCCCCGGACGCGACTCCAGAAGAAGCAGTCCAGCAGGAGTTCCGCACCAACCGCTACGACGAAGCAACTGGTGTACTGAAGTGGACCGATAACCAAATCGCTGCTTTCGAGTCCAACAAGGACTACTACGCGAAGTACTTTGGCGAAGACTCTCATAACAAGGGACTTCCATCTGAGTTCATTACAGACAAAAAGCAGATCAACAACCTTGTTGGTTTCTTCGGTTGGACTGCATGGGCTTCTGCGGCAGAGCGCCCGGGCCACGATTACTCCTATACCAACAACTGGCCGGCTGAGCCACGCGTGGATAACGGCCCGACCGCAGACCTCGTGGTCTGGTCTGTGCTCTCGCTCATCGCGCTGATCGGCGGCACCGGCCTTATCTTCGCGATTTATGGCCGTTGGTCTAAGTCCATTGGTTGGCACGCAGAAGAGGCGCCAAACCTCGACTTCACCCAGCCGGGCGAGGTAGGTCTTACCAAGTCGCAGAAGGTCGTGGCATGGTTTGTCCTTGTCATCGCATTGCTCTTCCTCATCCAGGCGCTCCTGGGTGCAGCCTCACAGCACTACCGCACGGAGCTAACCGGCTTCTTCGGTATCCCATTGCAGGAGATCCTGCCGTATAACGTCTCGCGTACTTGGCACCTCCAGCTGTCGCTGCTATGGACTGCAGGCGGCCTGCTTGCTGCCGGTATTTTCTTGGCCTCTTTCGTGGGCAAGAAGGAACCGAAGAAGCAGCACTGGCTGGTTTGGTTCCTGCTCGGTGCCATCGCGTTTGTGGTCTTTGGCTCCATGGCCTTCGAGTGGCTGTCCACCATGGGCTACATCAAGGAAGGCACCCTGTTCTCCCAGCAGTGGGAGTTCCTTGACCTGCCGCGCTTCTTCCAGATTCTGCTCACTGTGGGCATGTTTGTCTGGATTGGCATCATCTTCCGCCAGCTGCGCGGCCGCCTGAAGTACGAACACAAGTCCAATATGCCGTGGCTGTTCTTCTACGCCGGCATCGCCATCCCTGCTTTCTATGCAGTGGGTAACCTGGCTGGCTCCGAGACCCATATCTCTGTTGCCGAGTTCTGGCGCTTCTGGGTCGTCCACCTGTGGGTGGAGGACTTCCTCGAGCTGTTTACCACCGTGATGGTGGCCTATGTCTTCGTGCTTCTCGGCGTCATCCGCGAAAAGATCGCCCTCGGCATCATCTTCTTGGACATTATTTTGTACTCCACCGGTGGCGTTTTGGGCACTATGCACCACCTGTACTTCTCCGGTACCCCGGTTGAGCACATGGCACTTGGCGCTTTCTTCTCTGCTGCCGAGGTCGTGCCGCTGACCCTGCTGACCGTTGAGGCTTGGACCTTCATGCAGCTCGGTTCCCGTCAGCGCGCCTCCGGCGAACGCCCATTCCCACACCGCTGGGCAGTTATGCTCCTGGTTGCAGTTGGCTTCTGGAACTTCTTGGGCGCCGGCATCTTCGGCTTCCTAGTCAACCTGCCGATCGTCTCTTATTACGAGATCGGTACCGCGCTGACCGCAAACCACGCACACGGCGCAATGATGGGCGTATACGGCTTCCTGGCCGTCGGCCTGTCCGTGTTCGCGCTGCGCTACCTTATCCCGAAGGAAAAGTGGTCCGACAAGGCCATGGCGTGGTCCTTCTGGCTGCAGAACATCGGTCTGCTGTGGATGGTTGTTATTTCGCTGCTCCCGTTGGGCGTTATGCAGCTCTACGAATCCGTGGCTTCCGGATACGTCGAGGCACGTTCCCTGGGCTACATCACCGAGCCTGGCAACTTCATCATGGAGTGGCTGCGCATGCCTGGCGACGTCATGTTCTTAGCCGGCATCATCCCGTTCCTATGGATGGCGCTCAAGGGCGTGCTGTTTAACAAGGAAATCCCGACCATCGAAGAGCACCCGAAGGATCCGCTGTTTAGCATCATCGCGCCTGACGACGACGATCACGCCGGCGAGGTGCCCGTCGCGGGCGCTGCCTCCAGCGTCGGCCTTGTCTCCGGCGGAAAGGGTCGTGTGGATACCCGCGACGGCGCGCACAGCACTGGACGAGTGGCAGGCCGCCGCTATGGCTACATCGACGAGCGTGGCGCCTTCGTTGAAGAGCAAGCCCCGGACTCGGGCCGCGGCGATTCTGCAGCTTCTGGCCCACAGGACCCAGAGTTCGAATCGCGCACCAAGTGGGGCGGCACCTACCGCTCCGACAAGCGGGCGGACGGTAATCCTGGCCAGAAGAAGCCAAATCAGAATAAGCCGGATCAGAAGAAGTAGGGACACATAATGCAAGCTCCAGGAATCTTTACCCTCCTGGCGGTGTGCTACGGCCTGTTTCTTCTGGTTGTAGCGTGGGGCTTTGATGCTATGGCGAAGCAAACCGCCAACCGCACCATGGCTAACCGCGCTGGCACTTTCCGCTACTTGGAGGAACACGACGCCTGGCAGTGCCCTGAGGATCAGTGGCTTTGGCCGTCGAGCTTTGACCCGGAAAACCGCGTCATGCGTTACCGCGCCAACCCCACGGTGTGCAATACCTGTCCAGTAAAGGATGCCTGCACGGTCTCCCACCATGGCAGGGAAGTCACCCGGCAGCTCGACCCATGGCCACACTCCGACTCTGGTCGTTTCCACCGCGGAATTGCCCTCGCGGTGGCCGCTATGGGCTACCTGCTCCCGCTGTCGTCCCTAATTACCAACCACTCGCTGTCCGAGGTGCTTATCACCCTTGCCACCGTCTTGGTGATTACCGGTCTTGGTGTCTATCCGTTGGCACGCCACCTGTGGAATACACCATCGAATGCGCCGCAGATCGTCGTCCCCGAAATGGACAACCGTGAAGCCGAGCTGGCCGCCCAAATCGACCGCTATGGTTCGAAGTACGGCAAGTCCAGCCGTTATCGCTCGGAACGCAAGAAGGAAGAAGCTAGCTAATGTCAGCACTCGTTTTCTGGCCGATCGTCATCGGCATCATCGTCGCGCTCATCATCGTCTTTTTGATGTACTCGCTGAAAGTCATCAAACAGTACGAGCGCGGAGTGGCCTTCCGATTCGGCCATCTGCGTCCGCTCATGGAGCCGGGCCTGCATTTCATGTGGCCGGGCATCGATAAGCTCGAGCGCGTGGACCAGCGTGTGGTGACACTTACCATCCCGCCGCAGGAAATCATTACCAAGGACAACGTCTCCGTGCGCGTGAACGCCGTGGTCATGTTCGAGGTGACGGATTCGCTCAAGGCCGTGCTGGAAGTGGAAAACTATGCCGTCGCTACGTCGCAAATCGCGCAGACGACTCTGCGTAGCCTGTTGGGCCGCGCGGATCTCGATGATCTCCTCGCGCACCGCGAAGAACTCAACGAGGATCTTGCGAATATCATCAACGGCCAGACCGAGCGCTGGGGCGTAATCACCCGCATCGTGGAGATCAAGGACGTGGAAATCCCAGAAATGATGCAGCGTGCCCTTGCCCGCGAGGCAGAAGCCGAGCGTGAGCGTCGCGCCAAGGTCATCTCCGCACACGGCGAACTTCAGTCCTCCCGCGAGCTGCGAGAAGCCGCGGAGGAGCTGGGTAAGGCTCCTGCGGCTTTGCAGCTTCGTTACCTGCAGACGGTGCTGGAGTTAGGCGCAGACCAGAACTCCACCATCGTCTTCCCACTGCCGATGGACATCATGGGTGGCTTCATGGATAACCTCGGCACCTTCTCGAAGGGATTTAAGGATTTCAACGAGAACTTCTCGCAGCTAGCCGGCGCTAAAAAGGCTGAGGATAAGTAACGTCCTAGGCAGCCGCAGTAAACCGTTAGCGCAGCAACTAAAGGGTCACGTTCTATGCGTGGCCCTTTCGGCTTTTCCTGCACGCGGCTCAGTGCCGCCAGGCATGCTCGTAGGCAGGTTGGCTGCGCACGCGCATGAGTGCGCAATCAGTGCGAGATCCTACCCATTAAAGAGATGCGGCTTCTGCGACCGCAGCGAGTGCTAGCGCCAATTCCAAGTCGCTGAGGTGGCCAAAGCCCAATACGACTCCGTTCGGTGCTTCCTCTCCGCCCCAGTAATCAGCTAGTGCAGTAAGTCCGATTCCCTGTTCCGCTGCCCGTGTGACCACCGCTGCCGCTGGGCGTTCGCAGAGCAACACAGCGTGCAGACCACCGCGAATCGGCAGCAGCTCGACGCCAGGTAGCGTGCGGAAGGTGGCGGTGACTAGGTCACGGCGGCGTCGGTAAGCGCGGCGCATTTTGCCGGTGTGGCGGCGCAGCGCACCGCTGGCCATAAACCCCGCCAACGCATCTTGGGTAATAGAGCTCACGGGCTGCCCAAAAAGCTGACGCTGCTGCACAAGCGGCTCGCGCAGGTGCTCCGGGACGACGAGATATCCACAAGCGATGGTCGGGGAGATCACCGAGCTAAACGTGCCCAACAGCGCCGTGTGCTCGGGCTCGAGGGCAGTCAGCGCGGGCAAAGGTTGGCCTACGTAGCGCAGTTCGGAGTCGAAATCGTCCTCAATGATGAGTACCCCCGTCTCCCGTGCCCACCGCACCAGCTCCGTTCGACGAGCAGCCGAGAGGGAATCGCCGTACGGATATTGATGGCTCGGAGTGACGATGAGCGCATCTAGGTCCGTTAGCGGAACACGCACACCCTCTGAATCGGTAGGTACTTCCACGAGGGTATGGCCTAAAGCCTCCGGTACCTTGCGCAGACTGGGATAACCCGGCGATTCCACGCCAATACGCAGCTGCTTAGCGACGCCCCGCAATAACAACGCAAGCCCCTCACGCGCACCGGCGGTGACGAGGATGCGATCCGGATCTACCGCAAGGCCGCGCATGTGGCGGAGGTGGTGACCGATTTCTTGGGTTAGAAGGGGAGCGTTGGCAAGCGCGGCGGCGTTGCGCCAGGCAGCACGCCATTCGGGGGTGATGAGGCTCGTTGTATCGGGTAGGCCGGGGGTTAGCTCCACCCGGTTGAGGGGCGGTGGGGTGTGCGATTTCGGGGCGGTCGCGGGGGCTTTGGTGGGGTGGAGGCGAGGATTGATGCGGGTTCCGGAGCCTGTGCTTGCGACGAGGTAGCCCTCGGCGATGAGTTGATCGAAAGCGGTTACCACAGTTCCGCGCGAGACGCCTAGCTGCGCCGATAAGGTGCGGGTTGAATCTATCTGCTCGCCTGGCAGCAGTGCGCCAGTGGCAACCATCTCGCGGATGGCTGCCGCAATCTGCACTGGCAGCGTCCGCGAATCGTCCGGGTCGAGGCCTAAATTCATATCCTCATCTTAAAGTGGTCTAATCCAAATGACCTAGATTGGACCTTGTTGTGGACCACTTTATGCGGTTCGATGATTCGCATGGCTGAAAACAAGACTGAAAATACTTCCAAGATTGCAACCACCCGCGTCAAGCGCGGCCTCGCGGATATGCTTAAAGGCGGCGTCATCATGGACGTCGTTACCCCGGAACAGGCAAAGATCGCCGAAGATGCTGGTGCTGCCGCCGTCATGGCCTTGGAGCGTGTGCCAGCGGATATTCGCGCGCAGGGCGGCGTCGCTCGTATGTCGGATCCGGACCTTATTGAGGGAATCGTCGATGCGGTTTCCATCCCGGTGATGGCAAAGTCTCGTATTGGCCACTTCGTTGAAGCTCAGATCCTGGCTGAGCTCGGTGTGGACTTTATTGACGAGTCCGAGGTTCTATCTCCGGCCGATTACGTCAACCACATCAACAAGTGGGACTTCGATGTGCCTTTCGTCTGCGGTGCTACCAACCTGGGTGAAGCGCTGCGCCGTATCACTGAGGGTGCTGCCATGATTCGTTCCAAGGGCGAAGCCGGCACCGGCGACGTCTCCGAGGCAGTAAAGCACCTGCGTACCATTCGTGGCGAGATTGCCCGCCTGCAGCACCTGGATCGCGATGAGCTGTATGTCGCAGCCAAGGAGTTGCAGGCTCCGTACGACCTTGTCGCAGAGGTGGCAGAGACAGGCAAGCTGCCGGTCGTGCTCTTCGTTGCCGGTGGTGTCGCAACGCCTGCCGACGCCGCACTCGTCCGTCAGATGGGCGCCGAGGGCGTCTTCGTCGGCTCCGGTATCTTCAAGTCTGGCAATCCGGCTGCTCGCGCGGAGGCCATCGTTAAGGCGGCCACGCTGTATGACCAGCCGGCTGAGCTGGCGAAGATTTCCCGCGGTCTCGGCGAGGCGATGGTAGGCATCAACGTAGCTGACGTTCCGGCTCCGCACCGTTTGGCTGAACGTGGCTGGTAAGACTGGCAAAGCGCTGACGATTGGCGTGCTGGCCTTGCAAGGCGGCGTCGAGGAACACGTTGCGATTCTGGAATCTCTCGGCGCACACGTAACCCGCGTGCGCTTGCCCCGGGATTTGGATGGCCTTGATGGCATCGTGTTTCCAGGCGGCGAGTCTTCCACCATCGACCGCCTTGCTCGCGCCTTCGAGCTTGCGCAGCCGCTTCGCGACGCCATCCGTGCCGGCCTGCCCGTCCTCGCCACCTGCGCCGGACTGATTTACTCTGCCCGTGAACTGGAGAATCCGGCGCCTGGGCAACAGAGCCTCGGTGTGCTTGACGTCGTCGTGCGCCGCAATGGATTCGGTAACCAGCGCTTCTCTGAAGAGCGCACTGTGCCCGTGCGCTTGGATGAGGAGGATCTGGCTGTGGAGGCGTCTTTCATCCGCGCGCCTGTTGTTACCTCGCATGGCGCAGGGGTGGAAGTAATTGCCACCGTTCCTGAGAGGGACGGAACTCCAGTTGTCGTGGGAGTACGGGAAGACAACGTCATCGCTTTGAGCTTCCATCCAGAAGAAAATGGCGATGACCGCATCCACGCGCGGTGGTTGGCAGGCTTAAGCGTGTAGCTTTAAACCGCCAGATAGCTGCGAATTTGACCATCCTGGGTGCCAAGGCGTTGTGCCTGGTAGAAGGCCTGGGTAGCTTGATGGCTATGAGCCTTAAGACATACCTTGCAGCACTCAGCCGAGGCGTTGACCTCGTCGCTGAGTGCGAAGGCATGTCTGCCGCACAGCTGATTTCTTTAGGTGCCACGTCTGCTGATGCCGCCGAGCTTCTGGCGCTCCACAGCACCTATTTTGGGCCGACGTCGTTTAGCAAGAAGCAACGCACCGCCGTTGCACACGCGCGAAACCAGCAGCATAGCCTGAGCACCCTGCGGCGCATCGAACATTTTGTTTCGCGAGTTAAGAAGAAAGTAGCGGCGTGGAATTTGCGCGTCGAACTCTGCGCGGCGGCGTCGCCAGAGGTAGAAAGGCTCGCGCGCAAACGCCTCAAGGAGATGCAGCCGCCGCGGGTGGCATCTGAACGTGCCACTTTGCGCCAGCACCCCAACGGTCTGGCCACGCTGACCGTCACTGGTTCTTCCATGGGAATTACGGATGTATTCAAAGGCATCGACCAGTCTCGCCCTGGCGCGAGCTTCTTGGAGTCGCAGTCCGAGGGTGGAGTGCGCACGCAGGCTACCACGATGGTGGTAGTCCGCCTCGAGGATTATTGCGAGCTGCAGCGCGGTAATGGTCGCGGTGATGGCGATGTTATTTTGCGCACTACCTCCGGTGCCACAATGACTGGTGCGGAGTATCTTGAGCATACTTTTTCCGGCGAGGGATTCGTTACTCTGATTAGCCGCGAGGAAGGGCCGGTGGATCTATACCGCATGTCGCGCTTTGCTTCGCCGAAGCAGCGAAAGATGTTGTCAGCAGAAAACCCCACCTGCGCCTGGCCGGATTGCAAAGTTCCGGCTGAGCGTTGCCAGATACACCACATCGAGCCTTGGGGACACGGTGGCGAAACCAACGTTTCAAATATGGTTCCGCTGTGTTCCTACCACAACGGTGTAAACGGTGATGACCCGAATGCGCCTCCCGAACGCGGGCGCATGCTCCGCATCGGTGGGCGGGTGGCATGGCAGCCACCGTACGAAGCTCCGCCTACCTTCGTTACCTAGCAGTAACCCAGCTGTAGTTGCCAGAACTAGCGCAATCGCTTAGGCGATTGCGCCTACACGCATGCCTTAAGCACCAGCGAGGCCGCGGCGCTTGAGCAGCGGCTCGACGTCCTTGTCTCGGCCACGCAGTTCGCGGTAGGTTTCGGTGAAATCGCGCGATGCGCCCTTGGACAAGATGAGCTTGCGGAATTTCTCGCCAGCTGCACGAGCTTGCTCGTCCGAGTCACCGGCGCCTTCTTCCTTGAACCAAGAAAATCCATCGGCGTCGAGGACCTCGGCCCAGAGGTAGGAGTAATAGCCTGCAGAGTATCCGCCGGCGAAGATGTGGTTGAAGTACTGGGAACGGTAGCGCGGCGCGATAAGCGGGTCGTTCAGCCCGGCCTTGGCTAGGGCTTGCTTCTCGAACTGCGCAACCTCCGCCGCCTTGAGGTCTGCGGTTTCGTCGAATGAAAGCGAGTGCCACGCCAAGTCCACAATCGAGGCCGCTAGGTATTCCACCGTGGCAAAGCCCTGGCCGAACTCGCTGGCTTCCGAAACTGCCTGCAAGAGTGTATCGGGGATGACTTCGCCGGTATCCACGTGGCGGGCGTAACGCTTCACCAGTGCTGGCTCCAATGCCCAGTTCTCATTAATCTGCGAGGGAAACTCGACCCAGTCGCGGGGGACGTTTGTACCTGCGAAAGTGGGATATCGGACATCCGAGAGTAAACCATGCAGCGCATGGCCAAACTCGTGGAAGACGGTGCGCAGCTCGTCCAAACTCAGCAGCGGCTGTGAACCATCGGCCGGCTTGGTAATTCCCATGACGTTCACGATCACCGGTTTGCGCTCAAGCAGACCTGCCTGACCCACAAACTCGCTCATCCATGCCCCGCCGCGTTTGGTGGGGCGGCCGAAGTAATCAGTGACAAACAGGCCGATGCCATTGTCCTTGTCCGCTGCGGGATCCTGGCCCTCGTCGAAGACCTCCCACACGCGCACGCCCTCAGCATATCCCTCCAAGTCATCACGCGGGACAACCACGATGCCGTAAAGACGATTTGCAGCAGCGAATACGCCTTCCTCCAAGACCTGTTCGAGGGGGAAGTACTTGCGTAGTTCTTCCTCGTCCAGCGAAAAATCGCGAGCACGCACCTGCGACTCCCAATACGGCCAATCCGCTGCGCCAAAGTCCTCATCGCGCAGGCTCGCTGCCTCGGCGAACAACTTCTGTTCGCCTTCTGCGTTGGCCTCAGCCGCAGGTGCTAGTTGGAAGAGCATATCGCGAGCTGCCTGGGCATTTCCTGCAGTTTCCTCAGAGATGACGTAGTCCGCATGCGAGGCAAAACCCAAAAGTTCTGCGCGTTCGGCACGCAGCTGCACCGCCTCGATGAGACCTTCTGCGTTTCCTTCGCCGCGGCGAGCAGACGCCTCATAAAGCTTCGCACGAGCCTCCGGCTGCACGAGACGGGCCTGCTCCGATTGCACAGTTGGCAGCTCTAGAGGAATTACGAAGCCTTCACGACCCAGAGCTTTTGCATCCGCGCTCGCAGAGGCCTTCCGCTCCTCCGGCAGGCCTTCCAACTCCTGTTCCGTGAGCTCCACCGCGAGTTTTCGGGTTGATTTCATCAGCGTGCGGCCGAATTCCTCAGACAGAGTCGAAAGACGCTGATTGATTTCCGAAAGCCGGGCCTTGCTTGCGGAATCTAAGTCCGCGCCTTTGCGAGCAAACGTACGCAGCAAATGAGCATATAGACGCTGGGATTCCTCATCCTTGGGCACGTCTACGCCCACTTCCTTCAAACGGGCGTAGAGAACCGCATTTTGATAGATCGCATCTTGATGGGCGGAAAGCTCTGGCCACAGCTGCGAACCGATGGCCTCCATACCGTCGGTGATATCGGTTCCGGAGAGATTCGCAAAGACAGCAATGACGCGTTCCAGGTCTTGTCCGGAGCTCTCTAGTGCCTCGACGGTGTTTTCCCACGTCGGGTCGGCGGGATTATCTACGATGGCGGCGATTTCGGCATCGTGAAGCTGAAGAGCCTCGTGAAATGCTGGGAGGAAGTGCTTTTCTTTAATCTCGGCAAAAGGTGGCAATTGGTAGGGCAGAGTAGACGGAGAAAGCAGTGGATTATTCATAAGTGAACAATGTACCCAATAAGGGGCTGAAGCGGAGTGAGTTGACTCTCACGCGACGTAAGGGAGTGAAATTTTGGTATGAGCACACACATGGAAGTAGGCGAAGCCGCAGAATTTCTGGGAGTCAGCGTACGTACTCTGCACTACTGGGAAGAACGCGGACTTGTTATACCGAACGCTCGTACGTGGTCTAACTACCGGCTTTATTCGGAGCAAGACATCGCACGGGCGCAAAAAGTTGTGGTCTACCGCGCTACGGGGATGCCGCTTAAAGATATAGCTGCGGCCTTGGAAGCGGGAGATAGTCCGGTGGAACACCTACGCCGCCAGCGGGCGATGCTCATGGAAAGACAACGCCGCCTTGATGAACAAGTGCGCGCACTCGATATTCTTTTGGAGGAAACCATGAATAACAACAATCTCTCGGTTTCGCAGATTGCGGCAGTGCTTGGCGATAGTTTCGCCGAACACCATGCCGAAGCCGAAGAAACCTATGGCGATACGGAAGACTGGGCTATCTCCCAGCGCAATGCAGTCCGCCGCAACGTGGCAGACTGGGAAGAGCTTAAGCAACGCCATGAAAAACTCGAGCGTGAGCTAGCCGCTGCTTGTACGGCCGGAATGGACCCCACGGCGCCGGAAGCTTTACAGCTGGTAGAGCGACACCGCGAATTGTTAGGTGAGCACTTTCCAGTATCGAAGTCCAAACATGTGCTTATCGCGCGCGGCTACACCGCCGACGAGCGTTTCCGCGCTCACTACGATTCCCAGGCGCCAGGTCTTGCGCAGTGGCTCCAAGACGCGATTAACGCCGCCGCACACGCCGCGGGAATCGACCCAGGCACCGCGCAATGGCGTTAGTGATGCTCAAACGCACCAAGCAAGCCTAAGCACCGAGCTCAACTCAGCGCCGTACTCGAGCAACAAAAAGGCTCCCCTCCGTAAGAGAAGGGAGCCGAATTGTTACGGTTTACTTCTTCAGACCGTCAATGATCTCGTTGAAGGCAGCAACCGGGCGCATGACGGAGGAAATCTTTTCCTCGTCCGGTGCGTAGTAGCCGCCCAGATCAGCTGGGGAGCCCTGAACATCGAGCAGACCCTGCTGGATCTCGTCCTTCTTAGCCTCGAGTGCCTCAGCAACCGGCTTGAAGGTCTCGGCCAGCTCAGTATCTTCGGTCTGAGCAGCCAGCTCCTTCGCCCAGTTGAGGGTCAAGTGGAAGTGAGAACCACGGTTGTCGTTCTCACCGACCTTACGGGACGGGGAGTTGCCCTCGTCGAGGAGGGTCTCGGTGGCCTTGTCGAGGGCGTCGGCAAGTACGCCTGCCTTAGTGTTTCCGTGCGCATTGAGCTCGTGGCGGAAGGACTCAGCCAGAGCAAGGAACTCGCCCAGGGAATCCCAGCGCAGGTGGTTTTCTTCCTCAACCTGCTGAACGTGCTTCGGAGCGGATCCGCCTGCACCGGTCTCGAAGAGGCCGCCGCCAGCCATCAGCGGAACCACAGACAGCATCTTTGCGGAGGTGCCGAGCTCGAGAATTGGGAACAGGTCGGTGTTGTAGTCACGCAGCACGTTGCCGGTGACGGAGATGGTGTCTTCGCCCTTACGGATGCGCTCGATGGAGATCTTGGTTGCCTCGACCGGGGAGGCGATGGAGATATCCAAGCCCTCGGTGTCGTGGTCTTGGAGGTACTTCTCAACCAAGGAGGTGATGTTGCGGTCGTGTGCGCGCTCCGGGTCCAGCCAGAAGATGGTCTTCATGCCGGAAAGGCGAGCGCGGTTAACAGCCAGCTTGACCCAATCCTGGATCGGAGCATCCTTGGTCTGGCAAGCGCGCCAGATGTCGCCTGCCTCGACGTCGTGCTCGATGAGGACGTCGCCAGCGGAGTTAGTCAATTGCACGGTGCCGTTCTCCGGCACCTTGAAGGTCTTGTTGTGGGAACCGTACTCCTCAGCCTTCTGAGCCATCAAGCCGACGTTCGGAACGGTACCCATGGTGGAAGGATCGAAAGCGCCATTCGCCTTGCAATCATCGATAACTGCCTGGTAGACGCCAGCGTAAGAAGAATCAGGGATGACAGCCAAGGTGTCCTGCTCTTCATCATTCTTGTTCCACATGTGGCCGGAGGTGCGGATCATGGCCGGCATGGAAGCGTCGATGATGACGTCAGATGGGACGTGCAGGTTGCTGATGCCCTTAGCGGAGTTGACCATAGCCAGGTCCGGACCATTTTCGAGAGCAGCGTCGAATGCGGCGTTGATCTCTTCGCCATTCTCGAGGGAGTTCAGGCCCTCGTAGATAGCGCCGAGGCCGTTCTCGCCATTGAGACCAGCGGCCTCAAGCTGCTCGCCGTACTGTGCAAAGACATCAGCGAAGTAAGCGCGCACAACGTGGCCGAAGATGATCGGGTCAGAGACCTTCATCATGGTGGCCTTCAAGTGAGCAGAGAAGAGAACGCCCTCTTCCTTAGCGCGTGCAACCTGAGCCTTCAGGAACTCATCCAGAGCCTTTGCGGAAATGAAGGTGCCGTCAACAACCTCGCCCTTTAGAACCGGCAGCTTCTCCAACAGGACGGTCTCAGTGCCGTCCTCAGCAACGAGCTTGATGGAAAGGGTGTCATCCTGCTCCAGGATGACGGACTTCTCGTTGTGACGGAAGTCGTTATCAGACATGGTGGCCACGTTGGTCTTGGAATCAGCAGACCAAGCGCCCATCTTGTGTGGGTACTTCTTCGCGAAGTTCTTCACTGCGATGGGAGCGCGGCGGTCCGAGTTGCCCTCACGCAGCACCGGGTTCACAGCGGAACCGGTAACCACAGCGTAGGCCTCCTGCGCGTCCTCGTAATCCGGGACGTCGTAACCTGCAGCCTGCAGCTCAGCGATTGCCTTCTTTAGCTGGACGAGGGAAGCGGAGATGTTCGGCAGCTTGATGATGTTAGCTTCCGGAGTCTTAGCCAGCTTGCCCAGCTCAGCGAGGGCGTCTTCGACCTTCTTGTCGCCGAGGCGCTCCGGGAACTGCGCCAGGATGCGGCCGGCCAGGGAGATATCGCGGGTTTCTACCTCGATGTCTGCGGTGGAGGCGAAGGCCTCAACAACCGGCTTGAAAGAGTAGGTTGCAAGCAGCGGAGCTTCGTCCGTGCGGGTCCAGATAATCTTTGCCATGATTCTCCTAATTAAAACGTGAAAATGTTTCGACCTACCAGAATACCTACTTAGTATTCGCGGCGTTGACGACTACCCCTCAGAGACCCCACGCTTCCAATATCCCATGAAAGACACAGCCGAACGGGGCACGCCGGCCTCTTTAACCAGCAATCGACGCATACGCTTGACGACGCCGCTTTCTCCCGCAATCCACCAATACGCATCGCTTGCAGCGCGCTCGCCTAGTTCTTCACCGGAAGAGGAATAGGCGGGGGTTTCCCAGAGGATTTCGCGCTCCACGACGCTGCTTAAGGAGTTCGGTTGTAAGTCTTTATCGGCAGGGGCGGGAGAGGGAAGACCTGCGAGGTGGGCGAGGGCGCCGATAAGTGAGGCTTCGTCGTGCGGGAGGAATTCCACCTTGACACCGGCTGGAGCAGCGAGTGCTTGGGCATCCTGGAAGTAGGGCACCGCAATGTGCACGGTGCCGGTCAGCCCCGCCGGCCATTCGTCGAGGATGCGGGCGATTGCAGGCAGTGCGGTTTCATCGCCCAGAATGTGGATTTCGCGGGACTCGCCGGGCTGGAATTCGATGCCGGGGCCTGGGGCGTCGGTGGCGTGGGGAGCAATCACGTAAATGCTATCGCCGGGTTTGGCCGCGTGTGCCCAAGAAGATGCTGGCCCGGTTTGCCCAGGGGCAGTATGCAGGACGAAGTCGACGGTGAGGATGCCGTTTTCGCGGTCTAAATCGCGTACAGAATATGTGCGCATCGCTCCGCGGGTAGCCGGGTCGAGCTTTTGCCAGGAACTGAACCAATCTTCTGCGGCAGGCAGTTCAGGCAGGCCGGCAGGGCCGGGGATGATCAGCTTGATGCGCAGATCGTGGATCGCACCTGCAGGGCCCATTTCTTTCAATCCAGACAGGCGTACGCGTTGAAAGCTTGGCGAAATCCGCGTGGAGTCGACGACGGTCGCGCGGAATGGTTGATAGGCCACTTATTTCACCCTCCTTTTCCCAATCGGCATGACAGCCGGCAGCCCCGAGACTGGATCATCAACGATGACCGAGTCAACACCGAACACGTCGTGCACGGTCTGGTGTGTCAAAACTTCCTGCGGGGTGCCTTGAGCGTAGACCGTGCCATCTTTAACAGCGATGAGCGCATCGGAGTACCGGGCAGCCAAGTTGAGGTCATGGATGACCATCACGATGGTGGTGTCATGCTTTTCGTTCAAGTCCACCAGCAGGTCGAGGACTTCGAGCTGATGCTTGATATCGAGATAGGTGGTGGGCTCATCCAAGAGCAAGATGTCGGTGCGCTGGGCTAGTGCCATGGTGATCCACACGCGTTGGCGTTGGCCGCCCGAGAGCTCATCGATGGAGCGCTGCGCCAGGCTGGCGACGCCCGTCAGCTCCATCGATTCTTCCACAATTGCGTAGTCTTCCTGACTCCAGCGGCCAAGCAGCCCCTGGTGCGGAGTACGCCCGCGGCCGATGAGGTCCGCGACCACGATTCCGTCCGGCGCGATTGGTGATTGCGGTAGCAAGCCCAGCGACGTGGCGAGCTGTTTGGTCGGGATGTCGGCAATCTCCTTACCGTCTAGGAAAATGTCGCCGTGTGTTGGCTTTAGCAGGCGGGAGAGCGAACGTAGGAGGGTCGACTTACCGCAGCCGTTTGGGCCGACGATGGAGGTTATCTTTCCTGGGGCGAGCGAGAGGGATAGATCGCTTAAGATGTCGTGCTCGCCGTAGCTTAGGGTGATTTCCTGCGCGGAAAGTTGTGCTGATTGTTTCATTGTGGCGACGGTGTCCTAACGGTTGGTACGGGTAAGCAAATAGATAAGGAAGGGAGCGCCGAGCGCACCGGTGACGACTCCGACCGGATAGCGGGTGCCGAAGAAGTATTGTCCGGCCATGTCCGCAGCAAGAACTAGGATGGCGCCGATGGCACCGGCGGGAGCGATCATCGAAGGTCCCTGACGGAAAAGCCGGGTGGCGATTGGCCCTGCCATAAATTCCACGAATGCAATGGGGCCTGTCGAAGCGGTGGCCACTGCGATGAGGATGACCGCACCGACAATTGCCGTAACGCGTACAGCGTTAAGGCGGAGGCCGAGTCCGACGGCGAGGTCGTCGCCAAGCCGTAGCACGTTGAGTTTGTGGCCGAGCATAACCATGACCGGCGCGATGACTACTACCGCCACGAGGAGGGGGAGGCCACGCTGCCAAGACATGGTGTTGAGTGAGCCCGTAATCCACCGTGTGGCCGTGGGCAGGTCATAAGACGGTGCTTTCGATAGCACGAAGTTCGTCCAGGCCTGCAAGATTGCGGACATACCGATGCCGATGAGAATCAGGCGGGTGCCAGTAAAACCTGACTTGAGCGACAACAAATAGATGGCTCCGGCAACAGCGAGGGAACACAGCAGCGACCAAATCGAGACTGTGGTTTGGGAAGCATTGAAAAAGACGATTGCCGTAATGCCTGCGGCTGAGGCGCCGGAGGAGATGCCGATGATATCCGGCGAGGCTAGCTGGTTGCGCAGCATGGTTTGGAAGGTCACACCGGCGATGCCGAAAGCGATTCCTGCAGCCACGGCCACGGTGGCCCGCGGCAGGCGTAGTTCGCCGACGGTAAAGGAAGCGCCGGGAACGGTCTCTCCGAGTAAGACCTGGAGGATCTTCTGGGGGCCGTAGAAGGTCTCGCCAAACATGAGTCTGGCGGCCCACAACACTACGATGAGAGCGATGAGCGCGCTAAGGCACCAGGCAAAAGAACGAGTGCGGGCACGGCGCTGCTGCTGGAGTGTTTGCATTAGAGATCACGCACCTTTGTGCGACGGACGATCCAAATAAACAATGGCGCTCCGATAAGCGGGGTGAGGATTCCGACGGCAATCTCGCTGGGGCGTGCGACGATGCGGCCCAAAGTATCGGCTGCGACGAGCAGGAAGGCGCCGGCGAGGCCGGTCATCGGCAGGAGAAGTCGATGGTCGGTTCCTAGGGCCATGCGCATCACGTGAGGGACGATAAGGCCCACAAAAGCGATGGGGCCGGCGAGCGCCGTGGCCGTGCCGCACAAGATGACTGCCCCGACAACGGAGATTAGGCGCGCACGCAGGACGTTGATGCCGAGGCCGGTGGCGACGTCGTCGCCAAGCGCAAGTGCGTTGAGCGCTGTCGAACAGGCCAACACGATGACAAGACCCAGCACTAGGAAAGGCAGGGCCATAGCGATATGCGGCCACTGGGCGCCGCCAACGGAGCCAATTTGCCAGAAACGGAACTGGTCCATGACATCGGTGCGGGGCAAAAGCACGGCGCTGACCAAGCTCGAGCAGGCCGCGGCTGTAGCGGCGCCGGACAGCGCGAGCTTTAGGGGAGTAGCGCCTCCGTGGCCTAGGGAACCGACGAAATAAACAAACGCCGCGGCCGCGAAAGAACCGATGATGGACACAATCATCGTCGGAACAGGGCGCGAGAGTCCGAAGAACGCGATACCCACGACCACAGCGAGGGAAGCACCAGACAGGATGCCGAAGATGCCGGGGTCGGCGAGGGGATTGCGGGTCATGGCTTGCAACGTGGTGCCCGACATGGCGAGTGCAGCTCCGACGAATAGTGCCAAAACGGTGCGGGGCACGCGCAAGTAGGCGGCGGCCTCACTGGCGGTGGCAGTGGAACCGCTAAGCGCTGAGAGGGCGTCGGATAGGGAAATCGTGCGCACGCCAAACATGACCGAAGCCACCACTGTGGCAACAGTGGCGGCCAATAGTCCGATGCTGACGGCGGTCTTTTTAGCCGTCATGGAATTAGCCCTGCAAACCGGAGTTCAAGCGCTCGAAGTATTTATCGATACCCCATGGAATAGAAAGCGGAGATTGGTTAGCAGAAGCACCAAGTGGGCCGTTGTCGAGGAAAACAACGTGGCCAGCCTTGACGGCCGGAATCTTGCCCTTAAGTGGATCCTTTTGCATTTCCTCCAAAGCCTTCTTGTCATCCGCCGCGTTGCCGGAGGAGTAGGCCACGACGAGATCGACGTCGTTGAATTCTTCCGGCTTTTCGGCCGAGACCTCAACCCAGAACTGCTTCGCGCCCTTGGAGTTCTTCTCTACGATGTCCGGGGTTCCGAGACCGTGTTCAGCAAGGAAGCCCATGCGCGGATCCTCAGTGGTAAAGAAACCAATCTTGGAGGCGTCAGTGGTGCCGCCGAATGCGGTGAACAGGAGCTTCTTGTCCTTTAAGTCTGGATATTTGCTCAGGGCCTTTTCGGTTTGTTTATCGAGGTCGTCGACAAGCTTTTTGCCTTCGTCTTCCTTGCCGATGGCCTCAGCGTTCATCTCCACCATCTCTTCCATGGACGTAGCCCATGGAACATCGGGGTAGGCCACGACGGGAGCGATCTTGGACAGCGTGTCGTAGTCCTCTTGCGTCAAGCCAGAGTAGGAGGCCAGAATGACGTCCGGCTGGGTATCGGCGACCTGCTCGAAGGGGATGCCGTCGGTTTCATCGAAAAGCGTCGGGGTTTCAGCACCGAGCTCCTTTAGCTTTTCTTCGGTCCACGGCATGATGCCGTTGCCGTTGTCATCGCCCCAGGTGGACTTGGACATGCCCACTGGTGCAACGCCAAGGGCAAGGGGGACCTCGTGGTTGGCCCAGCCAACGGTGGCTACGCGCTCAGGCGCCTTCTCGATAGTGGTCTCACTGAAAGCGTGCTCGATGGTGACGGGGAAAGCGGCCGAGTTCGCGTTGTCTGCAGAGGAGACAGACTCGTTGCTGGTCGATTCTTCGGACGAGCAGGCGGTGACGCTGAATAGCGTGGCTGCCGCTGCGACGGAGGCGATGATGCTTTGTGCACGTACGAGGGGGAGATCTCCTTGCTTGGTGGATCAGCAGTGATTACTGGATAAGGTAATCCTGTTCTAACTCAGGCAAGCCTATTATGCAACGACTATGTTGCGCAATTTCTGCGGTGTGAGCTTTGGCACAAAAGTCCGACGGTGTGGGAATAACCCAGTTCAGTCTTTCCGACTTACGCACACTGTCTGCCCCGCGCTAAGGTCTCCGCACGTGAAACCTGTCTCTTCTACCGCCGCGTCCGCCGATAGTTCGCGTCCCGACGCTTCGCGTGCCGATGCTTCGCCTGCCGATGCTTCGCGTGCCGATGCCTTGCTTGCCGACGCCGCACCCAAGCCCCGCGTCCCCCGCCAAACCGAGATTTCCAATGCCCGCCGTATGCTGGTTACCCTCGCCCTTGCGCTGGGTGCGTTTTCGATTGGCACCACCGAGTTCGTGTCGATGGGCTTGCTGCCGCTTATCGCAGGTGACTTCGGCATTACGGAGGACGCTGCCTCGACGCTGATTTCGGTCTACGCGCTCGGCGTTGTGGTCGGTGCGCCGGTGATTTCTGCGGTAACGGGCAAATTCCCGCGCCGTCGACTGATCATTTTGCTGATCGCATTTCTTCTGATTGGCAACCTACTGACGGCACTGGCGCCGAACCTGGCGACGTTACTTATTGCCCGTTTTATCGCAGGCTTGCCGCACGGCGCTTATTTCTCCGTGGCCAACCTCTCGGCTGCGGCGATGGCGCCGAAAGGCGCTCGCGGTAAGGCGATGGCCGCAATCGGCATGGGTTTGGCCGTTGCCACGGTCGTCGGCGTGCCAGCAGCCCAGGCGCTGGGCCAGAGCTTGGGTTGGCACGCGGCTTACTTCCTCGTCGTCCTGCTCGCGCTGGCGACGATGATTCTGCTGTTTTTCCTTTTCCCACACATGACCCAGATGCCTTCGACGGATATCTCCACTGAGCTGGGCGCTTTGAAGAACCTGCAGGTATGGCTTTCTGTCATCATGGGCATCGTCGGCTTCGGCGGCATGTTCGCCGTCTACACCTACATCACCTGGACGATGACCGAAGTTGCGGGAATGCCAGAGCACTGGACCTGGGCGGTGCTGATGATTTACGGCATCGGAATGACCATCGGCAACGCGGTTGGCGGCGCGCTTGCTGACCGCAACACCGAATACTCTATCGTCTTCGCCCTCCTCTGCTTGGTTGCGACCTCCCTTATCTTCTTCTTCGGCGCCCATAGTCTGTGGGTGGCCGCCACCGCGTTCGGTTTCCTAGCCTTCTTCGGCTCCGTCCTTATCCCATCGCTGCAGCTGCGCCTCATGATTGTTGCCGGCGATGCTCAGACCCTGGCTTCCGCGTTCAACCAGTCCGCGTTGAACATCGCGAACGCCTCGGGCGCGGCTTTGGGCGGACTCGTCGTCGGTGCGGGCTTTGACTACAACGCCACCTCGCTTGTCGGTGCGGTGCTCGCATCGGGCGGTATCGTCGTCTGGTTCATCACGCAGGTAACCGCCAAGCGAAGCGGTGTTTATAGCAAGATCATCGAACAAAGCTAGAGAGGCTATGAGCTCTCAGGCATCCACCGGCGCTGGCGGGCACGGCACTAGCCGCGGTGGCGGTTGCGGTTTGTCTGCTCGCGCGTAAGTAGACTGGCGCGCATGACTTTTACTATCGCAAGCGTTAACGTCAACGGAATTCGCGCCGCCTGCAGGCAGCGCAATGAAAACAACCCAGGCATGAATGCGTGGCTTGCTGAGACTGCTGCGGACGTCGTCCTCATGCAGGAAGTCCGTGCGAATCCGAAGGAGACGGAGAAGGCGCTTGCCCCAGCTTTGGAGGCCGGCTGGCACCTCGAGCAGGCAGAGGCTGCCGCTAAGGGGCGTGCGGGCGTGGGAATCTTGTCGCGCACGCCGCTTAGCGACGTCACCGTTGGCTTCGGTTCCTTCCTCGATGCCGGTCGCTTCATTGCGGCTACCGTTAAGGACCCAGAGGGCAAGGACGTTCGCGTGGCGTCGCTG
This sequence comes from Corynebacterium sp. HMSC08C04, assembly GCF_001807495.1. Taxonomy (NCBI): domain Bacteria; kingdom Bacillati; phylum Actinomycetota; class Actinomycetes; order Mycobacteriales; family Corynebacteriaceae; genus Corynebacterium; species Corynebacterium sp. HMSC08C04. Next base: position 13,509 of record NZ_KV789215.1, on the reverse strand, counting down.
TACCTGCCTTCGGGCGATACGGATTCGCCAAAGCTCGATGAAAAGTATCTTTTCCTCGACGAGTTCTCGGGCGTGTTGTCTGAACTGGCAGAGGCTTACCCGCAGGCGGTTATCGGCGGTGACTGGAATATCTGCCATCGCGCGCAGGATCTGAAAAACAACAAGGCCAACGAGAAGAAGTCGGGCCACCTGCCGGAAGAGCGCGCTTTCATGGATCACGTCTTTGGCACCTTCCCGGACGACGCGCCGCAACCGAAGAAAGGGTTGGGCGATTACCTGGGCGTCGTGGAGTATGCGACCAAGACTGACTGGTCCACCCGCGTGCCGGGGGAGGAAGACGTCAAATGGTACGACGTTGCAAGGCGCTTGGCGCCAGAGGCTGATGGTCCATATACCTGGTGGACCTATCGCGGCCAGGCTTTTAACAATGACGCAGGCTGGCGCATCGACTATCAGGCGGCGACCAAGGACTTGCTCTCCCGTGCAGAAAAAAGCTGGGTGGAAAAAGCACCAAGCGTGGAGGAGCGGTGGTCCGATCATTCCCCTTTGCTGGTGCAGTATCGCTAAGCGGTGTTAAACTGGATCAGTCTTTAAACCCTTAAGTTCGTATACGGAGAACCTAATGACCCGCGCAATTATTTACTTCGTGCTCGGCGCCGTACTGCTCGGCCTGGGTATTTGGTGGTGGACCATCGTAGGTCCGTCCTTCGCCTTCCTGGCTCCTATTATCCTCCAGGGCGTCGGCGGCGCGTTCATGGTCGCTGGTTGGGCAGTTATGCTCGACGTTCATGCGCCAACCTCCCGCAAGCTTTAAAGCCTGCGCATCTTTGATGCCTCTTTCCTGCCTTTGGGGAAGGGGCATTTTTGATCTCTTGGGTGCGCGCTGCAGCTGCCGGGGTAGAGTGAATAACCATGAATGAGCAGAATCCATCCCGCGTACTGTCCGGTATCCAACCCACGGCTGATTCCTATCACCTGGGTAACTACTTGGGAGCGCTGAAGCAGTGGATCGATCTGCAAAACGGCTACGAGGCCTTCTACTTCATCCCTGATCTGCACGCGATTACCGTCGAGCAGAATCCGGAGGAGTTGCGCAACCGCACCGTCGCGGGTGCCGCACAGCTTATTGCGCTGGGCATTGACCCGGAAAAGTCCACGCTTTTTGTTCAGTCCCACGTTCCGGCACATACGGAGCTGACTTGGGTGCTGCAGTGCCTGACCGGTTTCGGCGAGGCCTCCCGCATGACCCAGTTCAAGGATAAGTCTGCAAAGCACGGCTCGGATCGCACAACGGTTGGCCTGTTTACTTACCCAATGCTGATGGCAGCCGATATCCTCCTGTACTCCCCGGACTACGTGCCGGTGGGCGAGGACCAGCGCCAGCACCTGGAGCTAACCCGCAACCTGGCGGAGCGCTTTAACAACAAATACGGCGAGGTTTTCCGCGTTCCGGAACCATTCATTCCGGAAGGCGCTGCGAAGATCTATGACCTGCAGGAGCCGACTTCGAAGATGTCGAAGTCGGGAGATAACCCAAAGGGCCTTATTAACCTGCTGGATCCGCCTAAGACTTCCGCGAAGCGCATCAAGTCTGCGGTCACCGATGACTTGGGCGTTGTGGCCTTCGACCGCGAAAAGCAGCCGGGCGTGTCTAATTTGCTGGTCATCCAGTCTGCGCTCACGGGCGAGAAGATTGATGCGCTGGTGGAGAAGTACGCCGATAAGGGCTATGGCCACCTCAAGGTGGATACCGCCGATGCGCTGGAGGCGTTTACTACTCCTTTGAAGTCGCGCTACGACGAGCTCATGGCGGACCGCGGCGAGCTGGAACGCCTGCTGGCTAAAGGCGCAGAGGCGGCTTCGGAGATTGCAGAACCGCTCGTGGAGAAGGTTTACGAGGCAGTCGGATTCCTCCCCCGACTGCGTAAGTAAAAGCCAGCAATTCTGCGCGGTGGTGGTATGACACGCTAACCTGGGTAGTCTGAACTTATATGTGAAAACTCATACGTGAAAAGGACATGTTGCCCGTGGCTACCACCACCCAAACAGACTCTTCCAAGACGGACGACTACGGCATCGAACGCGCCTACGCTGATGACCCAAGTCCGGTAGACAAGGTGCGGGATAAGTCGCCTTTCATCGACCACATCATGCGCATGCTGGGCCGCTACGGCGAAAACGGCGGCAACCAGTTCGCCGCCGGCATCACCTATTTCTCGGTGCTGGCAGTCTTCCCGCTATTCATGCTTACGGTGGCAGTTGCCGCAACGGTCTTGGCGAGCCGCCCTGACCTCATGCAGCAGGTCCAGGATTACATTTCCGACTCCGTATCCGGCGACCTTGGCGGCACCATCAACGAGGTCCTAGAAACCGCCATCGCCCAGCGCGGCGCGATGTACGGCATCGGTGGCCTTACCACTCTCTGGTCCGGCTTGGGCTGGATGAATAACCTGCGTATCGGCATTTCTGCGATGTGGGATAAGGATCCGAACGAAACCCAGGGCAACTTCTTTACCCAAAAGTTGAGCGACCTTCTGGGCCTAATCGGCCTGCTGGTGGCGCTCATCGTCGCCTTCGGCGTTACCGCCGCGGGCTCGTCCGGTCTTACTCAGAAAATCTTTGAAAAGGTCGGTATCGCCTCCTTCCCGGGCATGGACGCCGTGATCATCCTGGCCGGTATTGCCCTCGGCCTGCTGGCGAACTTCCTCGTGTTCTGGTGGATGATCGTCTTCCTTCCACGCACAGAGGTCCCTACCAAGTCCGGCCTGAAGGGCGCGGCAATCGGTGCGGTGGCATTCGAGGCCATCAAGCAGCTTTCCACCGTGATCATGTCTTCTGCCTCCGGCAACCCCGCGGGTGCGGTATTTGGTCCGGTCATCGTGCTTATGGTCATGATGTACCTGGTTTGGCGCGTCGTACTTTATGTCTCCGCGTGGACCGCCACTACAGAAGAATCCATGGAGTTGGCGGAGCCACCAGTGCCGGAGCCTGCCGTGATCCGCGTGCGCAACGAGGTCAAGAGCGGACCGTCGACTAGCGTGACCCTCGGCGCAGGTGCGGCGATGGGTGCTGTGGTTGCCGGCATCGCGGCACTGCTACGTCGAAAGTAACATTCCCCCGTCCCCGACACCATAATTTAGGCTCTGATTTAGACTACTTATTATGACTCCAGAATCCTTCGCGCCGAACCTGTACGAGCACTTTTCTCTCGACCATCGCAGCACTTCCCGAGAGCTGGGAATCTTGCTTGCTGCCAAGGATGCGCGTCTGGAGCAGATGGGCTTCGAGCTTGGCGACGACCGCCGGCAAGAAGCACAGATTGCCCACACAATCTTGTCTAACCCGGAAAACCGCGCCACCTACGATCAGGGCCTGGAGGATAGTTTCCAGCCCACCTGGGCGCAGCTGAGTGAGCTTGCGGCTTACGGAGAGTGGCCGGCGCAAATGCAGCGCCCACAGCAGCCTTATGGTTTCGCTCCAACTGCGCAGGCCCAGGCTTCGCCCTTCGATCCTTTCGCGCCGCAGAATAAGGCGGCCGCTCCGGCACCGTTTAGCCCGTATCAGCCAGCGCAAGTTAACGCCGAGCGCCCGTTGGGCAGCACCCGTGCGCTGATGGCTATTGCGGACCTCGTCCTATGCGGCATGGTTTCTGCTCCGATTGCGGCAATAAGTGCGGGGGCCTCGGAGCTGTCAATGTCTCTTATCTTCGGGCTGTGCACGATTTTGTACTGCGTAGGCTTCGAAGTTTCATGGGGCGCAACGCCGGTAAAGAAGCTGTTGGGCTACGAAGTCCGTGACCGGACTTCGGGTGACAAGCTCAGCGTTGTCCAGTCTTTGAAACGGCAGTGGTGGCGCGTTGTCACCCTCGTTCCAGGTTTGGGTGGGGCAGTCAGCTTCTTCGCCGCGATTTTCTACGCCACCACTATCAATCAGGAAAATGGTTTACTCGGTGCGCACGATAACCTCGCTAATGCCGAAGTAGTGAAAAAGCAGCGATAACGATAACCAGCAAGGCCACTGCTGCAGCGATGGCCCAGCCGGCCCAGCCCTCGATTTTCTCGAGGGCTGATTTTTTAGTTTCGGGGGCCTGCTGCGTGGTCTGCGGTGCGGGGCGAGGAGTTTCTTTCTGCGGGGCGTCGCCAAGCTTGCCGACGCCCGAGCCAGCCGGGACTTTATACGCGGCGTCGAGAAGCATCTGCGCCTGCTGCCACGCGCGGAAGCCGTGCTCGACGGTGGTATCTAAGATGACGGCCTGCAGGCGGCGGCCATTGCGGTCGAGTGCGCCAACGAAAGTGTGGTGGGCGTCTTCGGTGTAGCCGGTCTTACCGCCGATTCCGTTGGGATCGTTTAAATAAAGGCCGTTGTCGTTCCATAACTCGTAGCCGGGCAGCTCGCCCCAGCCGGGAAATTTGACGTGTTCGGTATCGACGATGCGGGCGAAAGTCTTATTTTGGAATGCCGCGCGGTAGATGATGGAGATGTCTTCCGCGGAGGTGGACATGCCGGCTGAATCGAGGCCCGAGTAGCTTGCCGCGTGGGTGGAGCGGGTGCCGAGCTTCTTCGCGAGCGCGTTGACTTTGCGTAGGGCCTTCTCATCGCCGCCAACTTGGCCGGCGAGGGCGTGGGCGGCGTCATTGCCGGAGGCCATCAACAGGCCCTCGAGGAGTTGTTCAACGGTGTATTCGCCGTCGGGGCCGATACCTACGGCGGAGCCTTCGACGGATGCATCTTCCATGGTGGCTTTGACTTTTTTGTCGAGGGGGACTTCCTCGATGACCACAAGTGCTAGAAGGGCCTTGATGATAGAAGCCGGCCGGTAGCGGCCGTGCGGGTCTTTCATGGCGATGATCTCGCCGGTGTCTAAGTCGCTGACCATCCAAGCGGAGGCGACGACGTCCTTATTGAGATCGAATCTTGGGGCGGCGGTGACACCACAGCGCTGCGTGGATTTGACAGGCGGCAGGGGAGTTGGGGTGGGCTGGCCCGGCGCGAGACGCTCCGAGGTGGAGACAGGCTCTCCGGGGCTAAGCGAGTGGGGGCAGTTATCGGTGTTCGGCGCTTCGGTCCGGATGGCCGAGGATTCGGCGTCCGTGCTCATTTCTGCGGCGTCTGCGTTGGTCTCGGCGCCTTCAACGTTTGGCTCAGCGTTGGAGTCAGGTTCGGACTCTGCGGGTGCAAAGTCTTGGGCCGAGGCAAGCGGAGCACTAGCGACGAGGCAGGCGGAAGCGAGGAAGGTAGCGATAACGTTTTTCATGGCATGGAACATCTTAGGCACAGTGCCTAGGATGTGTCTTATGCATGACGCACCATTAATTAGCCCAGAAAATAAAGATTCCGCGCCGGAGCTTATCGCTCGTCTTCCCAAGGTCGAATTGGATGCGGTTTTCGCGCCGGAATCTTTGCCCGCAGATAACGCCGCCTTAACCGCGGCGATGCGCGAATATGTTCAGGAATTGGCCGCGGCGAACGTGGTGTATGCAGAGATTCGTTTCGACCCACAGGCATTTGCTTTTGGTGCGGAAGCCGCTCTCGAAGCAGCGACAGCCGGCCTCGACGTTGCCGGAATTGATGCGCGTTTGTTGCTGACCAACGCCCCGCAGTCCGCTAGCGCCCGTTTGGGCTCGCAGGTCGTCGGTTTTGTGCTGGAAGGCGAGAGTGATCCGCAGGTTGTTGCGGATCTGCGCGCGAATTTCGTGCCTTTCGTTGTTGATGTCCGCGGCCTCGAATTCGGGGCGGTTGCTGCTGCTGTGCAGGCCGGTGCCACTCGTTTGGCGCATGCGACCCAGCTGCCGGATGATTTCTCCGCCGATCTCGAGGGCATCCAGCCAGGAACGGTCTCGAGTTGGATTCGGGATCGCCATCTGGCAGCTACCTTTGAGCCGCTGTCTTTTGAGGAATTCAGCGACCATCCGCTGCCGCTGCTACAGCAGCTGGGCTTTACCTGTGCCGTAACCGCCGGTTCGGGCAATCTCAATGAGGTGTTCCTGGCTTTAACCGAGCACTTTGGCTACGGGTTGGAGGAGTTTTTCGATTTGAGCGTGAAGGCGCTGGAGAACTCGTTTAGCACTGAGGAGGAGCGTCAGCACTTGCTGGAGACTGTCATCCTTCCCGCATACGAGGAGCTTTCTGACCCTGAGCTTGCAGGACCAGACACCGAAGAGTCCGTCGCCGCGGAATAGTTCCCCGGAGCAGCCGGCGAAGTAATGCCAGCACAAGCAAAAGACCCTGCATCGTAAAAGACCCTGCATCTTGCGATGCAGGGTCTTTTCACGTTGAGGCTAGAAGCGGGAGAAACGCTTGATGAGCATTTCCTCTAGGCCCTTCCATGCCTCTGCGTGGTGGTTATAAGGCTTCGAGGGGACGTAGCCTGCGTGCTCGGTGGAGCCCAGCATGTAGCCCAAGTAATCCTGGAAACGTGGGTTTTCGAGCATGTAGGAGTTAATAGAGTCGTCGCCAGCCCAGTCTGCGGCATCTGCGCAAACCTCGTAGCAGCGGCCCATCTGGTCTTGGTCGACTGCCTCGGGGCCCTTCTCGATATCGCGGGTAAGCCCGTTGAAGGTGTACTGATTATCCGGGTGAACGCTAAGCTCCAGCTCGCCAGCGTTGGCCGCGGAGACGAGTTCCTCCCAGGTGGAAACGCGGGCAAGATCATGCTCGTCGTTTTCCATAATCCAGCGAACGAGAGTCTTCGGGGAGTTGAAGGTGAAGATTTCGCCCCACTTGCCCAAGAACACGGGTTTGCCGTCTAGGTAGGTGCGCAGCGTATAAACCGACTTCATGTCTGCGGTGATTTTGACCGGATCGATGCCCGCCGCAGCCCATGGGGAGTTGTCATACGGGTCCGCTGCCGCCGCCGCAGCTTTGCGTGCCTCTGCCTTTTCCTTTCGTTCCTTCTCGGCCGCCGCGGTTGCGGTTGCGATGCGCTCTTCGGCTGAAGCGACTTGCGCCGAGTCTAACTCGGAAGAATCTACTACCTTGACGTTGGAATCGAGGTCCTCGATTACTTCCTTCCAGTTAGCAAGGATTACGCGGCCTACACCAGACCATTCGCTCATGCCTTGCTCGCCCGCGTAGTGGTCTGCACCGCGCGGGACGTTGCGCAGGATGGAGTGGGAGGCGAAGAAAATTACGGTGTGCTCGGCGCCGGCTACGTTAGCGAGAGACTCGGCTACCTCTAGGCAGCGAGCAACCGCGCTAACGTTTTCGTGGCTGGGGCGGCCGGCTAGGTGCGCCGGCATTCCGATGAGATCGAAGACTTCCTTCTTTGCTGGGCTGACGCGGTCTTCGGCACGCGCAGCGAACTCGGACCACTGTGGATGGTCGAGGAGATCATGGTGCTTTCCGGACTCCAGGTAGCACAGCATCTCTGCTTCGGAGTTGAACACGAGGACTGATTCCGCATCCCCCAAAAATGCCTGCCACTCGGAGCCATTCTGGCGCCACTTTGGCGCCCACAGGGTGTAGAAATCGCCCGCGGTCAAGGAGAGCTGGACTGGAACAATTGCGCGTGTGCTCATGGGCAAACAGTCTACCCAAACATTTTAGATTCGCCGTATTCGCATATCCCGAGTCCAGCGAGATACTTTTAGCCGGTGGGCCGCCAAAAGCCCTTGAAGGCCATACCCATATTGCTGGTGCGTAACGGACTCGTCTCCACCGGGCTGCCGGCTTCAATCATCTCACCGCTGCCTTTGTACATCGCGACGTGCCCGTCCCAAACCACGAGGTCTCCCGGCTGGAGCTCATTTGCGCTAACCTGCTTGCCCACGGTCTGTGCTTCCGCCGTGCGTGGAATCTCCACGCCTGCCTGGCGCCACGCCCATTGGGTAAGACCGGAGCAATCGAAGCCGCCGTTACCCGTACCGCCCCAAACATAAGGCGTACCGAGCTTGCTCATCGCCGCAGCGACTGCGGCCTTGCCCTGTGAGCTGCCCTCACCTGCGCTGGAAGAACCCGCCGCAACGGTAGAAGAAAGCCCAGCGACCGGCTTAACCTCGCTTGGTTTCTCACCATTTCCCAGCGCTATCTGCGGCTCGGCAGGCTCAGAGCTGCGGCCATTGACAGTCTTTTCCACCGCGCGCCGGGCAATGGGCAATAGCGGCTGCGCCGCCGCCAACAGTTCGCTCAAAAGCTGTTTTAAGCGCGCAAAAGCCTGTGCCAGATGGGACGCGATCAAACCTTGTATGTGCGCCCGAGCTGCCGCATTGATTGCCGGGTTCGGAACGAGCATCCCCAAAGCCACGGGGGCGGCCTTGGTCAACAGCGAGATTCCAATACCAATGAGGTCGCGGCCTGCAGCTTTAATCAGTTGTTGCGCCTGGGATACCGCGTTTTCGATGGTGGTGCGGTCTTTTTTAAGGACATTCGCGGCGTCGAGAAGCTTGGAAGGGTCACCGTGTGCAATCTCTGCCAGCGCCGGGACAGTCTCTAAATCCGGGACCTTTGGCAGGTCTACCGCCGGTAGCGCAGGAGGAGCCATCTGCGAAATCTGCTTTACCGCTGCCTCAATCATGAAAGAACACCTCCCAGATGAGTGGCAGTCGCAGAATCAGCGGCATCTGCCTCCTCTGCCATGGCTACCGACGCCGCGGCTACCTCTTCCATATCCGCGCGCAGAGATTCTGTGCGGGAGTTGAGGTTGGCAACGGCGTCACAAAGATGAGCACCAAATGCAGAAAGTGAACCGTCAGGTATATGCGGAAGTGGAGGAGTGGTCTCTTGCGTGGCGGCAAAAAGTTCGCGGGCTAGATGTCGGGTGAGCTCGGTATCAATCGTGAAAGTCGTCATGGTCATTTGGACTGCCCCAAAACCCAAACGGTTCCCAAAAGTTCTAAAGTGGGAAACCATGGACATCCACGTAGTAGATCACCCGCTTGCTGCTTCCCGCCTGACCATCATGCGCGATGCCCGCAGTGATAACTCCACATTCCGCGCCGCCCTCAAAGACCTCGGAACCATGCTTGTTTATGAGGCCGCCCGCGAGCTCGACGTCGAGCACTTCGATTGCGAGACCCCCGTGGCAACAGCCGAAGGCACCCGCCTGCTCGACCCGCCAATCATCGTTCCGATTATCCGCGCTGGACTGGGCATGATTGACCCAGCTCTCGCCATGATCCCAGACGCGCAGGTGGGCTTCATCGGCATGGCCCGCAACGAAGAGACCCACGAGCCGGTCCCTTACCTAGAGGCACTGCCAGAGGATCTTTCCGGCCGCACCGTCTTCGTGGTGGATCCAATGCTGGCCACCGGCGGTTCCTTGCTGCATTCCCTAAAGCTGCTGGCAGACCGCGGCGCCACCGACATCACCGCAATCTGCATGGTTTCCGCGCAGGAAGGCGTCGATGCGCTGGCCAATTCTGGCCTGCCTGTGCGTCTGGTTACTGCCGCGATTGATTCGCACCTGAATGAAGACGCCTACATCGTTCCTGGTTTGGGCGACGCCGGTGACCGCCTCTACGGCCCGCGCAACATCGATTTCTAATCTGCGCTAGGCTAGCGGCCACGAACTACTTTTGGGGGAAAGGAAAGATTCGTGGCCAACAAAACGTGGGCGTTAGTAGGGCATGACTTTGCGGCGCGGCTACGGGGGATTCGTGCACGGCGCCGCATGTCCCAACAGGCTTTGGCGGAAATCTCGGGGGTCTCGCGCAGCCAAATCTCAAACTTGGAGCGTACGGATAAGGCGCTGCCGCTGCGAGCGGATCCGCAGCTTTCAACGATGTTTAAGTTGGCATTCGCGCTGGAAGTGCCACCGTCTGCGTTGCTGCCCGATGCGGAGCACATGCTTGACGAAGTCACCCCGTTTGCGCCCGAGTATATCGACCGGCGTCGCTTCGCTGCGGCCGCAGAATTTTAAAGAAGAAAAACTGCACCACTTGGTATATTCCGGCGCTGAGCTGCGTGGCTACCTGAACCGCTTTGTCTAGTTGTAGACTTTGAGGTCAGTAGAAAAATTTTGGGAGGTGCCGAGTGATTTCCACATTCGTGAATGAGTGGTTCGACAATCATCGCGCGGAAGTAATTGCGTGGCGCCGCCATATTCATCGGCACCCGGAAACGTCCAATAATGAAGTTGAGACCACCAACTTCATCGCCCGTAGGCTCGAAGAGTATGGGTTAAATCCGCAGCGTTTCCCGCAGACTGGCCTGATGGTTGATATCGGCCCTGATACCGAGCAGGGCCGTTTGGCCTTTCGCGCCGACATCGATGCACTTCCGGTTACCGAGGTCACGGGGTTGGAATACACCTCCGAAAACCCCGGTGCTATGCACGCCTGCGGCCACGACGTGCACACCACCATCGCTTTGGGGCTTGCGTGCGCTCTGGCGGATTTCGAGCGCGCGCATTCCTTGCCGTTGGGTGTACGCGTTATCTTCCAGCCAGCGGAGGAAGTATGGGTCGGCGGCGCCACGGATGTGATCGAGTGGGGCGCTCTTGAAGGGGTTAACTCCATCTTCGCGGTACACGTGGAGCCGAAGCTGCGCGTGGGCCGAATTGGCGTGCGTGCCGGGGCGATTACCTCTGCAACCGACGTCGTCGAGCTTGAGATCAAAGGCCCAGGAGGTCATACCTCCCGCCCGCACCTTTCTGCAGACGTCGTCTACGCTTTGGGCAAGGCCATCACGGAGCTGCCGGCCCTGCTGTCGCGCCGGGTGGATCCGCGGACGGGAACGGTCTTGGTCTTCGGACAAGTCAATTCCGGCTATGCGCCGAACGCAATGCCGGAGTCTGGCACGCTAACCGGCACGATGCGTACCGCGGACATCGGTATCTGGCGCGGCATGCAAGCGCTATTTTCGGAGCTCGTGGAGCAGGTATTGGCACCGGTGGGCGTGGAACACGAGCTGACCTATCACCGCGGCGTTCCGCCCGTGCTTAACGACGACGTCTCTACCGCACTGCTAGCATCTGCCGCACAGGCCATCGACCCGCAGGCCGTCGTCCAGGCCCCGCAATCCTCCGGCGGCGAGGACTTCTCTTGGTACTTAGAACACGTGCCGGGCTCCATGGCGCGTTTGGGCTGCTGGTCTGGCGAGGGCGAGCAGCACGATCTGCACATGGGGGATCTCAATGTCGACGAGCGCTGCATCGGTGTAGGCGTGAAGCTTTTCGGCTCCGTGGTGGAGCAATTTACCAAGGTGCAGGAATAGGGGAGCAACCATTACACTGTCTTAAGGATTAGGTCCTTAAACACTCTATAAAGGAGCATTAGACAGTGACGAAGGAAACGCTAGACGCTGCAATCGAGGATGCCCCGCGCATCGTTATCATCGGTGGCGGCCCAGCAGGTTACGAGGCGGCCATTGCCGGAGCCAAGTACGGCGCACAGATTACCCTGGTTGAAGAGCAGGGCCCCGGCGGTTCTTCCGTCTTGCTGGACTGCGTTCCTTCCAAGTCCTTCATTGCTGGTGCAAACCTGCGCACCGACTTCCGTCGCGCTGAAGCCATGGGGCTCAACGAGCAGCTCGGCTCAATGCAGCTGAAACTGCAGGCCCTGAACGAGCGCGTGCAGGCACTGGCCGGCAAGCAGTCGGCAGACGTTCGTGCAGGCCTGGAGAAAATCGGCGTCAACGTTATTGACGGCCGCGCGAGCTTCAGCGAGGACCAGCATGGTGTGCAGGGCGCGGCGCACAAGGTCGACGTCGTCAAGCGCGAAGGCGAAACTGAAACCCTCGAGGCAGACCTCGTGCTCGTGGCTACCGGTGCCACCCCGCGCATCCTGCCGGGCGCGCAGCCAGACGGCGAGCGCATCCTGACCTGGCAGCAGGTCTATGACTTGAAGGAAGATCCGGAGCACCTCATCGTGGTCGGTTCTGGTGTGACCGGTGCGGAGTTCGTTTCTGCTTTTGCAGAGATGGGTGTCAAGGTAACCATGGTGGCTTCCCGTGACCGTATTCTGCCGCATGATGACGCCGACGCAGCCGACGTCCTCGAGACCGTTCTGGCTGAGCGCGGTGTGGAGTTGGAGAAGAACTGCCGCGTTGAGACCGTTACTCGTACCGAAGACGGCAATGTTGTGGTCAAGACGCAGGACGGCCGCGAGATTCATGGCTCACACGTCATCATGTCCATCGGCTCCATCCCGAATACCCAGGAACTTGGCCTTGAGCACGTTGGTGTGGCTACTCAGAAGTCGGGCCACATCAAGGTTGACCGCGTTTCTCGCACCAACGTCGCGGGCATCTACGCAGCCGGTGACTGCTCCGACCTGTTCCCGCTGGCTTCCGTGGCCGCTATGCAAGGCCGCATCGCGATGTACCACGCACTTGGTGAAGGCGTTTCGCCGTTGCGTTTGAAGACTGTCGCCACGGCCGTCTTCACGCGCCCGGAGATCGCAGCCGTGGGCTTCACCCAGGCAGAAATCGAGGCCGGCGAGGTTTCCGCGCGCACCATTACGATGCCGCTGAACACCAACCCGCGCGCGAAGATGCGCTCGCTGAACCACGGTTTCGTGAAGCTGTTCTGCCGTGCTACCTCCGGCCGCGTTATCGGCGGCGTCGTCGTTGCACCGACCGCTTCCGAGCTCATCCTGCCAATTGCTGTGGCAGTGACCAACCAGCTGACCGTTAACCAGCTGGCTGATTCCTTCGCGGTCTACCCGTCGCTGTCCGGCACCATCACTGAGGCGGCACGCCGTCTCGTGGCTCACGATGACCTGGAGTAAGCGATCTTTCCTTTCTTTTGCGCCCGCCTTTAGCAACCAGCCTAGGGTGGGCGCTTTTGCATGCGTTGTTAAAAGGTGGAGTAGGAATGCTCGGCGGTGCGATTGAGTGAAACCTGGATGGGACGATCTGCTTGTGGAAGGGCACGCTGGGGACAATGTTCGCGCGGGCAAGCGGTACAACCAGGGCCGATAGGGGTGGCGGCGGATAAGTCTAGATTAAGAGCATCGGCGTAGACAATGCGGTCGGCCTCAGAGATATCGCAGCCTAAGCCCACGGCGAATTCCTTGCGAGGGGTTCCCCAAGATTTTGCGGTTCCTTGCACAAAGCGACCTATCCACAGGTAGGAATGGCCATCCGGCATGGCGGCTACCTGGCGGGTGATGCGGTTGGGCGTTTCAAAGGCGCGGTGGACTACCCACAGCGGGCAAGAACCACCCGAGCGGGCGAAGACCAAACCATCAAAGAGGCAGCCTAATGAACCGACATCAACCCCGGACCGGACCCTAGCACCACCCCTGACACTGTCCTCGATTCAGAAAGCACAGATACACCACTTCCGCGGACTTGACCCCGCTTTTCTAGCAGGCCTTCCGCGAAGAGGACGGTAAGTGCCTTGGCGGAGGTGGTCGGGTTGACGGAATGGAACGCGGAAAGCTCGTTGGTGCTGGGGGTGTCAGATGCGAGTTTTTGGTACCGGTGTTCTGGGGACTCGGTACTGCCGTGTTCCGGGTAGTTGGTACCGGGCCGAGGGGTGTGTCGGCCCGGACCGTCTGTATTAGTCGTCTGGGGTGGTTGGGGCGGTGGCTTTGCGCATGTCGAAGTCTCCGATATGGATTCGGTGGC
>NZ_KV789214.1:0-1692 GCF_001807495.1 Corynebacterium sp. HMSC08C04 | reverse complement strand
TGTTTAAGGTGTGTCTCCACCCGATTAAACAATATCGTTGGCAGCACAACACATGTGCACTCAACCAACACACCCACAACTGTGGGCAAAATAATGCTCCTTAGAAAGGAGGTGATCCAGCCGCACCTTCCGGTACGGCTACCTTGTTACGACTTCGTCCCAATCGCCGATCCCACCTTCGACAGCTCCCTAACGAGTTTGAGCCACTGGCTTCGGGTGTTACCAACTTTCATGACGTGACGGGCGGTGTGTACAAGGCCCGGGAACGTATTCACCGCAGCGTTGCTGATCTGCGATTACTAGCGACTCCGACTTCATGGGGTCGAGTTGCAGACCCCAATCCGAACTAAGGCCGGCTTTCAGCGATTCGCTCCACCTCACAGTGTCGCTGCGCGTTGTACCGACCATTGTAGCATGTGTGAAGCCCTGGACATAAGGGGCATGATGATTTGACGTCATCCCCACCTTCCTCCGAGTTGACCCCGGCAGTCTCTCATGAGTCCCCAACCAAATGCTGGCAACATAAGACAAGGGTTGCGCTCGTTGCGGGACTTAACCCAACATCTCACGACACGAGCTGACGACAACCATGCACCACCTGTATAACGACCACAAAGGGAAACTACATCTCTGCAGCGATCCGCTATATGTCAAGCCCAGGTAAGGTTCTTCGCGTTGCATCGAATTAATCCACATGCTCCGCCGCTTGTGCGGGCCCCCGTCAATTCCTTTGAGTTTTAGCCTTGCGGCCGTACTCCCCAGGCGGGGCGCTTAATGCGTTAGCTACGGCACAGAAGACGTGGAAGCCCCCTACACCTAGCGCCCACCGTTTACGGCATGGACTACCAGGGTATCTAATCCTGTTCGCTACCCATGCTTTCGCTCCTCAGCGTCAGTTACTGCCCAGAGACCTGCCTTCGCCATCGGTGTTCCTCCTGATATCTGCGCATTTCACCGCTACACCAGGAATTCCAGTCTCCCCTACAGCACTCAAGTCAGCCCGTATCGCCTGCACGCCCGGAGTTAAGCCCCGGAATTTCACAGACGACGCGACAAACCACCTACGAGCTCTTTACGCCCAGTAATTCCGGACAACGCTCGCACCCTACGTATTACCGCGGCTGCTGGCACGTAGTTAGCCGGTGCTTCTTATACAGGTACCGTCACAAAAGCTTCGTCCCTGTCGAAAGGAGTTTACAACCCGAAGGCCTTCATCCCCCACGCGGCGTCGCTGCATCAGGCTTCCGCCCATTGTGCAATATTCCCCACTGCTGCCTCCCGTAGGAGTCTGGGCCGTATCTCAGTCCCAATGTGGCCGTCCACCCTCTCAGGCCGGCTACCCGTCGACGCCTTGGTAGGCCATTACCCCACCAACAAGCTGATAGGCCGCGAGCTCATCTTGCACCGAAAAAACTTTCCACAACTGACACTAAACAGCTGTCCTATCCGGTATTAGACCCAGTTTCCCAAGCTTATCCCGAAGTGCAAGGCAGATCACCCACGTGTTACTCACCCGTTCGCCACTCGAGTACCCCAGCAAGCTGAGGCCTTTCCGTTCGACTTGCATGTGTTAAGCACGCCGCCAGCGTTCGTCCTGAGCCAGGATCAAACTCTCCACAAAAAAATTCAGCACAAAAGCCAAAAAATCAGGCCGTGAAAAGCCCAAACCTAACAAACAGACAAACCAACCAA
>NZ_KV789213.1:0-1134 GCF_001807495.1 Corynebacterium sp. HMSC08C04 | reverse complement strand
GTTCAAGGCGTCACTGTTCGTCGCGGTCAGCCCATACTCAGGGCTGATGTATGTCACGGCCGCTGCGAACGAGAAGATGCCGGCGTGGATTGAGTGCCATGTCAAAGCGTTGAACTATCTTGGCAAAGTACCAGCAGTCATCGTGCCGGATAATGCTTCTACGGCAACTTATCGGCCGAAGAAGAACTCTACATACCGGATGGTCACTGACCGCTACGCAGCGTTTGCAGACTATTACGGGATCACGATCGTGCCGACCAGGCCCGGCAGGCCTCGTGACAAGGCAGCGGTAGAGCGTGCCGTGAAAATCGCTTACACCAAAATCCTGGGCTACTTCAGCAACGAGGTCTTCTACGACCTCGATGAACTCAATGAGGCGATCGCTTGCCGTCTTGCCGATATCAACAGCGCAATGACGCGGCCTGATGGCTCAACACGGCGCATGCGCTTTGATCGAGAAGAGGCACCAATGATGCGGGATCTTCCGCCGACGCCGTTTACGGAAGTGTCTTATAAGCGGCTCAAAGTCGATCGCAACTGGCACATCACCTGTGACTACCAGTACTACTCAGTGCCATTTCAGCTGGTAGGAGAATCGGTAACAGTCAGGCTCACCCCGCAACTAGTAAGCATCTTCAGCGGGGAGCAGCTTGTTGCTGAACACACGCGCCTTCACGGATTCAAATACCGGTATTCCACCAACCCTCAGCATGGGCCATGTGGCGATGATGAAGGCCACAAGGCGCTTACCCGTGACGAGCTTTTGGCTTGGGCCTCGTCGTTCGGGGCAGCAACGCACGCAGTCATAGCGATGATCCTCGACCGCAATAGTGCCGCCATCCCCCGCGGACTCATCCAGGCACGCAACGTACTGGCCAACCTGGGCAAAAAGCACAACAAAGCCACCCTAGAGCCTGCATGCCAACAGGTCGTGGACAAAAAGCTGGCCCCAACGATGGCTGTGATCAAACGCCTCCAGACTGACATTGCCCACGCCCAACAACATCCCGGGCAACCAGGGCCAAAAACACAGCCTGTAGCCAAGCGCCAACCACGCCCAAGTACCCCGCTTACCGGTGAGGTGGCCGATGCCGTCTTTATCCGGCCTGCTGACCACTACGAAAACTAGAAGGA
>NZ_KV789212.1:0-84372 GCF_001807495.1 Corynebacterium sp. HMSC08C04 | reverse complement strand
CCGGAAGCAGCCGGTGCAGAAGCCTCTTCCTTCTCTTCAGCCTTCGGCTCTTCTTTGGCTTCTTCCTTTTCCTCGGCTGGCTTTTCAGCGGAAGAATCGGAAGCAGACTCGCCCTCGTCACCAATGATGGCGATGACGGAGCCGACCTCTACGTCGTCATCTTCGTCAGCCTTGATTTCGAGGATGGTGCCCGCAACGGGGGAAGGGATTTCGGTGTCGACCTTATCGGTGGAGACCTCGAGCAATGGTTCGTCGACCTCGACCGTGTCACCCACGGACTTCAGCCACTGGGTAATCGTGCCTTCGGTTACGGATTCGCCCAGTTCGGGCATCACAACAGAGTGTGCCATAAGTAATAAGACTCCTCGGAAGTCGGAATTGTTTAACGCTGATGCTCAATCCTACCGCGTGTGTGCGACTAGCGTGCACATCTGGGTCCACCAGTCCGTTTTAAGTGCGTAAGTACACGGGGGAGTAGACTCATGGCCTATGTTTAATCCCTTCCGTCGAAACAGATCTAGGTCCCAGCTGCGGCCCCCACGTGGGCCTGGCGAGACGATCCGGAAGGAAGACGCAGCAGCCCTTTCTGAGTGGGCGCGCGGACGCGCCTATATCGAAGCATTTGTAGAACCCGAAACGGTGGTCAACGAGATGTCCGTGGTTGTCGTGGATGAGACTGGCCAGTTCATCCGCCGCCGGATCGGCGGGCCGAAGGGTATTGATGCCGTGGCGAAACTGCTGCAATGCGATGTCTACGACGTAGAAGAAACCGGCTATCCTCAGCGCATGCGCGAGCGTATGGAGCGCGAACGCATCTTGCGCAAGCGAGAAGAACAAAGACAGCGCCGCGCCCGCTTTGAGCGCGAGCACGGCGCTGAGTAGAAGCCCAGGCTAGGGCTGCGGTTTAGGACTCTGCGATTTCGCGCAGCGCTGCAATCACGGTGCGAACCGGAACGCCGGTGGCGCGCTTCGGGGTGTAGCCGTGCGGTGCGCCGTTGTTCCAGGACGGGCCGGCGACGTCGATGTGCGCCCACTCGATGCCCTCGCCGACGAACTTCTGCAGGTAGGTACCGGCAAATTCCATGCCGCCCTCGCGCTTAGCGTTGATATTGCGGATATCGGCGGCCTGGGACTTGACCTCTTCGTCGTGTTCCTCGAGCAGCGGCATTGCCCATGCGTTCTCACCGACCTCGCGGCCAATCTCGGCAATGCGGTCGCGGAAGAGATCGGAGCCCATGACGCCAGCGGTACGGGTACCCAGCGCGACAATCTGCGCGCCGGTAAGCGTAGCGGTCTCGATGAGGTACTCCGGCTTATCCTCGCTGGCGCGAGCAATGGCATCTGCCAAAACGAGGCGGCCTTCGGCGTCGGTGTTGAGCACCTCAGAGGTGATTCCGCCGTAGTGAGTAATCACATCGCCTGGGCGGGTAGCACCTGGTCCTGGCATGTTTTCAGCAAATGGCAGGGTAGCGGTGACCTTGACTGGGATCTCCAGCTTGGCGGCTGCGATGATGGCAGCGGCCATGGCGGCGGAGCCACCCATGTCGGAGATCATGTCCCACATGCCGGCGCCCGGCTTCAAGGAGATACCGCCGGTATCGAAGGTGATGCCCTTGCCCACCAGAGCAACGGTGCTGGTGGCATCCTTCGGCTCCCAGGTAAGTCGCACTAGGCGTGGTGGGCGCTTGGAGCCTTTGCCCACGGAGATGATGCCGCCGTAGCCTTCCTTCTTCAGCTGCTTTTCATCTAGTACCTCTACCTCCAGGCCTGCCGCGGCAGCCTCGTTGGAGATGAATTCGGCATAAGACTCAGGGTAGAGCTCGTTAGCCGGGGTATTTACCAGATCGCGGGCGAGGTTCACAGCCTCAGCGGTAACGCGCGCGGCCTCGAACTCTTCGGCTGCCTTCTTGTTTGCGATAACGCTGAAGGAAGCCGGCGACTCGGAGTCGTTGGCCTCGCCGGAACGGATGCCGCGGTAAGCGTAGCCGCCAAGGATGAGGCCCTCGACGGTGGCGGTCAGGCCAAAGTCCGCAAGGGTGGTGACCACGGTGCCACCGCCGGTGAGCGCACGCGCGGCGGTGCCGGCATGGCGGCGCAGCAACTCGGCGTCGAGCAGCTCAGCGTCACCCAAGCCGACAGCGACGATGAGCGGCGCGATGGAATCCTGCGGTGCAGGGATGCGGGTGATTTCGCCTGCGCGGCCAGTTGCGTCTACCGCAGCAAGCGCCTCGTAGGTAGCGCGCAGCGCAGCGGAATCCAGTGCGTCGCTTCCCGGAACCTCAAGGCCATCCTCGCCGCTGAAAGCTGCGATGAGCAATGCGTCGGCCTTCTTTGGGGCCTTCTTTGCCAGTTCAACAGATGGGAAGCTGCCGCGGGCGGGCAGGGTAAACGCGGACTTTGCCACGATTTCCTCCTTGCATTCGGGATTGAAAATGGTTTTACCTCACACACCCTACCCGCCTAGCTCACATCTTTAGGCGAATTTTTCCTGCCCTCCTATAGAAAAAGCGAGTAGCGTGTGGGGCATGTTGAATTACACCGTAACGCGTACTGAGCACCCCACTTCCGCTGAAAAGCTGGCCGAGATTCTCCAGGATCCTGGCTTTGGCAAAAAGTTCACCGACCACATGGTGACCATCGATTGGAATGAAGAAAAGGGCTGGCATGACGCGCAGGTGCGTCCATATGCGCCGTTTAGCATGGACCCAGCCTCCAACATCTTCCACTACGGCCAGGCCATCTTCGAAGGTATTAAGGCCTACCGCCAGCCGGATGGCTCCATCGCCACCTTCCGCCCAGAAGAAAACGCGCAGCGTTTCATCGATTCTGCGGCGCGTTTGGCCATGCCGGAGCTGCCGCAGGAAGAGTTCATCGAGTCGCTGCGCCAGCTAGTCGACGTCGATCAGGCATGGGTTCCAGCCGCGGGCGGCGAGGAGGCGCTCTACCTGCGCCCCTTTATGATTTCCACTGAGGTCTCCTTGGGCGTTCACCCGGCGAATTCTTATCGCTACGTGCTGATTGCCTCACCGGCAGGTGCATATTTCTCCGGTGGCATCAAACCGGTATCGGTTTGGCTGTGCACCGACTATGTGCGTGCGGCTCCAGGTGGCACTGGTGCGGCGAAGTTCGCTGGCAATTATGCGGGCTCCCTGCTTGCGCAGGCACAGGCTACGGAGAAGGGATGCGACCAGGTGGTCTGGCTCGATGCCATCGAACACAAGTACATCGAAGAAATGGGTGGGATGAACCTAGCGTTTATCTACGGCGAGGAAGGAAACCAGACCCTGGTTACCCCAGAGCTATCCGGTTCCTTGCTGCCGGGCATTACCCGTAAGTCCTTGCTGCAGGTAGCACAGGATATGGGGCTTAAAGTTGAGGAGCGCCGCATCACTGCGCAACAATGGCGCGATGATGTTGCATCGGGTGCGATGACGGAAGCCTTTGCTTGCGGCACCGCCGCCGTTATCACTCCAGTGGGCCATGTCATGGGCGACGACGTTGACTTCAAGGTCAACGGCAACGAAGCCGGCAAGACCACGATGGCGCTGCGCGAGCGGCTAACTGGCATCCAGCGTGGTTGCGTAGAGGATAACCACGGCTGGCTGCACACGCTGGTTGAGAAGGCCGGCTAATCCTGCGGCGCCTGTTTGGGCCTATTCTTGAGCCGATTCTAGAGTCGGCTCTTGAGCTTCTGCGAGAACATTGAGTTCGTCCGCGGCAAGCTCGAGGGCGGACTGAATGAGCGGCAATGCGGCCAGCGCGCCCAGGCCTTGGCCGGCGCGCATCTCAAGCTCAAGCAGTGGGCGCAGCTCCAGCAGCTGCAAGGCCTTAATGTGTGCCGGCTCCGTGGTGACATTCGCCGCGAGCAGCCACTGCTTTACGCCTGGGGCGAGGGACTCGGCAAAGACTGCGGCGGTGGCGCACAGCGGGCCGTCGATAAGCAGTGGCGTGCGGCGCGCAGCGGCCTGACAGATAAAGCCCACCAATGCCGCAAAGCTAGGCGAGGATGCGGCTTGAATAACCTCCGCGCCCTCCAAGTTGCGGATGCGGAACATGGCGTCGCGGATCACGGTGACCTTGGTCTTCCACATTGCATCCGTGGTGCCCGAGCCAGGACCCACGATGGCGACCGGCTCAGTGCTGGTGAAATGACCCATGAGCGCTGCGGCAACGGTGGTAGCACCAACGCCCACCTCGGCGGGAATGAGCAGATCGGCGCCGGAATCAATCTCGGCGTCGGCAGTGGCTTGGCCCAAAGAAAACGCCGCCTCGAACTCCTCGTTGCCCATCGCCGGCTCGGCGTCGATAGGGGCGGAGGGCGCACAATCGACGACCGTGATGCTGGCGCTTGCGCGGCGTGCCAAGCTGTGGCTCGGTCCGGTGCCTTCCTTTAATTCAGCAATCTGCTGCGCGTCGGATTCGGGCGCGAAAGCAGAAAGGCCGACACCTTCGAAAGTGCGGGTAGCGATGCCATGCGAACCAGCGAAGACGACAACGCGTGGGCGGCGCAAAGCCGCCGCTGGTACGACACCCTGACAAGCAGCAAGCCAGCTCGCGACGCCGCTCAACCTACCGAAAGAATCTCCGCGTACAGAGGAAGCCAACGCGTCGGCGACGGCGCGGCCTGCTTGCTGATCAGGCTGCGGAACCGGCGTGAGCTCAGACATCGCTACTCCTTAATAACTACCTAGAAATAACTACCTAGATTAAGTAAGACTGCCTTAGACGGTAGCGCCGCGCTCGACGCGTGGCTTTGGGGTACGCCACTTGCGCGGCTGGGAAGCGCGCGTATATGCGTAGAAGCCCAAGCCGAAGCCAGCCTCGGTGGTTCCCGGGAACTTCAGGCGCACTGCGTTGTTGCACTGACGAGCCAGCCAGAAACCCTCGATGGCGATTACCGCGATAACCACCATGGCGAAGATATTGACCCAGTTGGCAACGTTGGGGCTGAAGTTGGCCAGCATCATAACCACAAGCAGAAGCAGCATCATAGGCATCATCCACTCGTTGATGAATTTGCGGGAATCTACCCAGTCACGCACGTAGCGGCGGACTTCGCCCTTATCGCGGGGCAGCAGGTAGCGCTCGTCGCCGCTCGCCATGCGCTCCTGGGCAAGGCGGTTAGCCGCACGAGATTCCTCGCGCTCCTTGCGCTTATAGGCCTTCCATTCCTCCTTGGACATGGAAGCCTTCATCTCCTTGCGGTGCTGGTAGCGCTGGGCTTCGGACATGCCGTGCGGATCGCGCTTGACGCCGCGGGCGATCTCTTGCTGATCGCGCTTCGGCGTGGGACGACCCTTCGGCGGGGTGTAACCCTTGCGGTGTTCCTCCGGCTTTTTAGCAGCCGGGGTTTCGCTCATCTGAGAAGCGGGGAGGGCGGCGCTACCGTCCGCCTTTTCATCTTTTTGCCACGGAAGTTTCACGTTGATCAGACTACAAGGTTGTGGCCGTTAAATGGGAATAGGCCCGCCCTGCCCGGTGTTGTGAAAGACGTAAGCGAGGTCAACCTTTCCACCTTCGAAACATTGAGGGTAGGGTAGAGGCCAGAAAAACCCGTACTTAATAGAGGAGAAGACATGACCGCTCCAGCTTCCGCTACCGGCGTCATCCTGACTGAGGCAGCAGCCGCAAAGGCAAAGGCACTGCTCGAGCAGGAAGGCCGTGATGACCTGTCTCTGCGTATTGCCGTCCAGCCAGGTGGTTGCGCTGGCCTGCGTTACCAGCTGTACTTCGACGACCGCAGCCTCGATGGTGACAAGGTCGACAACGTTGATGGCGTAAACCTCGTCGTTGACAAGATGTCCGTTCCTTACCTCACTGGCGCAAAGATCGACTTCGCTGACACCATTGAGTCTCAGGGCTTTACCATTGACAACCCGAATGCCGGTGGCTCCTGCGCTTGTGGTGACTCCTTTAACTAAATAGCGCGCTTTTAAGCGTTTCAGCTTAAAGCGTCTTGGCTTAAAGCCCTTCGTGGCTGCAAGCACGAAAAGTGCCCGCCGCTTTCCTCTGTTCCTCCTTTTGAAAGATAAGGGAGACAGGTCAAGCGGCGGGCACTTTTTGGATAAACGTCAAAGTGACGAAACCTGGCTTATAGCTTTACCGGATAGTCGCGCTGTTCGATCTGCGGATCGATGCGATTTTCTACGAAGATGCCGTGCCAGATCATGAACGAGAGGACCGTCCACAGGCGGCGCGAGTGATCGCTCACGCCGTCGCGGTGCTCCTTGAGCATCTCCAGAACTTCCTTCTTGTTGAAGATGTCCTCGGTCTGGGACTCGTTGATCTGGTCCTGTGCCCAGCCGTAGAGCTCGTCGCCAGCCAGCCAGTGGCGCATTGGAACTGGGAAGCCGAGCTTCTTACGGTGCAGAACGTGTGGCGGAACGATCTGCTCCATTGCCTTGCGCAGAGCGTACTTGGTGGTGCCGTGGGAAATCTTCAGATCGTGCGGAATGGTTTCTGCCACCTTGAAAACTTCCTTGTCCAGGAACGGCACGCGCAGCTCCAGGGAGTTAGCCATATTCATCTTGTCGGCCTTGACCAAGATGTCGCCGCGCATCCACGTAAACAGGTCGAGGTGCTGCATGCGGGCAACTGGGTCGAAGTCACGGGACTGCGCATAAATAGGCGCCGTGACCTCACGGTGGTCCCATTCCTCCTTGGCCCACGGAATAACGCGCTGCATTTGCTCGAAGTTGAAGGAGCGGGCGTTGCCGTAGTAACGCTCTTCCATGGTCATGGAGCCACGGTTGAGAAGGGACTTACCCTTCATGCCTTCTGGGAGAACCTTCGACAGCTGGCCTAAGCCACGGCGCAGCGGGGAAGGGATTTTCTCAAATGGTGCCAGCGAAAGCGGCTCCTTATAAATGGTGTAGCCGCCGAACAGCTCGTCCGCGCCCTCGCCGGAGAGAACGACCTTGACGTGTTTGCGGGCCTCCTGGGCCACGAAGTACAGCGGAACCAGGGACGGATCGGCCACCGGGTTGTCCAGGTACCACATGATTTTCGGAACCGCGGTGGCGTATTCCTCTGGGGAGACAATCTTGACGATATGCTCAACGCCGATTGCTTCAGCAGATTCTGCGGCGACGTCGACTTCGGAGTAGCCTTCGCGCTCGAAGCCGGTGGTGAAAGTCAAAAGATCCGGATTGTGGCGCTTTGCCAGGGTTGCAATCGCGGTGGAGTCGATGCCTCCGGACAGGAAAGAGCCAACCGTGACGTCTGCACGCATGTGCTTTTCGACGGAGTCCTCCAGCGCCTTAGCAATCTTGTCGAAGAGCTGCTGTTCGCTGCCCTCTGCCACCTTCTGGACCGAGAAGCGCGGCTTGAAGTAGCGATCGTTTGTGACCTTCTGGCCCGGGCGCAGCGTGACGGTAGAGCCGGATTCGACGCGGCGAATGTTAGCGTGCAGGGATTCCGGTTCCGGAACGTACTGCAGATCGACGTAATGCTCAATTGCGCGCTTGTCTAGGCTGAGGTCTAGACCCAGCGGCTCGGCCATATCGAGGATGCACTTCATCTCGGAGGCGAAGATGGTGCCTGCCTCGGTGGTGGCGTAATACAGCGGCTTGATGCCGAACTGGTCGCGGGCGGCAAACATCGTCTTGGTTTCGGTGTCCCAGATGACAAAGCCGAACATGCCACGCAGGTGATTGACTACATCCTCGCCCCAGTGGTGGTAGCCCACGACGATGGGCTCGCCGTCGCCTTCGGTGTTGAACTTCAGGCCGGCCGCCTTAAGCTCCTCGCGCAGCTCGATGTAGTTGTAGATCTCGCCGTTGAAGGTCAGGGCATAGCGCTCTGGATTATCTTCTGGGCCCCAGCGCAGTGGCTGGTGGGAGTGCTCAAGGTCAATGATGGACAGGCGGTTGAAGCCAAAGACGACGTCGTCGTCATGCCAGGTGCCCGCTGCATCCGGGCCGCGGTGGTGCATGCACTGCAAGGACTGTTCGAGGGCATCTACGTACTTGGCCGCGTCGTGGTTAGCGGTCAGTAGTCCGCAAAGTCCGCACATAGGGTGGTTGCTCCTTATTAATCAAGGGTCTTTTTCTTCCGAATACTTTACGGGGCTTAAATCCTAAATGGAGTTACGCGCGCCGAGTTACAAGCTTCGTGGCAGTCTTTGTTCAGCAATCGGGGAGGGGTTGGCGCAGCTTACCCGTTAGGGTGCGAACTTTCGGATGATGTAGCCGCATGGCCTTTGTGAATTGGGTCATAGGCTAAACCCGCCATTCGAGGGGTTGGTTCTGCCCTTGTGCAGGTGGGCCGGTAACATGCAGTGCGTTCGCAGTTTGCAGAGTGTTTCGGAAGGCCTGTGAAGCTATCAAATGCTTAAGAAACGCAGGCTCCATCCACTATCCTGATTGGATAGGAATGCTCTGTGAGTATTCGAGAAGTTTGTGTGGACAGAAAGGCAGAACACACGTGGGACAGCGTAAGCAGCGCAACTTTGCCCGTAAGGCGGGCCTAGCTGGCGCAATCGCTCTTGGCGGCTTCGCATTGGCTGGTTGTGACGTAGAAGCTCCAACCGCCGTTGAGAACCTCTTGGGCTTTGGTTGGCCAAAGGGCATTACCCCTGAGGCGGAGTCTATGTACAACTTCTGGATTTGGGTCTGGGTTGCAGCATGGATTGTTGGTTTCATCATGTGGGGGCTCTTCCTCACCGCCATCTTCAAGTGGAACGCGAAGAAGGCTGAAAAGGATGGCAAGGGCGAGTTCCCTAAGCAGCTGCAGTACAACGTGCCGCTGGAGATGACTCTGACCATCGTGCCAATTCTTATCATCATGGGCCTGTTCTTCTTTACCGTTCAGGCGCAGCAGAAGGTCACCGCACTGGATAAGAACCCAGAGGTTACCGTCGATGTCACCGCTTACCAGTGGAACTGGAAGTTCGGTTACGCCGAGAACAAGGTAGACGGCGAGAACTACAACGGCGAGGACACCGAGCGTAAGAAGATTGCTGAAGAATCCTCCGTTGACCCGGAGGGCGTGGAGAACCCGAACCCAATTCACGGCAAGTCCATGGGGGACATCTCCTACCTGAACTTCAACAAGATCGAGACTGTTGGCTCCACCGAGGAAGTTCCGGTTCTGGTTCTTCCTTCCGAGACCCCGATTGAGTTCCGTCTCGCTTCCGGTGACGTCTCCCACGCATTCTGGGTTCCGGAATTCCTCTTCAAGCGCGACGTTTACGCGCACCCAGAGGCTAACGCTCAGGAGCGTCGCTTCCAGATTGAGAAGATTGATGAGGAAGGCGCATTCGTTGGCCGCTGTGCCGAGATGTGCGGTACCTACCACTCCATGATGAACTTCGAGATCCGTGTTGTTAACCGCGATGACTTCAATAAGTACCTGAAGTTCCGTGAGCAGAACCCGGAGGCAACCAACGCTGAGGCTCTTGAGCACATCGGCCAGGATCCTTACGCAGTGACCACCTCTCCGTTCAACTCTCAGCGCGATACCCGCACCGGTGACAACTTCGTTGACACCCCGAAGGCATAAGTAGAAAAGGACTGAATTTCACAATGCGTGCAACATCTAAGGTCTTCTACTCGATTGCGACCTACCTGTTTGTTTCCCTGATTGTTTACGTCCTCGGCGTGAACTTCGTGAAGGATGACGGCTACCTGTACGGTCCGGAGTGGGCAGGCATCGTCGGCCTTACCCTGGCGTTCCTGCTGTGCATCATGCTCGGCGTGTACATCAGCTTCACCGATTCCCGCGTCGACGTCGCTCCTGAGGACTGGGAAGAGGCAGAGACTGAGGACGGCGCTGGCATCCTCGGCTTCTTCTCCCCGGGTTCCATCTGGCCGCTGGCTATGACCGGCTCCATCGCGCTGCTTGGTCTGGGCATCATCTTCCTGTACTTCTGGCTCATCGTTCTCGGCGCTGCTTGCTTGGTGGCTTCCGTTACCGGTCTGTCCCTGCAGTACGGTCTGCCGAAGGAAAAGCACTAATTTTCCTTGCGCGTTAGTGGCGGCCTATCCCGGCGGTCACTAACGCCCGCCTAAAACTTCTCGCGTCCCCCATCACTTTCCGTGGTGGGGGACTTTGGCGATCTCCGCGTCGGATGGAAGGTTTCAAAAGTTCCCACAAAATCTAAAAGAGTTTCTAAAGCGGATGTGGCGGGGGAGGAGACGGTGGTGAAAGCTGCTCTCAACGCGCGCTATATCACCGAGTAATGGCACGTTAGGGGCTATTTTCGCGGGGGTCAACCGAAAGTTGGAAACCTGCTATTTTCAGCAGCGACCGTTTTGTGATTTATATCATCGAGCTAATCGCTCAATTCGGTTGCAAAGCGCATCTTAAGTGTTCAATTTTTCCGGCGATTTCGCGGCCTTTTCGGCGGTCAACCGGCCAATAAGCTGTTTACCTGCACGGATGGGACGTCGTAAAGCAGTAGTAAAAGTTCCCGCTAGCTGCCGATTTTTCTCCAAAATTAACCTTTGCTGGCAAAGCGCTGTGGCATGGCGAAAAGTAGCTTCAAAAAATCGGGGGGAATTGAAGTGACTTCGCGTCTCTGACCGGCCATACTGTTATGCGTGACGAGCGTAGTTTCAAACCAAGGTATGGCAGCACCACGTGTTGCCGCGCTGAACCGACCCAACATGGTCAGCGTTGGCACCATCGTGTTCCTGTCTCAGGAATTGATGTTCTTTGCCGGACTGTTCGCGATGTGGTTCACCTCGCGTGCAAACGGCCAGGAAGGCGACTGGGCGGAGCATACCGCCCATATCAACGTGCCGATGGGATTCATCATCACGGCCGTGCTGATTTCGTCTTCCGTGACCTCCCAGTTCGGCGTATTCGCAGCAGAAAGGGGTGACGTATACAAGCTCCGACTCTGGTACTCAGTGACCTTGCTGTTGGGTGTTGTCTTCTTGGGCATCATGGCATTTGAGTGGACAGAGTTGATCACGCACGGTGTGACTGTTCAGTCCAGCGTCTTCGGTTCGGTCTTTTACATCCTGACCGGCTTCCATGCTGCACACGTGACTGCAGGCCTTATCTCCTTCGCGATCATTCTGGCGCGTATTGCTAAGTCCAAGTTCACGCCAGCACAGGCAACCGCAGCGATGGCAGTGTCCTACTACTGGCACTTCGTCGATGTTGTCTGGATTGGCGTGTTCGTAGTCATCTACCTAGTCCAGTAGGCCGTAGGAGCCCGGGAGCAGGCTCTCGGCCTACAGCCATCCATTTCCGTGTACGAGTTATCTAAAGGAAAATGATGGATAACATTCAGCAAACCGCCGCAGTGGAAGAGACCACTGCCGCGGCTAAGAAGACCCGCCGTCGCCGCAAGGCGAAGCGCACTCTTGCCGGCGGCTTCGCTCTGAGCATCGGTCTGACTGGTGCTGGTGTCCTGGCTTCCGCCTTGACCCCAGACGCGCAGATCGCAACCGCTCAGAAGGATGACCAGGCTCTCGTTCAAGAGGGCAAGGACATCTACGACGTTGCTTGTATCACCTGCCACGGTGCCAACCTGCAGGGCATCGAGGGCCGCGGCCCGTCCCTCGTTGGCATCGGTGCTGGCTCCGTGTACTTCCAGGTACACTCCGGCCGCATGCCGATGATGTCCAACGACGCACAGGCTGAGCGCAAGACCCCGCGTTACACCGAGCAGCAGACCCAGGCGCTTGCAGCTTATGTTGCAGCAAATGGTGGCGGCGCTGACATCGTCTACAACGAAGACGGCACCATTGCTCAGGAATCTCTTCGTGGCGCTAACTACAACGGCCAGATTCAGGCCGAGGACGTAGCTAAGGGTTCCGAGCTGTTCCGCATGAACTGTGCATCCTGCCACAACTTCACCGGCCAGGGCGGCGCGCTGTCCTCCGGTAAGTACGCTCCGCCGCTGGCTCCGGCCAACGAGCAGGAGATCTACCAGGCAATGCTGACTGGTCCGCAGAACATGCCTAAGTTCTCCGACCGTCAGCTTTCCGCAGACGAGAAGAAGGACATCATCGCCTACCTCAAGTCTGCAAAGGAAACCCCGTCTCCAGCAGGCTGGGACCTTGGTGGATTGGGCCCGGTTGCTGAGGGTCTCGCAATGTGGATCATCGGCATCAGCGCTTTGTGCGTTGCCGCTATGTGGATTGGATCGCGCTCATGAGCAATGTAAAGAAGAACTACACCAACGCAGAGCTCGACAAGATGAGCAACGATGAGCTCGCCGCTCTCGGCACCGAGCTCGACGACGTAACCGTTGCGTTCCGTAAGGAGCGTTTCCCGGTCGATGGCGACCCAGCTGAAAAGCGCGCCGCCGGTAACGTCACCTTCTGGCTGGCACTGTCTGTCATCGCTGGTATCGCCTTCCTTGGCGTTTACCTCTTCTGGCCTTGGCAGTACAAGATGCTGGGAGAGGACGGCATCTGGTGGCATACTCTTTACACCCCGTTGCTGGGTGTTACCGCTGGCCTGGCTATTTTGGCCCTGGGCTTTGCCATCGTTCAGTACGTTAAGAAGATTCTGCCAGAAGAGATTTCCGTTCAGCGTCGTCACGACGGCCCTTCCGAGGAAGTCGACCGCCGCACCCTGACCGCTCTTCTGAACGATTCTTGGAAGACCTCCACTCTGGGTCGTCGCAAAACCATCATGGGTCTGCTCGGCGGCGCAGGCGTTCTGTTTGGTCTGTCCGTTATTGCTCCGCTGGGCGGCGCAATCAACAACCCATGGAAGAAGCGCCACGAGCTTAACTACGCTGGCGACGGCACTCTGTGGACCTCCGGTTGGACCATGCACGAGAAGGGCGTGAAGCTCTACCTGGCTCGCGATACCTCTACTATTGCGGAAAAGCACGAGGGTGAGTCCGGTACCCACTACACCACCCGTGGCCTCGCTCGTCTGGTTCGCGTGCGTCCTGAGGACCTCGCTGCCGGCGGCATGGAGACTGTCTTCCCGCTCGCTGCGGAAGACGTCAACGATGGTGACCTGTGGTCTGAGGAAAAGGACGTCTACGAAAACCACATGCACTCCATTCACGGCAACCGCAACGCCGTGATGCTCATCCGCCTGCGTCACTCCGATGCGCAGAAGGCAATTGAGCGTGCTGGTCAGGAAGACTTCCACTACGGCGACTACTACGCCTACTCCAAGATCTGTACCCACATTGGTTGCCCGACCTCTCTGTACGAGGCTCAGACCAACCGCATTCTGTGCCCGTGCCACCAGTCGCAGTTCGACGCTTTGCACTACGGCAAGCCGGTCTTCGGACCTGCAGCCCGTGCGCTGCCGCAGCTGCCGATCGGCGTGGACGAAGAGGGCTACCTCGTTGCCAAGGGCAACTTCATCGAGCCTGTCGGACCTGCATTCTGGGAGCGTAAGTCATAATGAGTAACAAACTTGCCAAGATGGGCAACAACATGGATTCGCGCTACTCCGCAGCCGGAGTACTGCGAACCCAGCTGAACAAGGTCTTTCCGACCCACTGGTCCTTTATGCTCGGTGAGATGGCTCTTTACAGCTTCATCATCCTGCTACTGACCGGTATCTACCTGGCACTGTTCTTCGACCCTTCCATCACGAAGGTCATCTACGACGGTGCATACACCCCGCTGAACGGCGTTGAGATGTCCCGCGCTTACGCAACTGCGCTGGATCTTTCCTTCGAGGTTCGCGGCGGCCTGTTTATCCGCCAGATGCACCACTGGGCAGCCCTGATGTTCATGATGTCCATGGTTGCTCACATGCTCCGCATCTTCTTCACCGGTGCGTTCCGTCGCCCGCGTGAGGCTAACTGGATTATCGGTTGTGCACTGATTCTCCTGGGCATGGTTGAGGGCTTCCTCGGCTACTCCCTTCCGGACGATCTGCTCTCCGGCGTTGGTCTGCGAATCATGTCTGCTATCATCCTGGGCCTGCCTATTATCGGCACCTGGCTGCACTGGGCAATCTTCGGCGGCGACTTCCCGTCCGACCTCATGCTGGACCGTTTCTACATCCTGCACGTTCTGGTTATCCCGGGCATCATCCTGGGTCTGGTTGCCGCTCACCTCATTATGGTTTGGTTCCAGAAGCACACCCAGTTCCCTGGACCAGGCCGCGCAGAAAACAACGTTGTCGGTGTCCGCATTATGCCGGTCTTCGCTACGAAGGCAATCGGCATGGGAATGATGGTTGCTGGCGTTCTGGCTTTGATGTCTGGTCTGCTGACCATCAACGCCATCTGGCTGCTTGGCCCGTACAACCCGTCTCAGGTCTCCGCTGGTTCCCAGCCGGATATCTACATGCTGTGGACTGACGGTGTTGCTCGTGTCATGCCGGCATGGGAGCTGTACCTGGGCAACTACACCATTCCTTCCGCATTCTGGGTTGCACTGCTTTGTGGTGCGATGGTCGTGCTGCTGTTTGCTTACCCGTTCCTGGAGAAGAAGTTCACTGGCGATGACGCTCACCACAACCTGCTGCAGCGTCCGCGCGATGTTCCGGTTCGTTCCGCTATCGGCGCAATGGCGATCACCTTCTTCCTGCTGGTGACCCTGTCCGGTGGTAACGACCACGTCGCACACTTCTTCCAGATCTCGCTGAACGCAATGACCTGGGTTGGTCGTATCGGCCTCATCGTCTTGCCTCCAATCGCTTACTTCGTTACCTACCGCATCTGCGTTGGTCTGCAGCGATCTGACCGCGAGGTCCTGGAGCACGGCATCGAGACCGGTGTTATCAAGCAGCTGCCGAATGGTGCCTTCATCGAGGTCCACCAGCCGCTTGGCCCGGTCGACGAGCACGGGCACCCGGTTCCGCTGGAGTACGCTGGTGCTCAGGTTCCGAAGCAGCTCAACCAGCTCGGCTTCGCTGACTCTGAGACCCAGGGTATTTTCTCCCCGGATGACTCCGCACTCATGCACCGTGTCCACGAAATTCACGAGGAGAACCACGCTGAGGAGGCAGAAATGTTCCGCCGCCTCAACGAGGCAAACCGTCGCGAAGACGAAGAGCACGGCCGCATCTAAGGCTTCTATATAAGAGCCTGAAACTCGCTCACAAGCCCTCGCCTTTCCTACTGCTAGTAAGAGAGGCGGGGGCTTTAGCGATCCCCACATCGGCCCGCTAGGTGCCTGTGTTGCGCGCCGTTTTCTACTCTTTATATATAGGAAGCAATCCATTCAGTTTTTAAGCCGAGAACTCTGGGGATAAAGCGCACGCTTTAATGGGGGAGTATTGCATTCTCCTAGCGCGTAAACTCGCCAAAACTGAGCTCAAATATGTGTGAAAATTGGTGCTTGTGAGCCTTCAAATCTGGGCCAAAACTGACTTGTGAGGAAGGTCACTGTCGCAATTTTTTACGCTAAATTCGCTTCAAAGGTTGATGATAATGAGTGTCCTGCAAACGGCATTGTTGACCATTATTTTTGCAGGTTAGGCTTTATCTCAAAGTGATAACGGGGAGAGTTCCCCGGCGAAAGGTCTGAAACATTTCAAAAATGTCAATAGAAGATAACGGGACGATAACGGCCGTGGTTTTGGGGCGGTGATTCGACATTGGCCGTGACAGTTTCGTAACCTACTTGAGACATTGAGTTACCGACGAAGTGGTGCTCAATAACGAACTGAAGATTTAAGTGCCGCATCTGGCCCCTCCTAAACCGGGGGCCGAGTGGAGATGCTTCTACAGGAACGGAGCATCAACGAACGCTAGGCCCGCCCCGGGTCAGAGCTTCGAATGGTTCGCAGAAATTGTGAACCAGAGCGTGAATCTTTACTTCCAGTATTTCTGCGAAGTAATAGTGTGTGCTCATTCGAAGTAGGCACACAGGAAGATTTGGAGTTTAATTCGTGTCTAAGCACCGTCGTCAGGGCGCAATCACCACCCGCCGTATTGCAACCACCGCAGTTGCTGCAGCGTCCGCAGCAGTTGCAGTCCCAGCAGTTGCACAGGGTGCCGAGGTAGTCATCCCTAACACCGACTACCGCTTCGAGGTTGCGGGCCTGGAGAACGTCCCGAGCATCAACCAGGTTCCGAACATTCAGCAGTATGTTCCGTCCCTGCAACAGGAGAACGTAAACTACGCTGCGTCCGTACAGGCGTCGGCTCCGGCCGCTGCTCCGGCACAGTCTGCGGGCCAGAAGGCTCTCGCAGCTGCACGCTCCGTCATTGGTGCACCGTACGTTTACGGTGCAAACGGCCCGAGCGCATTCGACTGCTCCGGTCTGACCTCCTGGGCATACCGCCAGGCCGGCGTTGAGATCCCACGTACTTCCCAGGCTCAGGCTGCTGCTGGCAAGCAGGTCTCCCTGGATGCTCTGCAGCCGGGCGACATCATCGTCTACTACTCTGGTGCATCCCATGTCGGTATCTACACCGGCAACGGCACCATCATCGATGCTTTGAACTCCGGTGTCCCGGTTCAGGAGCGCCCTCTGGATTACATGCCGATCCACTCCGCAGTTCGCTTCTAAGGCTTAAGCAGCTGCCTTCGGCATTACTGGCCCTTGCCTCCATTTATTTATGGACGGCAGGGGCTATTTGTGGTTTTATGGTTTGTTGTTCGTGTACTCGCTTTCAGCGCGAGATATGCGCTAGTATTAAGCGGTCTATTATTATTTTTTAAGTTTGGGAACTACTACCGTGCTTTCTTCCACTTTGCGGGCCCGCCGCACTTTCTACGCGGCATTGGCCGCAGCGCTTACCGTATCCACTGCTTGGGGCGTGGCGGTCGTGCCTCCCGCGACGGCACAAGAGGTCGAGCAAGTCCAGGAAGCACCGGCTGCCGCAGCGCCCGCGGAGGAACCTGGTAGTCCTGAGAGCGAGGACCTGCAGAAGTTGGTTGACCGTGTCGCGGACGTCGCCCAGCGCGTGGCCGCCAAGAACGAGGAAGTCAAGGCTTCCGAGGATGCACTGGCCGCTACCGAAAAGGAAGTAGAAGAACTCCAGAAGCGCGCCGATGACGCGCGCATAAAAGCGGATGCTGCAGCTGTTGCCGTAACAGACCAACAAGATCGCATCAACGGCATCGCCCAGTCGCGTTACCGCGGTGATTCCACCAGTGCCGTCGCAGCCGCTTTGGATGCCGCAGATCCTGGCACCGCTGTTGAACGTATGGGCTACCTTGGCGCGCTTTCGCGCACCGCGCAACGCAATCTTGATGACAAGGCTGCGGCCGCCGACGTCGCTCGTGGACTGCAAGACGAGGCCGCCGCTGCCGTAAAGGCCGCACAAGATAAGGCTGTGGAGCTTGAACAGCAGCGGGATCGCCTTCTCAAGGAGCAGAAAGAGCTCGAAACGCAGAAGAAGGAGATCGAGGAAAAGGTCGATAGCCTAAGCGAGGAGCAGCGCGCTGCCTTTGTGGGCCGCTTCGGTGCTAAGGACGTTGACGTTGCCGCATTGTCCGACGGTTCCGGTTCCAAGGCCGTCGAAGCTGCTCTTACCCGCTTGGGCGCGCCGTATGGCTGGGGTGCTACGGGCCCTGACGTCTTTGACTGCTCGGGTCTTATGGTGTGGAGTTATCAGCAGATGGGCAAGTCCATTCCGCGTACCTCCCAGGCGCAGCTCGCAGGTGGCACCCAGGTTCCGCTCGATCAGCTCGAACCCGGTGACATCATCGGTTACTACCCAGGAGTTACCCACGTCGGCATGTACGTCGGCGATGGCAAGGTAGTACATGCTTCGACCTATGGCGTGCCGGTTCAGGTAGTTCCGGTGGACTCTATGCCGATCCAAGGAGCGGTGCGCTACTAGAGTAGGGCGCATGGCGCGCACACTACTGGTTAGCAATGACTTCCCGCCCACGATTGGCGGGATTCAGTCATATCTACGGGACTTCGTCTCCACCCTGGATCCTTCCGAGGTTGTCGTCTTTGCCTCGACACAGGATGCTGAGGCCGCCGCGCTTTACGATGCCGCCCAGCCCTACCAGGTCATCCGTTGGCCGCGGCGCATCATGCTGCCTACTCCGGCAACCGTGCGCGAGATGCAGCGGCTTATCAAGGCCTATGACATCGACATCGTTTGGTTCGGTGCGGCAGCCCCTCTTGCATTGATGGGCAAGGCTGCCAAGGAAGCCGGCGCGACCAAGGTTGTGGCCACTACTCACGGTCATGAGGTGGGGTGGTCCATGCTTCCGGTTGCCCGTCAGGCGCTGCGGCGTATCGGAGAGCACGCTGATGTTATTACGTATATCTCCGACTACACGCTGCGTCGCTTGCAAGCGCCCTTTGGCCCTGGGCCGAAGTGGGTGCATCTTCCCTCTGCGGTGAGCCTGGAGGATTTTCAGCCGGCCGATGAGCAGAAAAAGCAGGCTGCGCGTGCGCACTTCGGTTTGTCAGATGGTCCCGTCATCACGTGTATTTCCCGCTTGGTCCCGCGCAAAGGGCAAGACCAGCTGCTGCGAGCTCTGCCGAAGGTTCGCGCGCAATTTCCCAATGCACAACTGCTCATCATTGGTCGCGGCCGCTACCGGAAAGCTTTAGAGCGGCTCGCCGAAATCTATGCCCCCGACGTCATCATCCGCGAGGCCAAAGACACTACGGAACTGCAGATGGCCCTGCACGCCGCTGATGTCTTTGCCATGCCCGCGCGTACCCGTGGGGGAGGCCTCGACGTCGAGGGCCTGGGCATCGTCTACCTTGAGGCCCAGGCCTGCGGCGTGCCCGTCATTGCCGGTGACTCCGGCGGCGCACCGGAGACCGTCACGGATGACACCGGCATCGTGGTGCGCGGTTCAAGTGTTGCCGAATTGGAGGAGGCATTGTGCGCCTTGCTAGGCGATGCTCCTCGCGCCCGCCGCATGGGCCAGGCTGGCCGCAACCATGTGGAGACGGCATGGACGTGGGAAATCATGGGTGGGCGCCTGCGTGAAATCTTGGCTTAGTGACAGAGATTAATTTCTTTATCGATTCCGCTCGAACATGCAGAATGTGACCAATACCCCGGCGGGGGTATATCCTGTTGTGCATGCTTGAACACGCTCAACCTGCCGCGGACTCCGGATTCACCATTGGATTCGACATCGGCGGCACCAACCTACGCGCGGCGACCATCAGCGCGGAGGGCGACATTGTTGATTCGGTGAGCGTGCCAACCGCGGATAGCGCCCGCCAGCTAGAAGATGACATCGTCCAGGCCGTAGACACCCTGCGTGAGAAGAATGAGATCTCCGCAGTCGGCTTGGCACTCGCCGGCTTTTTGGATCCCCAGTGCGAAACCGTGCGCTTTGCCCCGCACTTGCCGTGGCGCGATGCGCCGGTGCGCGAAATTTTGAGCAAGCGGCTCGGTCTACCCGTACGCCTCGAGCATGACGCTAACTCCGCAGCGTGGGGAGAGTGGCGCTTCGGTGCCGGTCGCGGCGCCAAGGACTGGGTGTTCTTCTCTGTCGGCACCGGCATTGGCGCAACCTTGATGACCGAGGACAAGATTTACCGCGGCGCGTTCGGCACGGCCCCAGAATTCGGCCACCTTACCGTGGTCCCGGGTGGACGCGAGTGCTCCTGCGGCAAGCGCGGCTGCCTAGAACGCTATGCCTCCGGTACCGCATTGCCCGATACCTGTGAGGAGCTGCGCCCAAGCTATTCCACCACGCTGCCAGTAGGTGCCGAGGGAGTAGAAATCACCACCGCCGCACGCGCCGGCGATCCTCTCGGCCTAGCCGTCATGGAGCACTTCGGAACCTGGCTGGGCCAGGGCCTTTCCATCGTGGCAGACGTCTTGGATCCCGAGCTGATCGTGATTGGCGGCGGCGTCGCCAATGATGCGGATCTTTACCTAGACACCGCGTGCGAGAACATGGCGCGCCAAATAGTAGGGGCGGGGCATCGCCCGCTGGCCCGCGTGGCCACCGCAGATCTGGGCTCAGCGGCGGGTATGATTGGCGTAGCTGACCTAGCCCGCAATGGGCTTGCCGTAGGTTAATTAAACGACAGGGACAACGCGATGCGAAACAAGTGGTACTGGGCATTTAAGAACATCTTTTTCGGTCCTGCCTTGCGGTTGTGGAACCGCCCGTGGACTGAAGGCATGGATAACATTCCCACTGCAGGCCCAGCGATTCTTGTCTCCACGCACCAAGCGGTGATGGACTCTTTCTTCTTCCCGCTGATGTGCCCGCGTCAGATCACTTTCTTGGCCAAGAGCGAGTATTTCACCACTCCGGGCTTGGTGGGCCGCGCGCAAGCGTGGTTCTTCAGCTCGGTCGGCCAGGTCCCCGTCGAGCGCGACAGTGACAACGCCAGCGATGCCATGCTGGAATCCGCACAGCAGATTCTGAATAGGGGAGACCTGTTTGGCATCTACCCGGAGGGCACCCGTTCTCCTGATGGCCGCATCTACAAAGGTCGTACTGGTATGGGGCGCATCGCCATGACCACTGGGAAGAAGGTCATCCCGATCGCCATGATCGGTACCCGCAAGGCCAATCCGATCGGCAGCTGGGTGCCGCGTCCGACTAAAGTCGGCATGCGCGTTGCCGAGCCGATCGATCCGCATGAGTGGGCAGCGGAACGCGGTTTGGACCCGAATGAGCATGGCACCATTCGTGCTTTCACCGATTACGTTATGCAGGAATTGGCCGAGCTTTCCGGCCAGCCATATGTCGATGTCTATGCCTCTGAGGTCAAAGCCTCCCTGCAAGCAGGCAAGGGCTATCCTGCAGGCGCGGAACCAAAATACGAGGCGCACTAGGCGGTGAGTTCCCCTAAGGCTCGATTAGCGTGGCCTGACATCGCCAAGGGTGTTTCCATCCTTGGCGTTGTTCTTTTGCACGTCACGCTCACTGTTCCCGAATCCAGCGAGACCCGACTCGCGGCACTCAACCTCTGGCTAGACCCGCTGCGTTTGCCCCTCTTCTTCCTCGTCAGCGGCTACTTTTCTACGAAGGTTTTTAACTTCACCTTCCCGCAGCTTTTCGCGCGCCGCCTGTGGTATTTCATCGTGCCCTATGTGGTGTGGATGGCCGTGGAATTGCAGGTAAAACGCCTCGAATTACACTGGGTCTTTGAAAGCGACATCTTTGATCGCAATGAGATGTTGTTCAACATGGTCTTTGGCCACACGATGGCCTGGTTTATCCATTCTCTGATCTTCTTCAACATCTTCTTGTGGTGCGTACGCAAGCTGCCCGGCTGGCTGGCCGTGCTTTTAAGCTTTACGCCGCTGTTGTTCATGGCGTGGCAGGCGCACTTTACCTTCATTGCCAAGGCAATGATGTTCCTGCCGATGTTCGTAGCCGCGGCTTTCTTCCGGGACTGGATTACCCGCTTCGCCTCCGAAATCGAGGCACCTTTCAAGGGACACTTTGGCCTTTCCACCGCCTTTTTCTACGGCGGCACCATTGTGGCTTACCTCTGCGGCTCCTTTTTCCGCCGTGCTTGGGATTCTTATCCCGAGGAGGTCTTCATTCCGTGGCCGCTGCCCGGTGCGGAGTACCTGACCTCTAACGAGGTGCACATCTTGGTCCGCTTCGTGGAACAGGCCTTGGAGGTCCCGCTGGGCATTGTGCTTGCGATTTGGGTCTCCTATGTCCCAGTCCTGTCCAAGGGATTGCGCTTTATAGGCTCGCACACGCTGCCCATCTACTTGGCGCATCCCATCGGCCTTACAGTGGGCTATGGCTTCTTCATGGCTTGGTTCCCACATGAGGTCACCCTGCACGGCGAGCACTTGCTGGATAACACCTGGTTCTGGTTGATCGCCTGCTTCGTCTTTGCCGCCATTGCCTCTCTGGCGCTATGGGCGCTGGGGCGCGTGCCGATTGTAGGCTGGCTGCTCAAACCGCCGGACATCTCGCATCTCATCGACGCGCCTGCACAGCAGGATTATCATCCGGAAAACACTCCGCGGCAAGACCCAAAGGCCCACCGCTGCGAGCGGGCCCCCTGCTGCAGCGCACGCCGCCGCGACTAGCAGGTGTATGCGTGGGAGCGGGGGTCGGGCGGCGTCGCCAAGCACCGCCTCTTGCACCCCAGACCCCAAGGCATGCTGGGGGAGGGAAGCCAAGTAAGATTAGGCCCCGTGCGCTACTTCTATGACACCGAGTTTATTGAGAATGGAAAGACCATCGAGCTGGTCTCCATTGGCATCGTCGGCGAAGATGGCAGCGAATTTTATGCGGTATCTACCGACTTCAACCCCGCGCATGCCAACGCGTGGGTGCGCGAGAACGTTCTCGATAAGCTGCCTTCCCCGAGCGATCCCGTCTGGAAGTCGCGCGATCGCATTCGCGAGGAGCTCATAGAGTTTCTCACCAAGCATTCCACTCCGGTCGAGCTCTGGGCTTGGGTGGGTGCCTATGACCACGTGGTTTTGGCCCAGTTGTGGGGCGATATGGCGGGCTTGCCCAAGCGCATCCCGCGCTATACCCGCGAGCTCAAGCAGTACTGGGAATTCGCCGGCTGCCCAAAGATGCCGCCGGTGCCGCAGGGCAATCACGACGCGCTTGTCGACGCCCGTCATAACCTAGCCAAGTTTCGCGCCTGCATGGAGGCACTACCGCTGACAAGAGCCAACCAAGTAACTATCTAGTCCCAAACTATCCTGCGGCAGGGGGCTAATGGTTAAATAGCCATGTGAGTTGGACAGTAGATATCCCTAAAGAAGCACTTCCGGATCTTCCGCCTTTGCCTGC
This sequence comes from Corynebacterium sp. HMSC08C04, assembly GCF_001807495.1. Classification (NCBI taxonomy): domain Bacteria; kingdom Bacillati; phylum Actinomycetota; class Actinomycetes; order Mycobacteriales; family Corynebacteriaceae; genus Corynebacterium; species Corynebacterium sp. HMSC08C04. The sequence continues at coordinate 61,816 of NZ_KV789212.1, read as the reverse complement.
CGGCATCGAGGAGCGATTCCGGGATGCCATCGCACGCAATGCCAAGCAGCAGCCGAGCTGGGATCGCGCGCAGGCAGATAACGTGCGCAAGATTCTGGAATCCGTGCCGCCCATTGTCGTGGCACCGGAGATTGAGGAGCTTAAGCGCAAGCTTGCCGACGTCGCGCTCGGCAAGGCATTCCTGCTGCAAGGCGGCGACTGCGCTGAGACCTTTGAATCCAATACCGAGCCGCACATCCGCGGCAACGTGAAAACCTTGCTGCAGATGGCAGTGGTGCTCACCTATGGCGCTTCGACCCCAGTTGTGAAGTTGGGTCGCATCGCCGGTCAGTACGCGAAGCCGCGTTCGGCGGACATGGACTCAAAAGGTTTGCTCAACTACCGCGGCGACATCGTCAACGGTGTTGAGCCCACCGAAGAGGCCCGGCGTCACGACCCAGCCCGCATGATTCGGGCCTACGCTAATTCTTCGGCTGCCATGAACCTGGTGCGTTCGTTGACTTCGTCTGGCACCGCCGACCTGTACCGCCTGCACGAGTGGAACCGCGAATTCGTGGCAAACTCCTCGGCTGGTGCGCGCTACCAGGCGCTGGCCGATGAAATCGAAAACGGCCTGGCTTTCATGAACGCCTGCGGAGTTTCTGACGAGACCCTACGTTCTGCTGAGATCTACTGCTCCCACGAGGCCCTGTTGAAGGACTACGAGCGTTCCATGCTGCGCCTTGGCGTGGACACCAACGGCGAGACCAAGCTTTATGATCTTTCCGCCCACCAACTGTGGATTGGTGAGCGTACCCGCGGCCTCGAGGACTTCCACGTCAACTTCGCCGCGCTCATCGGTAACCCCGTGGGCATCAAGCTTGGCCCTGGAGTTACCCCGGAGCAGGCGGTGGAGTACGCAGAAAAGCTCGACCCGAACCGCGAACCAGGACGCCTGACCATGATCACCCGCATGGGCCACGACAAGGTGCGTACCGTCTTGCCAGCAGTGGTCAAGGCAGTAGAAGACTCCGGCCACAAGGTGGTCTGGCAGTGCGATCCAATGCATGGCAACACCTTCACGGCGTCGAATGGTTACAAGACCCGTCACTTCGACAAGATCGTCGACGAGGTCCAGGGCTTTTTCGAGGTCCACCGCGAGCTGGGCACCCACCCAGGCGGCGTGCACCTTGAGTTCACCGGCGAGGACGTCACCGAGTGCTTGGGCGGCGCTGAGGACATCACCGACCTGGACTTGCCAGGTCGTTACGAGTCCGCAGTGGACCCGCGTCTCAACACCCAGCAGTCCCTGGAGTTGTCCTTCCTCATAGCGGAAATGCTGCGCAACTAGCGGCAAAGACCGCTACTTAGGCTAGGAACTGCGGCAAGAAGCCGTAGTTGCCTGAGCCAAACCACCAGCCGCCGATCGCCACGGCGACGGTAGCTAGTGCCACGAGCGCCAGGAAAAGCAGCAGTGAGAAGACACTGCGGTTAGTCTCCCGGCGCTCTTCTGGTTCCTCCTCCGCGATGCGGGAGAGCTGATTGCGCGGCTGCGGGGCAGGAGCCGGCGCCTGCTGCGGCATCGGAGCCGGTGGAGTTTGCGGAGTCGGGGGCACCTGCCCGGCGTAGGGATCGATGCGTGTCTGCGATGGATAAGCCGCCGGCCGCGGGGCGGCTGGCGTATCGGCGCGCGTTTCGAAGCTAAGAGGCGCGCGCTGCGGCTGCTGCGGAACGTATTCGGTTACCGGTTCTTCTTCGGCAGGCCGCGGCTGGGGCGCCGGGCTTTCCAACGCCGTGGTGGCATCGAAGACGTGGGTAGCACCTGTGCCGGAGAAATCCGTGGGCTGCTCGGCAGTGCGGGCGGCGGCAGCGTTGCGGGGGACAGGGACAGTGAAGTCGGGGAGTGCGAGCTCCCGCGTGACGTCGTCAAGCGCGTCCAAGAACTCGCCCGCGTCGGCAAAGCGCTCGGCCTTCTCTCGCGCCGTGGCGGTGGCGACGAGGGCGTCGAAAAGCTTCGGCACTCCCGCAATGCGGGACGAAGGTGCCGGCACGTCTGCCTGCAGGCGTGCCTGCGCGTGCTCCAATGGGGTAGCGCCACGGAAAGGAACGCTGCCTGTCAGAAGCTCGAAGAGGACGATGCCGGCGGAATAAACATCGGAGGCCGCCGTAATCGGCTCACCGGTGACCTGCTCTGGCGAAAGATACGACACCGTACCGATGATCTGGCTCGAGCCCCGCTCCGCTGCGGCCGACCGCACTAGACCAAAATCCCCCAACTTCACGCGGCTCTGTGCGGTAATCAGCACGTTGTCTGGCTTGATATCGCGATGGACTAAACCCGCGCGATGGACTTCATCCAAGCCCATGAGCATCGGGCGCATGACCGCCGCCGCGGCGTGTGCCGGCATGGGGCCGCGCTCGGCGAGCAGCTCGCGCAAGGTGCCGCCGGTGATAAGTTCCATGATGAGAAAAATCGGCACGCCATCGGAAGAGAAGTCATGCACTCCCACGAGGTTTGGATGCTGCAGCTGCGCCATCGCGCGGGCCTCGCGCTCGAAACGCTTCACAAAGGCCGGATCGTCTTGATAGTGCTCATGCATTACCTTCGCCGCCACCGCACGGCCTAAGCGCATGTCGACGCAGCGATAAACCGTGGACATGCCGCCCCGCGCGATCGGCCGATCGACGCGATAGCGGTCCTCGAGAATGTCGCCTACTTCCAGCCTTGTCATGTAATCCAGTATGGCTGATAGACGCAGCGATGTGGTATCCGGCTAAGGTTGTGTCTGTGACTAATCCACAGATGAATTCCGAACAGGCCAAGAACGAAGAAATCGCTGCCCTCCTGGAAGGCGAGGAGCTGTTGACGCTGCAAGAGGTGGCGGACAAGCTCGACCTGCAGATTACCCGCGTGTTTGATCTGCTGGGCGCCCGCAAGTTCATCGCGTGGCGCAACGCAGAAGGTACCCGCTTGGTGCCGGCTGCCTTCTTTAATCAGAAGGGCGTTATCTCCAAGTATGTTTCAGGCGTTATCACCGTGCTTAGCGACGGCGGTTTTAGTGACCAGGAGATCTTCATCCATCTTTTCACCGAAGATGAAACTCTCCCGGGCCGCCCGATCGACGCCTTGCACGGCCACCTGGCACGCGAAGTTATCCGCCGCGCGCAGGCTTCTGCTTTCTAGGCAGTAGCTTTTTCTGCAGACTCTGCTTTTATGGGTTCCTGGGCTGCGTTCCTACGCAGCCCATCGCCGATCTTGGGGCTGACGCCAGCGAAGATCCACTGCGTTAAAGCCCACGCGGCAACGACCATGGCGATATCCCACCACCAGTTATAGAGCTGGTGGTTGCCATCGCCGGAGAAAGCGACGCCGATAAACAGCGAAACGCCGGTGGTTATCTTCAGCAGCAACAGCGGTGGGCGGAAGGTGCCCATCAGCGTCAGCACCGAGGCGTAGTACCAAGGCAGCGTCACCGAATTGAAGAGGAACGCCACCTGGTAGGCGCCCGCAGTGCCGGCGATGGCACGGCGCACGCTGCCGCGGCCCAGCCACCACATGGCCACCAAGCCGATGAGCATCAAAACCATCGAAATGGTGCGCAGTACGTTCAGCACGCCGTTGTAGGTGGTATCCGGGCTGAAGATCTGAATCAACGGAATCATGACATCGGCGGCAAAGGTAGGGCCAGCTAGGGGATTGACCACCTTAGAGTTGCCGCTGATCTGCGAAAGCCAGCCCCAGGAGCTGCCCGAAGCCCAGGTAATCGCAGCCACTGCAAGGCCTACCTCAGCCAAAGCCACGATGCCGGAGAGCACAAAAGCACCAAGCTGGCGCCCGCGCGAGGCCGAGCCCGGCGCATAGTGCAGCACCATCATCCACACCACGAAGGGAGCTGCGAAGATAGCTGTGGCTTTAAGCGCCACCGCGACGCCAATGAGCAGCAAGCCAATGTGGAAGCGTTTCTTCACTGCAGCCAGCAGGCCGAGTGATACCAAAGCCACCATAACGGACTCGTTGTGCATGCCCGCTACCAAGTGCAAAACCACCACTGGGTTGGCCACGCCAAGCCACAGCGCTAGGGCAGGATCGCCGCCAAGGGCACGGGTGAGATGCACAATCGCCCACGCGATGACCGCAAAGCCAAGCAGGGAAATCGCCTTGTAGATGATGATACCGGCGGCCACATTGTCCCCGACTACGCGCGTGACTGCCTCGGCCATCCACAAGTGCAGCGGGCCATATGGGGTAGTGGTGTTGCGCCAGTCATGGGAGACCTCCAGCAGGAACGGGCCTGGATTGACCGCCGCGCCTTCCGTATAAGGATCGAAGCCATCGCGCACCATGGCGCCCTGCATCAGATAGGAATAGACATCGCGCGAGGCCAGGGGAGCGGCAAAGAGCAAAGGCACAATCCAGGCGCTCAGCATGATGCGGATCGAACGCAAGCCGCCGTTGGGCTGAGGGTTCTTCAGCTGCGGATTAATGACCTGGCGGCCTGCCAAAATCCAGGCCGCAACGAGGCCAAACAAGCCGACCCAGTAGAGCACCATGCCCACGTTGCGGCCGTGGCCATAAGCCAAGAAGCCGATGTTTAGCGCTTCGAGGAATCCGCCGCGATTGCGCGTGGCGCCGCCCGAAAACGAGGCAAAGGCCAAGATGATGCTGGCGATGATTCCCACCGGCAGCGCATTGGGCAGGCGCACGGTATAAGTCTTGTGACCTTTCTCAGGTGCGGTCATAGTGCCTACATTCGACGGGCAGTGGACTTAATAGCCAGTGCCTCGAGGGTCTCTGTTACTGCAGGATCAACATGGGCCTTGCGCAAGTGGCCCAAGCCGGATTCGGTTAGTGCCGAAATCTGCTCCTCCAGCATTTGCGGGGCGCCGGAGTCAGCGATGATTTGAGCCATCTGCGCGATTTCGGCTGGGTCTTCCGTGTTGCCAATGAGCGAGCGCAGCACCTTCGCGGATGCTGGGTCCTTTTCATCAGCGCGCTGCAAAGCCAGCGAGAGCAGCACGGTGCGCTTGCCTTCGCGCAGGTCATCACCGGCGGGCTTGCCGGTGATTTCTGGGTCACCAAAGACACCCAGCTGATCATCGCGGAGTTGGAAGGCGATGCCGATGTCGCGGCCGTAGCCACGGAAAGCGCTGATAAGCGCGGCGTCAGCACCTGCCACCGCGGCACCCAAATGCAGCGGGCGCTCGATGGTGTAGGCGGCCGTCTTATAACGGTTCACGGAATTGGCCAAAGCGGGGTCCTCAGAGCCCGCTGCCTCTAGCGAGATATCGAGCAGCTGGCCGCCGATGACTTCGGTGCGCATGCCCGCCCATGGACCGCGCGCACGCTGCAAAGCCGCGCTGCTTAGACCTGAACCTTGCAGCATGTCTTCGGCCCAAGCTAGTGCGAGGTCACCGACGAGGATGGCAACCGACTGACCAAAGAAGTCTGCGTCACCGTGGAAGTTTTGTGCGCGATGCTGCGCTGCGACGGCGCGATGCACCGTGGGGTTGCCGCGGCGGGTATCAGAGGAATCGATGATGTCATCATGGATAAGCGCGCAGGCCTGAATGAATTCCAGCGACGATGCGGCGGTGGCCATGGCCTGCGGATCTTCCTCGCCGTCCAAGCCGCGTGCGCCCAAGAAACCCGCCCACGCGTAGATGGGGCGGATACGCTTGCCGCCGTCGAGGACAAAGTTTTCCAGGTAAGACGTGGCGCCAACGACGGGGCCGCCGATTTCGGCGACCTCGGGGCGGCGCTGGTCTAAAAACTCTAGGAGCTTTTCGCGGGCGGTATCCGGGAACTGCTCTAGGGAAGGAATGCTGTTGTCTTTCACTCCCCACACGTTACCTGTTGAACCGGACATTCCCTGTTACGTGGTGGAAAGCGGCAGGCGTGCCGCGAGAATTGCAAAGGCACGGGAATCAGCGGGGTATTCCAACTCGCGCAGCACATCGAAGAATCCCACCTTACGGTAGAGCTGAAATGCCGCGTTGGCCTCGTCGGGGACTTCCGGTGTCGACAGCAAAAGGTAACTGGCAGGAGCGTTCCACGCCAGCTCCTTTATTAGCGCCAATCCCAGCCCATGCCCTTGCAGGTTCGGTGCGACATGAATCTCGGCGAGCTCAAAGTAGTTGTGGAGAATCTCCAGCTGCTCCTGAGTGGCCCCGCCGGCCTCGGCGAATCCCCTTCGCAGCTGCTGGTCCCACCAGGTGTCGGGCGAACCGATGAAGCCATAAGCGACGCCGCCTATTCCATACTCATCTTCCGCGATCACCGCCGTAAACCCTGGCCGCATGATGTCTGCTTTCCATGCCTTGATTCGATTTGCACGCATGGTGGGGCTATATCCCATGGCGGCGATGTAAATATCGACCAAGGGGGGCGCCAGCATGGCGAACTCTTGCGGGCTCAAGCGACGAATACGAAAACTCACGTCTTTAATATCAGCAGATCTTGGCGGAGTTCGACAAGGAATTCCGGCAAAAGTTCCTGCCCTGCTTGGCGACGCCCCGATAAGGGGAGGGCATGTTCGAAAATAATTGGCTGTAGTGGGAAAACCATTGCCTTATTCGAACATTTGAACTAATCTGGAAGTAGATGTCCAGTGCACGCTCTAGATTTATGGTCAACAACAGTAAAGGAGGAGCATCATGGCACAGGTTATTTCTGCAACGGCACAGTTCAAGGGGTCGCGCGCTGCCGCAGGCGCGTTCAAGCGCGACCGTTTTCTAACGCAAGCCGGAGACCTTCTGTCGCAGGCCCGCGCCATGGCTGCCGCTGAGCGTTGGGACCAAGCCCTCGAGTTTGCATACCAGACAGGTCTGCGCACTGCCGGTGCGCGTATCGCAGATTCCGCAGTGTCAAAGCGGCGCCGTTTGCCCTCGAGTGCGTGGGAGCAGCTGGCCATGGTGGGCGCTTCCGAGAAGGATTGGGCGGAGCGTTTCCATGGATATTCCCGCCTTCGTTCTCGTGTGGCCTCCGGGCTGGATGATGCGCCGGATGAAGAAGTCGTTGTAAAGCTAATGGCCTTGGCTGCGGAATTTTTGGCAGAGGTTGAAGAGGGGATTGTCTTCGGTTCTCTTGCTGCCTAGCTGCGTGGTTTCGGGGCCAGCTATTTACTCCGGGTGTGACGTTGCCCAATAGTGGTGGGGGCAGACTGTGCTTGCGGGAACTTACTGATTACTCTGGGCGTTAGATAGTTAGTAGTTCACGAATCATGGTGTAATCCAAAGCCTGTGCGGTGGCGCGTAGTTGCATTGCAGCGTGGATTTTTGGCCCGATGCCCATTGAGATCAATTGGAGGAAAAGTGTCGCTTTCCGAGCACGAGCAGCAGGCACTGCGTGAAATTGAACGATCCTTGATGCAGGATGATCCCAAGTTTGGTTCCTCCGTTACGGGTGACTCCGGCTTTGGTAACGGCGGCGCCATCACCCTGCGCGGGGTTGCCCTCATCGTTGTTGGCCTTTTGCTGATGGTTGGCGGCGTAGCTTTGGCGCAGCAGTCACTGTGGTTTGTGGCCTTGTCTGTGCTGGGCTTCCTCGTGATGTTCGGTGCTGGCGTGTGGATGCTGCGCGGCCGTAAAGAGGCTGTTAGCTATAGCGCGCCGCGCCGCCCGGCTGGCAACCGTCAAGGCGTGAGCTCCCGCCTTGAGGAGAACTTCCGCCGCCGTTTCGAATAAGCTACCCGCTTTTTGGCGCTAGGGCCCGCATCCTTCTGGATGCGGGCTTTTAGTTTTCTCTGAGCTTTATCTCCCACTTTTACCCATTCCGCCCACTTCGACCCACATTCCCCACTTTGTCCCACTGCGGGGTGAGTGTGGCCTTTTGCGTGCGTTGGGCGGCGGTGCGTATCCCGGCGGTGTGCGAGGCGGCTGTGGGGTGTTCAAGAGGATTACCAGCCCTGGAAAACCAGACCTCCTGTTCGTGGGTTAGCGCTCTATGGGGTGACTGAAAACCGACCATGAACTCTGGGTTTCCAGCCCTGGGTATTTGTCGAAATGGATATAAAGACGGGCCGCCAAACGTCGGTACCCGGGCAGGCGGCTGCAATTGGGGTAGTCGTAAACGCGCATCGCGAGCTGAGCGCGGATTGCACTAATCGCAACATGCGGGGTTCAAGGTGGCGGTGGGGCGTAATATGTTGTTGTGATTGGTGGGGTAGTTGAGGTGTTTGCAGGGTGTTGTCAAGGGGGTGGCTGGGGAATTCTTCCCACCGTCAAAACGGTCTTCTACCTTGGCTGATTTGTCGGAAAACTTTTAAACACACAGCCGAAGGTGACAGAAGTGGGGGAAAGTGGGGTAGAGTGGGGGACAGTGTGGAACCGAGGGCCTGTGGATGTGTGTTGAACATCTGCCGGCGCGAGGGGCTGCACAGAGGAATCCGGAGTTTCGAGTAACAGGAAGGTGGACCCGGGATGTTTCTCGGTACCTACACTCCCAAGCTCGATGACAAAGGGCGGCTAACGCTTCCAGCGAAGTTCCGTGAAGAGCTGGCGGGTGGCCTCATGGTTACCAAAGGTCAGGACCATTCCTTAGCGGTGTACCCGCGTGAGGAATTTGCGGCGCGAGCGCGAAAAGCGGCGGCGGTATCTCGTACGAACCCAGATGCGCGTGCGTTTATCCGTAACTTGGCAGCAAGTGCGGATGAGCAAAGGCCAGACGGGCACGGGCGAATCACGCTTTCAGCAGCCCACCGCGAGTACGCAAGCCTCAAGAAGGAGTGCGTGGTTGTCGGTTCGGTGGACTTCCTTGAAATCTGGGACGCAGCCGCATGGGCTGAGTACCAGGCGCAAACTGAAGATGCTTACTCGGCGGCAGACGCCGATGACGTACTCGCTGGCTTGCTTTAGACATGCAGCTAGCGATGAGTGCGTGTACGGACTCTGCCCGAGGTGGATGCTCTGGTGTACTTCCCCGATATCAGAAACCTGCCTCGGACAGGGCCCTATACGCACTCTTTTGCACTGTAAGACAATTTTTCATAAGTGGGGGGTGACTAGCAGCGATGACGGCTCAGGACAATAACTCGGCAGTAAATTACGACGTAGCGGATAATCACGGCCACGTGCCGGTTATGCGTGAGCGCATGGCACAGCTGCTAGAACCTGCAGTTGCGGGCGATAACGCAGTGCTTATCGACGGCACCTTGGGGGCCGGCGGGCACACCGAGTACTTCTTGAACAAGTTCCCCAACGTCCGCGTAATTGGTGTCGACCGCGATGCCGCCTCCTTGGCGGCAGCCACCGAACGCCTTGCGCCCTTCGGAGATCGCTTCGTCGGCGTCAATGCCCGCTTTGATGATGTGTGTGCAGAAATTGAGCGCGCAGAGGGCGCGATTTTCGACGTCGCGCGTGAGCACGGAATCGCCGGAGCGCTCTTCGATTTGGGCGTTTCCTCGATGCAGCTTGACCAGGTCGAACGCGGTTTTGCTTATAAGACCGACGCGCCTTTGGACATGCGCATGGACCCTTCGCATGGGATTACCGCTGCGGACATCCTCAATACTTATAGCCACGGCGATTTGGCGCGCATCTTGAAGACCTACGGCGATGAACGCTTCGCCGGAAAGATTGCCTCCGCCGTCCTCAAGGAGCGCGAGAAGGAGCCCTTTAGTAACTCTGAGCGCCTCGTTGAACTGCTTTATTCCACCATCCCGGCTGCCACCCGCCGCACTGGCGGGCACCCTGCAAAGCGCACTTTCCAGGCGCTGCGCGTGGAGGTTAACCGCGAGTTGGAGGCAATCGAGCAGGTTATTCCTGTCATCACTGACGCGCTCACCGTTGGCGGGCGTGCGGTGTTCATGAGCTATCAGTCGTTGGAAGATCGCATCGTCAAACAGGCTTTTGCTGAGCTGACGAAGTCGAAAACTCCCGCCGGTTTGCCAATGGACCTGCCGGGTACGGCTCCGAAGTTCAAGACCGTCACCCGCGGTGCGGAAAAGGCGAGTGCCGAAGAGATCGAGGAAAACTCCCGCGCTGCTTCGGTTCGCGTCCGCGCTATCGAGCGTCTTGAGGGCGAGCCTTCGCTGCACCCACCGGGAGGCACGTCATGAGTCTTAACGAACGTATCCCTGAACGTAACTACTCTGCACAGACTTTTCAGAACCCAGCACTAGGAAGGACCCGCACCATGGGGGCGAGCCGCGACTTTACTACCGGAACTGATACCGGAGCCGCCACGACTCTTCTCGAGCCAGGCCGCCGTGCGGTCCCACAGCGTACTCCGCGCCGCGCCCCGCATCGCACGCAAGTGCCGACGCGCCGCGGCAACCGCTTGGGCTCGAAGCAAGTCGTGTCCTTCCGTGGCCGCCGGCTTCCGCAGCAAACCACCAAGAAGAACTCGCTGTTTACCCGGCTTTCCTTCATCGCAATCGGCTTGCTGATTTTCGGCGTGGTCGTCTCCATGTGGCTGTCCGGTATCTCCACCGCGCAGACCTTCGTGGTCAAGGATCTCACTGCCCAGGAGTCTGAGCTGGATAACCAGCTTGAGACTTTGAACCGCGACCTCGAAAACGTGCGTTCGGCATCCGACGTAGCGCGCCGTGCCAACGAGGCCAAGATGGGCGTTCCGACGCAGCCGGGCATCGTTGAGGTTGACCCAGAAGGTAACCCGCAAGAGAAGCGCCCAGCGGATCCGGCAACCGAAGCAATCGTTGACGTCAACGGCGCACCGGTTCGACCGGGACAGGCTTCCAGTGACCCGGATGCAACCAAGGATGTTTCCGGTAGCTTGAACGAGGTGCCGCAAGGCCGCCAACGCACGGACCGACAGCCAGGTGAAGAGAACGCCTCATCGCCGGCACCAGGCGCGCAGGTGGAATTGCCAAACATTCCGGCGCAAGCGCCGTATGCCAACTAGCTGTGAATGTGGTTTCTTCGGATGTGCTCGCGCGTGCCTGCGCGAGCACTTCGCATTTATAGGGCAAAATCTTGATCCAAGACTGTCTGCAGCGCGATGAGCTGTAAAAAGATAATCGGCAAAAGGAAAAGGTGACTTTGTGACTCGACCCAATTCAGGTGACCGCTATGGCGGTTCCCGGAGGGACCAGGGGCGCGCCGGCAGGGGCACCCCTGCGGATCGCAATAACCAAAGCCGCCTGGGACGCAACGAAGGCTACCGTCAGGGCCGTCCCACTAACCGCACCCATCGAGGAGCCAACACTGGCTCTGCCATGCCGCGTGCCAATGCGCTGCGTCCGAGTGAGCGCGTCACTGCCGCCAGCCGTGATAAGCAAACCCGCGGTCCTGCGGCACCCGGCCGCTTCAAGTTCTTGCCGCAGAAGGAAATCCTTAGCAAGCGCGTTAAAACCGTCGTTTCTGCGCTGATGGTCGTCCTCGTTATCCTGGGCGGGCGCCTAGCCTGGGTACAGCTCGTGTGGGGCCCGGATCTTGCCGCGAAGGCGGTGGCACAGCGTTCCCGTGTCTACATCGACTCCGCCCGCCGCGGTGAGATTGTTGACCGCAACGGCCAGCGCCTTGCCTACACCATGAAGTCCCGCTCGCTGACCGTTTCCCCGACCCGCTTGCGCGAAGAGCTACGGGAGCAGGAAGAGATTGAGGCAACTGGCGAGGATTCTTTCGACAGCATGGACGAAGCCTCCCGCAACAAGTTCCTAGATGACAAGGTCGAGTCCCGCCTGAAGGAGATGGCTGAGGGCATCCCAGACAAGATCAAGGCCGCGGGCCTTAGCACTGGCGACGTCAATTCCAAGCACATTCTCGATAAGCTCCACGCTGATACGCAGTATGAGGTCTTGGTCCGCAACGTCGATCCTGACGTCGCCGTAAAGATCGCCGAGGAGTACCACGGCTTGGCTGCCGACGAGCAGCAGATCCGCCAGTACCCCAACGGCGCAATTGCCGAAAACGTCATCGGTAAGGTTTCCATGGACGGCCAAGGCCAGTTCGGTTTCGAGGCCTCCGGCGATTCCACACTGACCGGTATCGACGGCAGCTCCACCGAGGACGTTTCCACCAGTGGCCAAGCCATCCCGGGCACCCTGCGCGATCAGGTTCCAGCTACAGACGGCAAGAACGTCACCTTGACCCTCGACCTAGACCTGCAGACCTATGTCCAGCAAAAGCTCGAAAAGGCCCGCGTGAACTCCAAGGCGAAGAACGCCCAAGCAGTCGTTCTCGACGTTGCTACCGGCGAGGTTCTTGCCATGGCTAACACAGGCACCATCGACCCAAACAAGGACATCGAAAAGCAGCTCAAAGAAGACAAGGCCTTCGACAACCGGAGCGTGTCCCACCCTTATGAGCCAGGTTCCGTTGCCAAGGTGATCACCGCCGCTGCCGCATTGCAGGAAGGCGTCACCACTCCGGACGAGGTCCACCAAGTCCCGGGCTCCATCGACATGTCCGGTGTGACCGTCAACGATGCGTGGCAGCACGGCGTCGAGCCGTACACCACTACGGGTATCTTCGGTAAGTCTTCCAACGTCGGTACCCTGATGCTCGCCCAGAAGCTGGGCCAGGAACGCTACGCCAAGTATCTCGAGGCCTTCGGCCTTGGCGAGACCACCGGCATTGAACTGCCAAATGAATCCGCAGGCCTCGTACCGGCTCAGGAACAGTGGTCCGGCGGCACCTTCGCCAACCTGCCCATCGGCCAGGGCCAGTCCTGGACCACCCTGCAATTGGCCAGCGTCTACCAAGCGCTTGCCAACGGCGGCGAGCGCATCGAACCGCGCATTATTTCCTCTATCACCGGCCCAGACGGCGAGAAGGAAAAACTCGACGAGCCGCGCAAGACCCGCGTGGTTAGCGAGGAAACCGCGAAGACCACCGTCGATATGTTCCGCGCCGTGTTCCAGAAGGATCCAAATGGCGTCCAGAACGGCACCGCGGGTGGCAATAACATCGAGGGCTATCAGCTTTCCGGTAAGACGGGCACCGCCCAGAAGGTCGATGAGAAGACCGGCGCCTACTCCAACTCCGCGTACTGGATCACTTTCGCGGGCATCGCGCCTGCCGACGACCCTCGTTTCGTCGTCGCCATCATGCTCGACGAACCGCAGTCGGGCGTCAACGACAACGGTTCCGGCGGCCAGTCTGCTGCGCCGGTGTTCAAGGACATCGCTAGCTGGCTGCTCAACCGCGACAACATTCCACCGTCCAAGCCCGCGCCGGAGCTGACCCTGCGCGCTCAATAAAAACTTCAACGAATACCACACCTTCGCACTACAAAAAGGGGAGAAAGCAATGAGCGTAGACCTAGAAAGCCTCGCTACTATCGGCGGCGGGCGCGTTATCGGTGACGAGACCGTCACTGTTTCCTCCTGCAGTCTCGACTCCAAGGCGATTGCTGCGGGCGGCCTCTTTGCAGCGTTGCCCGGAACCCGCGTGCATGGCGCCCAGTTCGCCGGCGGCACCGAAGCAGCGGCGATCCTCACCGACGAAGCCGGCCTGCAGCACTTGCAGGAAGCAGGGGAGCGCCGCCCGATCATCGTGGTCGAAGACATCCGCGCCGTGCTGGGGCTCATCGCCGCAGAAATCTATGAGCACCCGACGAAGTCGCTGACCGTCATTGCGGTCACCGGCACCTCCGGCAAGACGACCACCAGCTACCTGCTTGAGGCGGGCTTGCTCCACGCTGGCTACAAGGTCGGTCTCATCGGCACCACCGGCACTCGTATCAACCGCACGCCGGTTCCCACCAAGTTGACTACCCCGGAAGCACCGACGCTGCAGGAGCTGTTCGCACGCATGCTCGCGGAGGGGGTTACCCACGTGGTCATGGAGGTTTCCTCCCACGCTCTCGAGCTGGGCCGCGTGCGGGGCACACACTTCAAGGTCGGCGGTTTCAGCAACCTCAGCCAAGATCACCTTGACTTCCACCCGACGATGGAGGATTACTTCGGGGCCAAGGCCGCGCTTTTCGACGGCCCGCAATCCGCCGCCTCCGCCGTTATCTGCGTCGACGATGAGTGGGGCAAGCGCATGCTGGAGCGCGCCGCCGGTAAGCCGCGCACCGTGGTTGCCACCACCGCAGCAGAGCAGGCACAGCAACTGGCCGACGCCGTCGATGCAACTCTGGTCACCGCGACCCAGACCGGCACCGAGGTCACTGGCGAGCAGCATGTGGATATGAACTTCGCAGGCCAGCAGCATTCCTTCGAGCTGCCGATGCCAGGAAGATTTAATATTGCCAACGCCGCCCTGGCCACGGGCATGGCGGCCGCCGTTGGCGTTGACGTCGAGCAGTTCCTGGCCGGCATCGAGCGCGTGGCCGTTCCAGGCCGCATGGAGCGTATCGACCGCGGCCAGGAATTCGTCGCCGTGGTTGACTATGCCCATAAGCCGGCCGCAGTCGCCGCCGTTCTCGATACCCTGCGTGGCCAGCTCGAGGGAACCGATGGGCGCCTCGCGGTGGTCGTCGGCGCCGGAGGCGACCGCGACTCCTCCAAGCGCCCACTGATGGGTGCTGCCGCCGCAGAGCGCGCAGACCTTGTTGTGGTCACCGACGATAATCCGCGCAGCGAGGATCCAGCCACCATCCGCGCGGCCGTCATTGAGGGCGCGCGCGAGGCATCCTCGACCACCGATATCCGCGAGGTCGGCTCCCGTGCCGCCGCCATCGACGAAGCAGTCCGCTGGGCCGCACCTGGCGACGCCGTCATCGTCGTAGGCAAGGGCCACGAGGTCGGCCAAATCATCGGCGATGAGACTGTTCACTTCGACGACCGCGAAGAGCTCGCACGCGCTCTCGACGAAAAGCTAGCCGGCAACGCGCCACAGGAAAATGCGCGGTACGGTGACACTGTGGAAAAGGAACAAGCATGATTGCATTGACCCTTCAAGAAATCGCTGACATCACTGGCGGTCGCCTCGATTGCGTGGAAGATCCTTCCGTGCAGGTGACTGGATTCGTCGAATTCGATTCCCGCAAAGTCACCCCGGGCGGGCTTTTTCTCGCACTGCCGGGTGCTCGTGTAGACGGCCACGATTTTGCAGAAAAAGCAGTCGCATCAGGGGCAGTTGCTGTGCTGGCGGCACGTCCTGTTGGCGTGTCGGCTATTGTCGTTGAGCCGAAGGGCAAGGTCGAAGGCGACGGCGCCAACGCTGACATTTATGCCAACGATGAAGACGGCTCAGCCGCCGCAGTCATCGAGGCTTTGTCCGCACTGGCACGCGCGGTCACGCAGCGCCTAGCTACCGATTCCGCCCTCAACATCGTGGGCGTGACAGGCTCGGCCGGCAAGACCTCCACCAAGGATCTCATCGCCACTATCTTCCGCGCAGCGGGGGAGACCGTCGCGCCTCCGGGCTCTTTTAACAACGAGGTCGGCCTGCCCTATACCGCTCTGCGTTGCGACGAGCACACCGAATACTTGGTGGCTGAGATGTCCGCCCGCGGTATCGGCCACATTCGCCACCTCACTAACATCACCGCACCCAAGGTCGGTGTGGTCTTGAACGTCGGCTCCGCCCATTTGGGTGAGTTCGGCTCCCGCGAGAACATTGCCCAAGCCAAAGGCGAACTCGTCGAGGCCCTACCGAGCGCGAAAGACGGCGGCGTCGCAGTGCTCAACGCGGACGATCCTTTCGTCGCCGGCATGGCGCCGCGCACGGATGCGAAGGTGGTCTACTACTCGGCCGTGGATAAGCAAGGCTCTAATGTGCAGTACTACGCTACGCAGGTCCAGCTTGACGATGTCGCTCGTGCCTCGTTCATGATGCATACCCCAGACGCGCATCCGCTGCCGGTGAAACTGCAGGTTTTCGGCGCGCATCAGGTCTCCAACGCCTTGGCTGCCGCTGCAGCTGCCATCGAGCTGGGACTAAGCGCCGAGCTGGTAGCCAACGCTCTGTCTGGCCACCGCATTGCGTCGGAGCACCGCATGGACGTGCGCAACCGTCGCGATGGTGTCACACTCATCGATGACTCCTACAACGCAAACCCAGACTCCATGCGTGCGGCCATCGCCGCGCTGGCTTATACCGCGGCGGCGCGTCCCGACGCCCGTTCCATCGCCGTGCTCGGCGAGATGGGCGAGCTCGGCGAGGACGCACTCGACTCGCACCGCCAGTTGGGCAGTGAGCTGGCGAAGTACCACGTAGACCATCTGGTGGCCGTGGGCACTAGCGTCAACACGCGGGCGATGGCGGAAGCGGCACAAGCAAAGGGTATAAATACTAGTATCTGTGCCGATGTTGATGAGGCCGCAAAAATTGTTGACGGCCTTCTGCGTACCGCGCCAGTAGGCGTGGACGATTGGCCAAATAGGGACGCCAAAGATGTCGTCCTCGTCAAAGCTTCGAATGCCCAACGCCTGTGGCTCGTTGCAGAAAAGCTCAACCAGAGCTAGCTCACGAATATTAGAAGGAACCCAAGCAAGTGACACAGATCATCATCGCTGGTGTGGTCAGCTTTCTCGTAGCGATTTTCATCACCCCGCTGCTCATCCGTTATTTCTCGGATGTTGGCAAGGGTCAGGAGATCCGTGAGGACGGCCCGAAGTCGCACCTGCGCAAGCGCGGCACCCCGACCATGGGCGGCCTGGCCATTCTGGCAGGTATCACGGTGGGCTACCTGACGGTGGGAATCTACGGGCAGGTGACCGGCCACGGTGGCTTTACCTTCTCCGGAATCTTGGTGTTGGGCTTGACTCTGGGCCTCGGCGGCTTGGGTTTTGCCGATGACTTCATCAAGCTTTTCAAGCAGCGCAACTTGGGCCTAAACAAGACCGCCAAGTTGGTGGGGCAGCTCGCCCTCGCATTGGCTTTTGGCCTGCTCTGCCTGCAGCGCCCGGATGACACTGGCCTGACACCTGGTACCACGAAGCTGTCCTTCGTTCGAGATATTGAGACTTTCGACTTCGCGGTTGGCCCGACCATCGTGGGAACCATCGTGTTCTTGATCTTCATGTACATCTTGATCGCGGCGTGGTCGAACGCCGTGAACCTTACCGATGGTCTGGATGGTCTCGCAGCCGGCACCACCGCGATTGTCATGGGTGCGTATACCATCATGACCTTCTGGCAGTTCCGCAACTCTTGTGCCACCGAGTTCACAGCCGGCTGCTACCAGGTCCGCGACCCGCTGGATCTCGCGGTTCTCACCGCCGCTGGCCTAGGCGGCTGTCTGGGCTTCCTGTGGTGGAACGCGGCACCGGCGAAGATCTTCATGGGCGATACCGGCTCCCTCGCACTCGGTGGCCTCGTCGCAGGCATTTCCGTGACCAGCCGCACCGAGCTGCTGATGATCATCATCGGTGCGCTCTTTGTCATCGAGACCGTCTCCGTTGTTATCCAGATCGTGGTCTTCCGCACCAGCGGTAAGCGTTTCTTCCGTATGGCTCCAATCCACCACCACTTCGAAAACGGTGGCTGGGCAGAGACCGCAGTGGTCGTGCGCTTCTGGTTGATTGCCGCCATGGCGGCTATGGCCGGCGTTGCTATCTTCTACGGCGACTGGCTCGCTGATTCCGGTATCGGGCTGGTGGGCTAGTCATGTCGTCCGCTGCCTTCGATTTTGCTGCCTCCAATTCCGAGGTCTCGCCCGCGGCTCTGCCTGATTCCTTGCGCGGGCGCATCTTGGTCGCCGGCGCGGGCGTGTCCGGCCGCGGCTGTGCGAGCGTACTGCTGCGCCTCGGCGCCGACGTCGTGGTGGCTGATGGCAACGCGGATTCCCGCGCACGCCTGGAGGCCGACCTTTCTGTCACCACAATCGACGCCGCCACTGCCAACCCCGCCGATTACTCCCTCGTTGTTACCTCTCCGGGCTGGGCGCCGTCCTCGCCGCTTTTGCTCGCCGCAGCTGCGGCCGGGGTAGAGGTCATCGGGGATGTCGAGCTGGCCTATCGTCTTGATGCCGCCAGCGTCTTCGGCGCACCGCGCACCTGGCTTGCCGTCACGGGCACCAATGGCAAGACCACAACCACCGGCATGCTGGCCGCAATCATGGCCGCCGATGAGCAGCGCTCCGGAAAGCGCTCCCAAGCCGTCGGAAACATCGGCACCTCGCCATTCGACGCCCTAGCCGCCAGCCCACGCGTGGACGTCCTCGTCGCTGAGCTTTCCTCCTTCCAGCTGCATTGGTCCTCCCAGCTGCGCGCGGAGGTCGGAGTACTTCTCAACCTTGCCGACGACCACCTCGATTGGCACGGTTCCTTCGGTGCCTACGCTGAGGCCAAGGCAAAGGTGCTTGCCGGCGCCCACGCGGTCATCGGCCGCGACGACTCCCAGGTCCGCGAATACGCCGATGCCGCCGCAGAACGCGGCGCGCTTTCTCCAGACACCCACGCTTTTACCCACACCATTCCGAATGATGGGGAAGTAGGCGTCATCGACGGTCAGCTCGTTATTAACAACGTGGCAGGCGTTAGCGCCACCGTCATCGACGATGTCACCGCCCTTCAGCCCTCTGGTATGGCGGGCATTCTCGACGCCGCAGCAGCCGCCTGCGCTGCTTTGCTCGCCGGTGCCGAGCCGGCCTCAATCACCGAAGGCCTCGAAAGCTACACCGTCGCCGGTCACCGCGGCGAGCTAGTGCACCGCCATAACGGCATCGCTTTCATCGACAACTCCAAAGCCACCAATCCCCACGCAGCCGAAGCCGCGATGCGCGGGTTGGACAATGTGGTGTGGGTCGCTGGCGGCCAGCTCAAAGGCGCCGACGTCAGCGATCTTCTCGACGCCCACGCGGAAAGGCTAAAAGCAGCGGTTGTAATGGGCGTCGACAAGCAAGTGCTCTACGACGCCCTCCAGCAGCGTGGAGTTGCCACCACCGTCATCGAATCCACCGATCCCCTAAGGGCAATGGAGGAGGCGGTTACCGTCGCCGTGCAACACGCCGAACCCGGCGATACCGTCCTTTTGGCGCCGGCTGGGGCATCGTTGGATATGTACCAAGGCATGGCACAGCGCGGTGACTTCTTCGCCGCAGCCGCCCAGCGCATCGCACGTTAACCACGCAATTCAGGAGACTCCATGACCGCAACTAGGCCGCAACAACCAGCGTCGAAGACGCTCGGCCAACGCGTGGGCGAAATCCGCCAACACTACCGCGCGCAACCGGGGCTGGATTACCAGCTGCTGCGGATTATCATCTTTTCGCTGATTGGCATTGGCGTGCTCATGGCGTTCTCCGCATCCATGGCGATCTCCTTCACAGAAAACTCCAACGTGTGGACAGATGCCATCCGCCAGTGCCTGCTCGTGGCAGGCGGCCTGATTTTGTTCTGGATTGCGCTGCGGGTTTCTCCTTATACGCTGCGTAAGTTCGTGCCGTGGCTGCTGCTTTTGTCCATCATCTTGCTCATCGCAGTGTTGATTCCTGGCGTGGGTACCGGTCGTGAGACGGTGGGTTCGCAGTCCTGGATTCCGCTGGGCCCTGTGGCTTTCCAGCCTTCTGAGTTCGCACGTGTCACCGTAGCGATGTACGGCGCTTCGGCGCTGGCGGGCAAGCCGCACCGTTCGATGCGTCTTTCTGACCCATTCATGATGTACTCGCTCATCGCGTCTGTGATGTTCGTGCTCATCGTGTTGCAGGGCGATATCGGCATGGCGGCGTCGTTTGCCTTGGTGGTTATCTTCACCTTGCTTTTTGCGGGCGTGAATTGGCGCGTCGCTGCCACCATCATTGGCCTCGGCGCGTTGGGCTTAACCGCAGTCTTTCTGGGCGGCGGCTTCCGTACGCACCGTTTCCACACCTACTTTGATGCTTTCCGCGGCAACATCGAGGACACGCAGGGCACCGGTTTCCAGGCTTACCAGGGCTTCCTTTCGCTTGCCGACGGCGGGTTCTGGGGCGTTGGCCTCGGCCAATCCCGTGCGAAGTGGTTCTACCTGCCGGAGGCGAAGAATGACTTCGTCTTCGCCATCATCGGCGAGGAACTCGGGCTGTGGGGCGGCTTGCTGGTTATCGGCTTGTTTGCCGCACTGGGTTACATCGGGCTGCGTACGGCAAAGAATGCGCAGGATTCTTTCCAGGCGCTGCTGGCCGCCACATTGACGGTCGGCGTTGTTATCCAGGCGTTCATTAACATCGGCTATGTGGTGGGTCTTCTTCCTGTGACGGGCATTCAGCTGCCGATGATTTCCGCAGGCGGCTCCGCAGCGCTTATCACCATCGGTTCGATGGGCGTGCTGTGTAACGTCGCGCGCCATGAGCCGCTGCAGATTTCTGCGATGCAGAACTTCGGCCGTCCGCTGTTCGACCGTCTGTTTTTCATCCCCGAGCCGCAGCTTTTCGACGCCGCCCCGAAGCGTAAGGGAGGCCGCCATGCCTCGCAGCCGCAGAAGAATCGGGGCGGGCGTCGGCCAGCGGAGCGCGAGGAGCGCTTTGGCCGAACGGTGACGAGCCGTGGGCCTAGTGATTACCGCCTGCCGCGGCGCGGCGAGAAGCGGTAGGCCTGGGTGGCGCTGGTAGCCTGTAGGTCATGAATTCCACCCCCATTTCTGTCGTCCTTGCAGGTGGCGGCACCGCAGGCCATATCGAACCAGCGCTCGCAGTGGGTGAAGCGCTCCGGCAGCGTCACGGCGCGAAGTTAACCGCGTTGGGCACCGAGAAGGGACTGGAGCGCGATATCGTTCCCGCCCGCGGGGTGGATCTGCGCATGGTGACCCCTGTTCCGGTTCCGCGCAAGGTGAATGTCGATCTGTTTAAGCTTCCTTTGAACGTTGCAAAGTCGGTAATGCAAACCCGCAAGGTTTTAAAAGACGTTGAGGCTGACGTGGTCTTTGGTACGGGCGGATACGTTTCCGCTTCGGCCTACCTTGCTGCAAAGACTCTAGGCATGCCTTTTTATGTGCTAGAAACCAACGCGCTTTCGGGCATTGCAAATAAGCTTGGAGTGCGTTTGGGCGGAATCGGCTTCAACGCGCACCCGAACTCCGGCATGCCTGGCGAGGTCGTGGGTATCCCAGTGCGCCCAGGAATGGGTCAAGACCCTGACGGTTCTGTGGCTGCGGAGGCCCGTAAGCGCTGGGGGCTGCGCGAGGATATGCCCACCATCGTCATTACCGGTGGCTCGCAGGGCGCAGCCAGCATCAATAAGGCAGTGGCGGGCGCGTTGCCGGAGCTGACCAAGAAGTACCAGGTCCTGCATGCCTACGGCAAGAAGAATGAGGCGCCGGCGCCTGCTCCGAATTACACGCCTCTGCCGTACATCGACGATATGGCCGGCGCCCTTGCCGTAGCTGACTTGATGATTTGCCGCTCAGGCGCGATGACGGTCGCTGAGGTAACCGCTGCCGGCGTTCCTGCCATTTACGTGCCACTGCCAATCGGCAATGGTGAGCAGGCACTGAACTCCCGCGAGCTAGTAGAAGCCGGTGCTGCCGTGCAGATCGCCGACGCCGAACTCAACCCCCAGCGCTTGGTCTCCGAGGTCCGCGGCATTATGGAAGATGACGCTCGCTTAAAGGAAATGCGCGCGGCCGCGGCGACGAACTCTGCTGGCGACGTTGCCAACACCATTGCTGACCGAATCGCAACCACCATCGAGCAAGCGCGCGCCTAAAACCCTCGCGCAAGATCTTTGAAGCTGAAGGAATTTAAAGAAGATGACTGACTCTTATGACCTCACTCGCGTCCACATGGTGGGCATCGGCGGCTCTGGCATGTCTGGCCTGGCGCGCATCCTCGCTTCGCGCGGTGGCGTCGTTACCGGTTCCGACGTTAAGGAGTCCACGCCGGTGGAAATCCTGCGCACGATGGGCGTAAAGATTGCGGTAGGCCACGCGGCAGAAAATGTCGAGCTGGCGGGGGAGAAGCCGACTGTCGTGGTCACTTCCTTCGCAGCCATCCCGCAGGATAACCCGGAGTTGGTCGGCGCCCGCGAGGCCGGTATTCCGGTGATTCGCCGCTCTGACCTTCTCGCCGAGCTGATGGAGGGCCACCAGCAGGTGCTCCTCGCCGGTACGCATGGCAAGACTTCCACCACCTCGATGACTGTTTCTGCAATGCAGCAGGCAGGTCTTGATCCTTCCTTTGCCATTGGCGGCCAGCTCAACCGCGCGGGCACCAACGCCCATGGCGGAACTGGCAACGCCTTTGTTGCCGAGGCCGATGAATCCGATGCTTCCTTGCTGCGCTATAGCCCTGAAGTCGCGGTGATTACCAACATCGAGCCGGACCACCTGGATTTCTTCCACAATGCTGAGGCCTATTACCAAGTCTTCGACGACTTCGCCGATCGTATCGTGCCCGGCGGACATCTCGTCGTCTGCTTGGAGGATGAGCATGCAGCGCAGGCCGGTAAACGCGCCCTTGACCGCGGAATCAACGTTCTTGGCTACGGCAGCGCTCAAGCAGCCGCACAGTATCCGGAGATTCCCTTGGCCGCTGAGGTAGTAGAAGAGCAGGTCTCTGTCATTGGCATGCAAGTCCGTGCACGCGTCACGCTGCCCGGCGGAAAGTCGAAAGAGCTCTCCTATGAGCTGCAGATTCCGGGGCATCACATGGTGCTTAACTCTTTGGCCTCGCTTATCGCGGGCGGCTTGGCCGGCGGCGACCTGGACGATCTCGCGGTGGGCCTTAGTGATTTCACCGGTGTGCGCCGTCGCTTTGAGTATCGCGGCACCGAGCACGAGGTGCGCGTCTTCGATGACTATGCCCACCACCCAACCGAGGTCACCGCAGTCCTCGGTGCTGCCCGCCAAAAGGTAGAGGCAGAAGGCAAGGGGGCGCGCGTTATCGCATGCTTCCAGCCGCACCTGTACTCCCGCACGATGGAATTCGACAAGGAGTTCGCTGCAGCACTCGCGCTTGCCGACGCCGCCGTTGTCCTTGACATCTACGGCGCTCGGGAGCAACCGGTGGAGGGCATTACCTCCCGCATCATCACCGACAAAATGCCGGAAGAGATGAAGGTCATTTTCGAACCGGATTTCTCGGAGGCGGCTCAAGATGTTGTGTCCCTGGTGCGCCCTGGCGATGTCGTACTCACCATCGGCGCGGGTTCAGTCACGATGCTGGCCGCGGAGATCCTCGATGAGCTGAAGGCGCTTAATGACTAAGAAGACAATTGCGGTTTCTGTCACGGGGCTCGTGGCGGTCGTTGTGCTGGCGGCAGTTGCCGTGTGGATGTTTCCTGTGTTCAAGGTTTCTTCCTTCGAGGTACAAGGCATAAGCCACGTCGATGCAGCGCAGGTGGAAGAAGCCAGTGGCGTCGCTAAAGGCGAGAACCTAGTGCGGGTGGATGCCCGTGCAGCGGCGTCGGGAGTCGCACGCTTGCCGTGGGTAAAGTCCGCAACCGTATCGCGCGCATTTCCGTCCACCTTGAGCGTGGAGGTTACAGAACACGAGGCGGTGGCTTTCCGTGATAAGAACAAGCTTATCGACGCCGAGGGTGAAGAATTCGCCGAGGACACCCCTCCGGAGGGCGCAGTGGAAATTACCGGCAGCGCCGAGCCCGGCTCGGAGGAGATGAGTGATGCCGTGGAGGTAGTCGCCGCTTTGCCACAGCCGTTGCGTGCACAGGTGAAGTCTCTCGAGGCTAAAAACGCTTATTCGATGATCTTCCACCTGAAGGATGACCGCAGCGTCTTCTGGGGCGCCTCGGAGGATAACGCCAATAAGGCTTTGGCTTTCGAGACGGTTTTGAAGATGGAAGGCGGGCAGTGGAATATTTCAAACCCCGAATTGGTAACCACGAAATAGCCGTCTGAATTTAACGCCCTGCGCAGAGCCCATCTTGGTCATACAGGTGGGGTGCGTGGGGCGTTTGTGATTTGAAAACCCGCACGTCAGCAACCCTAAACTACAACTTGAGGGTACCGACACGCGGCAAAATGTACGTGAAAAACTACGGCACTTCCATAAAGATGGAAATAACCGCGCGTGAGAAAAAGTCGCGTGCAATAAAAATCCTCGTTTACGCACCAACAGTGAAAGGTGAGCACCCCTCACATGATCTCAACTAGCAATAACCTCGCGGAAATCAAGGTCGTCGGTGTCGGCGGCGGCGGCGTTAACGCCGTGAACCGCATGATCGAAGAAGGTCTGAAGGGCGTTCAGTTCGTCGCGATTAACACTGACTCCCAGGCGCTGATTTTCTCGGATGCTGACACCAAGCTCGATATCGGCCGCGAAGCCACCCGCGGTCTCGGCGCGGGCGCTAACCCGGAGGTTGGCAAGACCTCCGCAGAAGACCACAAGACTGAGATTGAGGATGCCCTGGAAGGCTCGGACATGGTCTTCGTCACCGCCGGCGAGGGTGGCGGCACTGGTACCGGCGCCGCTCCGGTCGTTGCTTCCATCGCGAAAAAGATGGGGGCGCTGACCGTCGGCGTTGTTACCCGTCCATTCAAGTTCGAGGGCGCACGCCGTACCCGCCAGGCAATGTCTGGCATCGAGGAGCTGCGCGACGTCTGCGACACGCTCATTGTTATTCCGAACGACCGCCTGATGCAGCTGGGCGGCGAGGAGCTGTCCATCGTCGAGGCATTCCGCGCAGCCGATGAGGTCCTCCACAACGGTGTCCAGGGTATTACGAACCTGATTACCATCCCGGGCATGATTAACGTCGACTTTGCCGACGTCCGCTCCGTCATGGCCGATGCCGGCTCCGCCCTCATGGGCATCGGCTCTGCACGCGGTGACAACCGTGCGCTCAATGCCGCTGAGCAGGCAATCAACTCCCCGCTGCTCGAGTCCACCATGGAAGGCGCAAAGGGTGTTCTGCTCTCCATCGCCGGCGGCTCTGATCTTGGTCTGCATGAGGTTAACGCCGCTGCATCCATGGTCGAGGAGCGCGCTGACGAAGACGCCAACATCATCTTCGGTACCATCATCGATGACAACCTGGGCGACGAAGTCCGCGTCACCATCATCGCCACCGGCTTTGATGCACAGGCCAACATGACCACCGCAGCTCAGCCGACACAGTCCCAGCCACAGCAGCAGCGTCCGGGCTCCCTGTTCGATAACCGCCAGGAAACTTCGGCGCAGCAGTCGGCGCAACAGTCGGCACAACAGCAACCAATGCACCAGCAGCAACCGGTACAGCAGCAGCCGCTGCAGCAGGAGCCAGTGCAGCAGCAGCCGGTACAGCAGCAACCGCGCTACGAGGAACCTGCGCAGCCGCGTTACGAGGAGCAGCCGGCTGAGACCTACCGTCCACGCCATTCCTCCAACGGTCTGTTCACCAGCTCCGATCGCTTTGCTCGTGAAGATCGCCGTGACGACTACCGCCTGTCCCGCCCGGCAGATCGTCGTGACGACCGTCGCCACGATGACGGCGATGATGATCTCGACGTGCCGTCCTTCATGCGCTAAAGCAGCAAAATACTGCGCTAACCTGGAGTGCATGCCAGTAAACGAGGAAGCACCTAAACGCCCCGTTCGCATGGTCTTTACGACTCGTGCGGGCGGGGTTTCGTCATCGCCTTACGACTCTTTCAACCTAGGCGACCACGTCGGCGATGACCCGGCAAACGTCGCCCATAACCGCGCCCGTCTCGCCAGGGTTCTCGGGCTCGATGAGATTGTGTGGATGGAACAGCTCCACACCAACACCGTTACGCGCGTCGACCGTAGCCATGTTGGCACCCCGGTGGCGGCGACCGATGCAATCGTCACTACCGAAAAGCGCTTAGGACTCGGGGTTTTGGTTGCTGATTGCACCCCCGTATTGCTCAGCGACATCTCCGCCGGCGTTATCGCCGCTGCCCATGCTGGTCGGCTCGGTGCCCGCAACGGGATCATTCGCAACACGGTTACTACGATGTGCGAGCTGGGCGCGAGCCCCTCCAATATTCAAGTTCTTCTCGGCCCCGCCGCATCGGGACTGAACTATGAGGTGCCTGAGGCTATGGCAAACGACGTCGAGAAGCATTTGCCCGGGGCGAAGACCCGCACAAAGAAGGGCACCTGGGGCGTCGACGTGCGCAAGGGCCTTGTCCGTCAGCTGATGGGGATGGGAATTACCAACATTGAAGCGGACCCTCGCTGCACCATCGAAGACAGCGACTTCTTTTCTTACCGCCGCGAAGGCACTACCGGACGCCAAGCCGGTGTTATTTGGTTGGAGGCATAAATGACACGCAAGCAGCAATTACAGGAAAACCTCGAGCGCACCCGCGCTGATATCGCAGAAATCGCCAAGAATGCCGGCCGTCCTGCGCCCGAACTGCTGCCGGTGACCAAGTTCCACCCGGCTGCCGACGTCGCGCTACTCGCCGAGCTTGGTATCACTGACGTCGCCGAGAACCGCGAACAAGAAGCCCGTGCCAAGGCGGCGGAGTTGCCGCAGATGTGTTTCCATATGATTGGCCAGATTCAGACGAAGAAGGCCAATCACGTCGCGCGGTGGGCACAAAGCGTGCATTCGTTGGATACGGAAAAGCTTGCGCGTGCGTTGGACCGGGGCGTCGGCAATGCTCTGCAAGCGGGCGAGCGCGAAGGAAAACTGCCGGTGTTCATCCAGCTCTCCCACGACGGAGATACTGCGCGCGGGGGAGTAGCCTATGCGGATGTCGATGAGCTTGTGGGCCTCGTGGAGGATCTCGACAACCTCGAACTGCGCGGTTTCATGGTCGTTCCGCCCCTAGATGCGGACCCCGTCGAAGTTTTTGCCCGAGTTCGCAAGCTCTGTGACGAGGTGAGCGGCCGCCTTGGACGGAAGCTTTTGATGTCGGCGGGAATGAGCGCAGATATGGCTGTGGCGATTGCCGCGGGAAGCGATATCGTGCGTGTCGGAACCGGCATCATGGGACCCCGCCCATTAGGTTAAGTGGCAACGCAAAAGCGCATTTCACGGGTGCAATTCACTGCTTTCACATGAGTAACATTCGCACCAAATAACATGCTCAACAATTAGGGTCAGAGGGAGACCAGAAATGTCATTGATTGATAGGACGAAAGAGTTCTTCGGACTGGGTCCGGTGGACATCGAAGCGGACGACGCATACTACGCAGACGAGCGCAGCTATGAGTCCAACGGCTCTGCTGCTTACGCGCCGCGCTCTTTCGAGCCGGCAGCGCAGGAGGAGTTCGTTCCGACTATCGTCGCGCTTTCCCTCGTTTCCTTCAACGATGCCGCCAAGGTCGGCGCACCGTTCCGTGATGGCGACGCCGTTGTCTTTGAGCTGACCGATGCGGACAAGGCGTCGGCAAAGCGTTTCATTGACTTTGCTGCTGGCCTGTGCTTCGGTCTCGAGGGTCGCATGCTCAACCTGACCAAGGGTATGGACACCGACCGTCGCGTTTTCGCCATCGTGCCGAAGGATGCAGGCATCTCCACTCTGGAGCTTGAGCGCGCAGCGCACCTGCGTTAAGCAGAAGCTTTTAAAGTAGCGCCGTCTTATCTTTCCTCTAAGTGTTGGTGGGGGAAGGGTAGGGCGGCGTTCGCCATTAGCGAGCCGAGTGCCGAACACGGGGGTAATTCATATAGGCTCGAGCGGGTGAGCATTATCGGATATAGTTTGTTGCTGCTTCTACGCATCTTCTCGTGGATTTTGGCCCTGCGAATCATCATCGAGATGATTCAGTCTTTCTCGCGCCAATTTAACCCACCGCGGTGGTTCATGGTGGTGGCAGAGCCGCTGTTTGTAGTTACTGACCCGCCAGTAAAGGAACTCCGCCGCGTGGTCCCGCCGCTGCGTCTGGGCGGTGTGGCACTGGACATGTCCATCCTTGTTTTGTTCCTGATTTTGATGCTCTTGCAACTGATTGTTGTTGGAGTGTTCTTGTAGTGCGGGTGTATTAAAACCTCCCGTTAACGTTGAGACTGCGTGCAACGTTAGATAATGTGGGCTTTTGGATATAGTCTTTACTGATATTCCGTAAAATTAAACGCACAAGTTCTTTGTTAGCGCGTCCTGTGTAGACACCTGAGTTCAGAATTTAGGTACTCTCGGGATACGTTTACATCTCCCAAAAACTCCGGACCCACCGGAGTTGCACCGACTCGAAGGGGAAGAGAAGTCAATGCCACTGTCACCAGCTGATGTTCACAACGTCGCTTTTAGCAAGCCGCCAATTGGCAAGCGTGGCTACAACGAGGATGAGGTCGACCAGTTCCTGGACCTCGTCGAGGACACCCTTGCCCAGCTGCAGGACGAGAATGATGACCTGCAGTCTCAGGTAGAGCAGCTGCAGTCCAAGGGCGGCGCTGGTGCTGTAGCGGGTGCCGCTGCAGGGTCCGCAGCTACTACGGGTGCAGACGAAGCTACCCTCCGTAAGGAGATCGAGTCCAAGCTGCGCGCTGAGTACGAGACCAAGCTTGCTGATTCCAAGAATGAAGTTGCCAAGGCTAAGGAAGAAGCAAAGCGCGCGCAGGAACAGGCAAAGAATGCTGAGTCCGCTAAGGCTCCGGCTGCTGCTTTCTCGAACAACGATGCTGAGCTGAAGGCTGCACGCGAGGACGCCGCAAAGGCAAAGCGCGAGCTCGAGGCAGCTCGTGCAGAGGCTACTCAGGCCAAGAAGGACCTCGAGGCTTCCAAGAAGGAGAACGAGGACCTGAAGAAGAACGCTGGCTCTGCAAAGACCGCAGCGGCTTCTGGTCTGGCTGGTGCAGGTGTTGGCGCTGCCGCAACCAAGGCTGCCGACGGCCTGGCTACCCCAGAGACCCACATGCAGGCAGCTCGCGTTCTGGGCTTGGCGCAGGAGATGGCAGACCGCCTGACCTCCGAGGCAAAGGCAGAGTCCGAGTCCATGCTCTCCGAGGCACGCACTGCCGCCGAGAAGCAGCTGACCGATGCTGATTCCCGCTCCAAGGCACAGCTCGCAGACGCTCAGCAGAAGTTTGACGCACAGCTCGCAGACGCTGATACTCGCTCCAAGAAGCTGGTTTCCGAGGCTGAGGCTAAGGCAAAGCAGACCGAGTCCGAGGCTAACTCCCGCGCTGAGGCACAGATTCGCCAGGCAGAGGAGAAGGCTGCTGCCCTGCAGGCTGACGCTGAGAAGAAGCACACCGAGGTCATGAACACCGTCAAGCAGCAGCAGACGGCTCTTGAGGCTCGTATCGCTGAGCTGCGCACCTTCGAGCGCGAGTACCGCACCCGTCTGAAGACCCTGCTGGAGTCCCAGCTGGAGGAGCTTGAGACTCGCGGCACCGCTGCTCCTAACGGCGAGGCTGGCAAGTAAAAGCTATTTATAAAGCGCCCTTCCGAGTATCCGGGAGGGCGCTTTTCTGGAGGTTTAAATGCTTGTTGCAGCACTCGTCTTGGCGTTCGTGGCTTTCCTAGCTCTCGTCAACTTCATTCTGACTGCAGCTGATTGGTCGCTGTATCTTCTCTTCGCTTCTGCCGGCCTAGGCATGGTGCTGTTCGTGATAGACGGTCTACGCAAGCGCAAACCTGATCTTGCGCAGGACGAGGAGGCAGGGGAGTACCCTGCCTCCTAGATTGTGGCGCATTGCCCTGACATTGCATTGCATATAGTCGTGGTTGTTGCCTTTTTGCTAGCCGCGCTGCCAGCGCACCTTTCCATCGACCCTGGCTAACCTACCGCGTAACGGCGGGGCGTTAGGGTCGTCCTCGTTCACGCCGTTGTGGTAATGACACAAAGTCGCAAGATTTGCCATGTTCGTTGGGCCTCCCTGCGACCAGGCGTTTAAGTGATGCACCTGACTAGTATCTGCCGGGTGATTACAACCTGGCCAAGCACAGGTGGGATTTTCCGCTCCCGCCATCAGTCTTTGCTTGTGGTTGGCAAAGCGCTTCGTGCGATAGAGATTCACTGGCCCCTCATGTGGATGCACGAGTGTGGCGAAGTCAAGGCACGAGTCCAGTGCTCTTCTCACGAATTCCGCGCCGGACATGACGGCGCCGTTTGTCATTTGCAGGCTTATCTCCTCGCCGTCGCCCTGCAAGATCTTTGCCAGCGCGGGCAGTTGTACGATGACGTTGGTATGTACCCGCGGCCTTTCTCCGGTTGCGCTAGACACCCTTGTTGAGTCCTTAGCAGCGGGGAAGAAGAGGTTCTCCAAAGACTCCAGGGGAGAAGCAGGGTCGATAGCCGCATGCATATCCGCGATTAAAGTCGATGGGCCGGTGATCGCTAAAGTCCATGGCTTATCCTTGCGGCGATAAAGCTTTACTCCTTGCTCTGGCTCGCGCTCGCTATTGAGCGCCTTCAGCTTTTTCTTCGCTAGCTGCTCCATCGCGAGGGTATCGGCCTTGGTATTGCACAGTTCCTCGCGCATCTGCCACGCCGCACGTTGGGTCTTCGCGCGCATTGCGTAGCGTTCGATAACTTCGATTGTGGGCAGGGAATGGCCAAGCCTTTGCGCCGCGGCCACGGAATCGCGTTGCTGGCGGGTGAAAGCGGTGCGGCCAAAGTAGACGTCGTAAAGCGCGAGCAATTGCTGTGCCGTTTTATCCGGCGCGCCAGCCGAAATCAAAGCCTTTTCAGACAGCCCTGCGCACCCAGCCACGATGTCCATGCCTGGGCGTATTGCCGCTAAGAATGTCTGAAGTGAAGTCATAAACCCACCCTAAAAAGCCCTATCGACAAGGCACAAGGGGCAATTTTCAACCTGTGGATAACTTTGTCTCAACCGACTCATTGATATCCATTTGCACCACTCGGGAACCTCAGCCTGTGAAAAGTTGACGCCGTGGGTATAATTTCCTCACGTATGCAATGATCCGGCCATCACCGGGGAGCATCTCGGAAGAACCTAAGCCACAGAGCTTAAAAGTAGAACCGAGCGGGTGGGACCGAAATCTCCTTCACCGAAATGAAGCGGGCGCATTTTCGCGCCAAGCAGGGTGGTACCGCGAGCCGCAAGGCGCGTCCCTGCACCAGCACTCGAGTGAAGGAAGATTAATGAGCGAAAACGTAGGCGGTGTCTACCCCAAGGTAGACATGACCGGTGGTTCCACCCGTTTCCCCGACATGGAGGAAATCGTCCAGAAGTTCTGGAAGGAAGACGATACCTTCAAAGCCAGCTTGGACCAGACCAAGGATTGTCCTGAGTACATCTTCTATGATGGCCCTCCCTTCGCGAATGGCCTGCCACACTACGGTCACCTCCTGACCGGCTACGTCAAGGACATCGTCCCTCGTTACCGCACGATGGCAGGCAATTATGTGCCACGTATCTTCGGTTGGGATACCCACGGCTTGCCGGC
The DNA here is from genome assembly GCF_001807495.1 of Corynebacterium sp. HMSC08C04. Classification (NCBI taxonomy): domain Bacteria; kingdom Bacillati; phylum Actinomycetota; class Actinomycetes; order Mycobacteriales; family Corynebacteriaceae; genus Corynebacterium; species Corynebacterium sp. HMSC08C04. The sequence continues at coordinate 30,805 of NZ_KV789212.1, read as the reverse complement.
TGAGTTGGAGGCGGAAAAGCAGCTGGGCATCACGGACAAGGCTCAGATTCAGGACATGGGTCTAGCCAAGTTCAATGAGTACTGCGAGAAGTCCGTTATGCAGTATGCAGATGAGTGGGAAGACTACGTCAACCGCCAGGCACGCTGGGTTGATTTCGAGAATGGCTACAAGACGCTCGATATCAACTACATGGAATCTGTTATGTGGGCTTTCAAGGAGCTCTACGATAAGGGCCTTATCTACCAAGGATTCCGCGTGCTGCCTTATTCCTGGGCGGAGCATACTTCGCTGTCTAACCAGGAAACTCGCCTGGATGATTCTTATAAGATGCGCCAAGACCCGACGCTGACGGTGACTTTCCCGGTTACTGGTGCGAAGGCTGATTCGGCGGCTGCGGAGACGCTTTCCGCACATCCTGCGCTTGCCGACGCCTCCTTCCTCGCCTGGACCACGACACCTTGGACTTTGCCGTCGAATGCTGCATTGGCGGTCCACCCTGAGGTTAACTATGTCCTGTTCAAAGCTACGGATGGCGACTTCGCGGGCCACACGTTCATCATGGCCGAGGCTTTGACGGCGACGTTGGCCAAGGAACTCGGCGAGGTAGAAGTCCTCGAAACTTTCCAGGGCAATCAGTTGGAAGGCTTTACCTACGAGCCGATCTTCGGATTCTTCCCAGAGCTGGAGAACGCCTACCAGGTCATCCTTGCAGATTACGTCACCACTGAAGACGGCACCGGCGTGGTTCACCAGGCTCCAGCCTTTGGTGAGGACGATATGTTGACCTGCCAGAAGTACGGCATCGAACTTGCCATCCCAGTAGATGAGGACGGCGAATTTACCTCGCAGGTTCCGCCGTATGAGGGCCAGTTGGTCTTCGATGCGAACAAGGACATCATCAAGGATCTTAAAGCTGCTGGCCGCGTGGTTCGCCACGTGACGATTGAGCACTCCTACCCGCACTCTTGGCGTTCGGGCGAGCCTCTTATTTACAAGGCAATGCCGGCGTGGTTTGTGAAGGTGACCGAGTTCCGTGACCGCATGGTGGAGCTAAACCACAACGAAATCGAGTGGTTGCCGGAGCATATCCGCGATGGCCAGTTCGGTAAGTGGCTGGAAGGCGCACGAGATTGGAACATCTCTCGTACTCGCTACTGGGGTGCACCGATTCCGGCGTGGGTTTCCGATAACCCGGAGTACCCGCGCGTTGATGTCTACGGTTCTTTGGATGAGCTGGAGGCAGACTTCGGCGTGCGTCCTACCTCCTTGCACCGCCCATACATCGATGAGCTGACCCGCCCGAACCCGGATGACCCGACGGGCAAGTCCATGATGGTTCGTGTGCCGGACGTGCTGGATTGCTGGTTCGAGTCTGGTTCGATGCCGTTTGCGCAAAAGCACTACCCGTTTGAGAACAAAGAGTGGTTCGAGACGCATTCGCCGTCTGACTTCATCGTGGAGTACTCGGGCCAGACGCGTGGTTGGTTCTACGTGATGCACGTACTGTCTACGGCGCTGTTTGACCGTCCGGCGTATAACAAGGTCGTCGCTCACGGCATCGTCTTGGGCAATGATGGTCTGAAGATGTCGAAGTCTAAGGGCAACTACCCGAACGTCAACGAGGTCTTTGACCGCGATGGCTCGGATGCGATGCGCTGGTTCTTGATGTCCAGCCCGATTCTGCGCGGCGGCAATCTGATCGTCACGGAGCAGGGCATCCGCGAGGGCGTGCGCCAGGCCATCTTGCCGATCTGGAATGCGTATACCTTCCTGCAGCTCTACGCGAGCCGCGAGGCGAAGTTTGATGTCACTTCGGGCAATGTTCTTGACCGCTACATCCTGGCTAAGACCCATGACTTGGTGGAGCATACCGATGCGGCGTTGGCGAATACTGACATCGCTGCGGCGACGGAGGAGGTGCGTCACTTCGCGGACGTGCTGACCAACTGGTACGTGCGTCGCTCGCGTGACCGCTTCTGGTCGGGAGAGGAAGAGCACGCAGAGGCCTTTAACACCCTCTACACCGTGCTGGAGACTGTCACCCGCGTGGTGGCTCCGCTGCTGCCACACGTGGCTGAGGTCATCTACCGCGGCCTGACCGGCGAGCGCTCCGTGCACTTGGCTAGCTACCCGAAGGCTGAGGATTACCCGGCTGATGCGGAGCTGGTTTCCGCGATGGATGCAGTGCGCGCGGTAGCTTCCGCAGCCTCGAGCGTGCGTAAGTCCAACAAGCTACGTAACCGCCTGCCGCTGCCGAAGCTGACCGTGGCCATGGCTGATTCCGCGCAGCTCGCTGACTTTGCGGACATCATCCGCGATGAGGTCAACGTGAAGGATGTCATTCTGACCGACGACGTCGATTCCGTGGGCACCTTCGAGGTTGTCTGTAATGCAAAGATCGCGGGTCCGCGCTTGGGCAAGGACGTCCAGCGCGCAATCAAGAACCTGAAGGCGGGTAATTACGAGCGCCGTGGTGACGAGGTTGTCGTTGACGGCGATATCGTTCTGGGCGCTGATGAGTACACCGAGCGTCTGCAGGCGGCGAACCCGGCATCGACGGCGCGTATCGACGGCATCGATGGCCTCGTGGTCTTGGACACCGAGGTGACCGAGGAGCTCGAGGCAGAAGGCTGGGCCGCCGACGTCATCCGCGGCCTGCAGGATGCCCGTAAAGCCGAGGACTTTGAAGTCTATGACCGCATCAGCGTTGTCCTGTCCGTTCCGGCCGAGAAGGAAGAATGGGCACAGCGTCACGCGGAGCACATTGCGGCTGAGGTTCTGGCCACCGAGTTCAATGTGGTTACCGAGCCTCTCGAAGGCCACAAGGTGGTCAAGGACGTCACCGCGACCGTCGCGCGCACGAACGTATAGACACCTGGATGTCAGAGCTTAAGTGAATAATGCCCGGAAGGAGGTAGTCTCTCCTTCCGGGCACGTTTCTTTTTGGCCAGTTACCTGGGTATTTTTCTGTGTAGATTTGCAGGTATGCGAATCGAACACATGGCCATGTACGTACAGGGCTAAAGACCTATTTTCTGAGTTTCGAAGACGGTGCCCGTTTCGAAATCATGGCGCGACCAGGCCATGAAAAGCGGCTAGCTTCGGCTGGGTGGAATCATTTGGCATTGTCTGTGGGCAGCCGCGAGAAGGTAAATCGTCTCGCGGCGCATGGGTACTATGAATTCGCCTTTCTTGATGCGGAGGTGACTATTTAGGCCACAGTGCGCAAAGTCAGCGCTGTGCGCCGGGCAGGTGCGCACGCCAGGCAATAGTGACGTTGATTAGACACAAAATGGCCAAAATGCTGCCGATGATGAAAAGCTTCGTAAATCCGATGTAGGCCGATAGCGCGCTAAACGCCATAGGGATGAAGAAGCCGGTATAGGAGATGGAGTAGTACACGGCGGTGAGGCCTGCCAGCTCCTCTTCACCGGCGATCCGCTGGACCTCGGAGAGTCCTGCGACAAGGGCGAGGCCGTAGCCAGCGCCCATCGTGGCGGCAGCGGCGATGCCCAAAGGCAGCGACAACGTCTGCGCTGCGAAGGCCGCGACGAAAGCCCCGAGCGTAATAACCGCCATGGCGATCGCGGATGCTCGGGCGGACTTATGGGTATCGATGAGGCGTCCGAGCATTTGCACGCCAACGCCGCAGCCCAAAGTAATGACGGTCATGAGGCCGGAGAACGCAATGGGCGTTTGCCCCGCAGACGTGGCGAGCAACTGCGGGAGCAAGGCATAGGCGGCACCGGCACATCCGAATACCCACGGGGCAACGGGAACGACCACGCGCAGGAAGCGCTTGTGAGCGGCGGCCGGGATATGCAGCATTTCGAGCATCTCGCGAACCTTCAGCTCCAAGATGGTGGTCTTTACCGTACCGTGGCGTGGCTCACGAGTTTCCGGAGTATACGTCAGCCAAACCGCAGTCGCGAGAGTCAGCAGAATGTGCAGGATATAAGCCAAATGCGTGGGCCAAGGTCCCCATTGCGCCAGTACCGAGGCAATTCCGGCGCCTACCAAGAATCCGATGGTAAGGCACAGCGAAGCTTTTCTTGCACCGGCCGCGGGGTCCCCTCCAGCCCGGGAGACAAGCTCGGTAATCCACGTGGAACCCACCGCCATAACAAGGCCCAGCGCCATGCCACACAGCACGCGACCTAGCGCGATGATAAGCGGCTCATGCGGAGCGATGGACAGCAGGAAAGATCCCAGCAGCGACAAAGGCGCGGCCGGCAGGAGAGTAGGCTTGCGGCCGATGAGGTCGGATAGCGGGCCTCCCACAAGCAACGCGGGGACGATTCCTAAGACATAAGCCGCGAGCAAACCGTTGACGGTCACCTGCGAAAAGTGCGAAGTCTCGCGGTACATCACCAACAATGGGGTGAACTCGTTGCCGCCCCACGCGACCGCCACCATTGAACCGGCGACGGGAAACCACGAATGAGGCCTAAACGAAGGCAACACCTCCGGCGCCGGCGATGCGCTAGGCGCGGACTCAGTCGCGGGCACAGGGGAAAGCGACGATGTGGATGTTGAGGTTTGAGTGCTCACAGTTGATTCCTAGAAGTAGTCAGGTGGTCTTCGAGTTCGGTGAGGTAGGTGGAGTAGTTGCCGTGGCGGAGGGCTTCGGCAAGCAGGCGGTGCTGGGCGACGAAGCCACGCGCTCGCTCCACATTGCGGCCAATTGCCGTGGCTGTGAAGCGCTGCTGACGCTCGCGCAGTGTGTGACCGAGATGGGCAAGCAGGCTATTTCCGCCGTTGTCCATGATGGTCTGGTGGAAACGCGCATCGAGGTGGGCGTATGTGCGCAGATCACCGGCGTTGAGCGCGGCGTCTTGTTCCGCGATGATCGCATCGAGGCAATCAGCAATGACGGCGCGCTCTGCGGCGGGGAGGGCGCAGATATGGCGGGCGGAGTGGGCGTCGACAAGCAGGCGCGCCTCGTAGACCTCGCGAATCTCGCGCGGGCTGATCGGGACCACTAGCGCGCCGCGTTTGGGATAGAGCTTCAAAAAGCCCTCAACTTCCAAGCGGAGGAAGGCCTCGCGCATGGGAGTCCTGCTCATCCCGAGCTCTGAGGCGATGACTGCCTCGGAGAGCATCTCGGATTCGGCAATGTCACCTTCGATGATTGCACGCTTGACCCATTCATAGGCGCGCTCGGCGGCTGGTGTGCTTGCATTTGACATGCATTCATCTTGCATACAAGCCACGGGCGTTGTCTAAAAAATCGTGCTATTCGTGAGGCGGTGATCACCTTCGTGCTTTATGAGATCTGCGAGACTTTTCGCGTGTTTTCCATGCTAGAAAGCTGGGCAGTGCATGACATTTAGGACGCATGTTCTAAAATGGGGCGCATGCAACGCTGGGTTTTACACATCGACATGGACGCTTTTTTCGCGTCCGTCGAGCAGCTGACCCGGCCCACTTTGCGTGGGCGCCCGGTGTTGGTCGCGGGCGTCGGCGGGCGCGGCGTCGTGGCGGGCGCATCCTATGAGGCCCGCGCGTTCGGCGCCCACTCAGCTATGCCCACTTTCCGCGCCCAGCAGCTGGTTGGTCTGCGCGGAGTGGTGGTGCAGCCGCGGCACGTGGTGTACTCGGCGGCGTCGAAAAGAGTGTTTAAGATTCTCGCGGAACACGTGGGAGTTATAGAGCAGCTTTCCGTTGATGAGGCCTTTATGGAGCCTGAAGCTTTGATCGGCGCGAGCCCAGAAGAAGTAAAAGAATGGGCAGATAACCTGCGGGAGCTGATTCGTGCGGAGACTGGCCTGCCGAGTTCGATTGGGGCGGGTTCGGGTAAGCAATTTGCCAAGATTGGTTCTGGGGAGGCGAAGCCGGACGGCACGTTTGTGATTCCAGCAGAAAAACAGTTGGAGATTCTCCACCCCATGCCGGTGGGAAAGCTGTGGGGCGTAGGGCCTGTAACGAGGACGAAGCTCGCGGCTATCGGTGTGGAGACCATCGGGCAGCTGGCGGCGATGTCGCAAAAAGAAGTGGAGATTTCTTTAGGCGCGACGATTGGTGTGGGTTTGTGGAAGCTCGCTCAAGGCATCGACGACAGGGCGGTGGCCCCGCGCGCAGTGGCCAAGCAGATTTCCACGGAGCATACCTATCCTAAGGATTTGCTCACGGTAGCGGAGGTAGACGCTGCGATTGTGAGGGCGGCGGAGGGCGCGCATCGGCGCTTGCTTCGCGACGGCCGCGGTGCCCGCACCGTCTCCGTCAAACTGCGGATGGCAGATTTCCACATCGAATCGCGCTCGGCCACGCTTCCTTATGCCACGGATGATGTGGAAACCTTAAAAGCAACGGCATTCAAGCTCGCGCGCTATCCCGATGAGCTTGGTCCGATTCGTTTGGTGGGCGTGAGCTATTCGGGCTTGGAGGCCGCGCGCCAAGACGTACTCTTTCCTGAGCTGGACCGCGTGGTGGTGCGCCCGCCGAGTAAAGCGGACGATGACTACGAGGCCGGAGTTTCGGACAACGCACTTGATGAGGGGCGCGTGGAAGTAAGCATCGAGGACGAACCCGATAGCACGTGGCGGGCAACGCAAGACGTTTATCATCCCGATTATGGCCACGGCTGGATTCAGGGCGCCGGTCACGGTGTGGTCAGCGTGCGGTTTGAAACGCGTGCGACAGGCCCCGGCCGCACCAAATCCTTTGCTGCTGATGATCCGGATCTAATGCCCGGGGACCCACTTGATTCTTTGGTATGGCCGGAGTGGTTTGCGCAGGACGCTGATCCGGATGCTGAACCAGGCACTGAGTCAGGCGCTGTGTAAAGCTAGCGCGAGTATTGTTTCGGCGCTGCTTTGGCGGCGAAAACTTCGGAGACGGGAGTGCCGGTGGCGAGGGCGGCGGCGAGAAGGATTCGCGCTTGACCGGGGCGGAAAGCGCCAGCACTAACCGCGCCTTTATCGGCAAGCGTTGCACCACCACCGGAGCCGCCGTAGGCGAGGGAAGTAGTGCCGTAGGGCACGCGGGTGCTGATGGCAACGGGAAGGCCTGCTTCGAGTGCGCGCGCTACGCCTTCGCCCATACCTTCGCCCATGTTTCCGGAACCGAGCGCCTCGATGACGAGGCCCGAAAAGTGGGGAATGGCGGCGTCGACAAGCGTGGCGTCAGCGCCGGGGTACGCGGCAAGGATGGCAACCGGGTGTGGTGCGAGTGGGGCAAGCGGTAGGGGAAAGAGATTGGATTCGCCAACGGGCATCGATTCAAAGCCGTTGAGATGAAAGGTGTGGTTCTTGCGTGCCCCGCGCGCCGGGATGGTCATGCCTCCGAACTGGATATAAACACCGGGGGTTCCTTGCTCGATGAGGTGCAGGCTGTCGTGGAGGTTGCGCGGACCGTCGCCTCCGGGATGATCGAAAGACCGCTGCGCGCCTGTGAGAACAACGGGCTTTGTGCCCGGATCAAAAATGGAAAGCGCCATGGCGGTTTCTTCCATGGAATCCGTGCCATGGGTGATGAGGATGCCGTCGATGTCGGTGCGGGTGAGTTGCACGTGGACGGTGCCGAGCAGCTCATCGAGATCCGCCAAGGTGATGGAGCTGGAGTCGAGTTGGCGGAATTCGATGACTTCAATGTCTGCCGAAAGGCTACGGGCCAGTTCCTGGCCGGTGACTGTTGGAATGAGCGAGCCGTCCGCGGCCGCGGTGCAGGCGATGGTGCCGCCGGTGGCGATAAGCGCGATAGTCATGGACTCCACCCTAGCGATTAGCGGCGGGGTATTAGTAGCGAAAAAGATGGTGTTGGTGGGCGCGGGGCGCACGGAAATGGAAGTGGCGTGGGTAATGTGGTGTGAAGAAAAGCGACAATTATCGTGCGCTAAGATGCGAAGTCGCGCCACCCAACGTGAGGAGAAAAAGTGAAGTTCACCAAGCTCGGGGCCGCTCTCATGGCCGTTAGTGCTGCTACCGCTTTGGCTGCCTGCTCTTCTTCCGATGAAGCTGACAAGGCTAAACCATCATCTGCTGAGAAGTCCTCGAGTGCAGAGGAGACCTCAATTGCCTCCACTGAGATTCCGGATGCAGCTGCCCTCAACGCCATCCTGACCAAGGCCACCGACCCGAACGTGCCGGTCGAGGAAAAGACCAAGACCGTGCAAGGCTCCGAGGAGGCGCCAGAGCTTTTCGACGTCATGGCAGCCTCCCAGGCAGAGTCCGGCGCAGTTTTTGAGGTCGTCGACCCAGTGCTGCCGGGCTACAGCCCAGAATCCGCGCTGGCTACCGTTAACTTCTCTACCCCGGATGGCCAGGGCCAGACCGCAGACCAGGTTGAGTTTGTCTTCGAAAACGGCGACTGGAAGCTGTCGAAGAACTGGGCCTGCATCTTGGTTTCCAACATCGTGCCGCCAGAGCAAGTCCCGCCGATGTGCGCGGATACCGCAGGCGGCGCTGCAGGTGCGCCGGCAGAAAACGCTCCGGCCGAGCAGCCAACAGAGGGCGCTCCGGCAGAACAACCCGCCGAGCAGCCGGCAGAAGGTGCGCCAGCCGAGCAGCCGGCGCAGTAACAAGCGCTAGAAAAGAAGAGCTAAAACTCGAAGCCGGGAACTACTTAGCTGGGGAGAACTTCAGATCTGTGGTGGTGGACTGCACCACGCGCAGGTCGGAGGAGTCGGCGCCGTAGGTGATTTTGGTGTCGATGGCCACCTCGCCGTCGGTTGGCAGCGGCTGCGATAGGTCCACGGTCAGCTGGCCAGAGGAATCGGTTGTGGAGTCCATGACCTTGAGCTCTTTATCAGCCAGCTCCGTGCCCGCGGCTTGCCCTTCGAAAGACAGCGCGCCCAGGGATGGGCGCTGCTTTACAGAAACACTGAGCTTGACGACGTCGCCGTCCTGCTCATCCAGCGTATAAGTTGCGGTTTGCAGCAAAGTGGACTCGCCGGCCACGCGGGATTCCACTGACCACTTTGCGCCCTTGCCGATTTCCTCGTCCGGGAAGACTACAGGTAGGGAAGTCAGCTTCATGATGGCCTGTTCAGTAATGCCGCGGGCCTCGTCGGTGCCGTCTTGCGGCGCGGCCAAGCGCAGCGAAGACATCTGGCCCGAGTCCTCGGCACGCCAGCCAAACTGGAATCCCTCGCCGGAGGAAGCATCAGCATCCCCGGAGTATTCCGGCGTGCCGCTGGTGGCAAAAACGTTGCGGGTAGCAGGCAGCTGGCCCTCGACGTTCTCGGTAGCCTCATCGACGCTGGCCTCTAGCGGCAGCGTCGTGGTGGCCGCCTTAATCTTGGAGGCATTGAAGTCCTTGGCAGCTGTTGACTTCATCAGGTCCTGGCTAAAGCCCTCGGTTACGGAATAGGTGACTTTCTGCTCGGCATCGATGTCGTGGTAGGAAAGCACCCGCTTTTCTCCGCTGCCTGCGGATTCGACGGTGATACGCGGGGCGTCGATTGGCAGGCCCACCGGCTGCTCAACGGTTGGCGCAGGCTTTTCATAGGAGCAGGCGCTAAGCGGTGAGGCGGCGAGCGCGAGGACAGAAACGGTGGCTAAAGCTTTAACACGGAACACAGCATTCCAAATTACCGGAAGCGGGTGTTTAGAATGACTTGGGTGAGTCAAAAAAGAAGGAGTTTCGTTGGGCTGATGGCCGCGGTAGTTACCGCGGTGGCCGTCATTGACCAAGCAGTAAAGCAAATAATGCTGTCCATCCTCACTGAGGGGGAGCCGATGAATATTATCGGCGGATGGTTCCGCTTCTACCTTCTGTTTAACCCCGGCGCGGCCTTTTCTATGGGCGGCGAGGGCAGTACTTGGCTGTTTACCACCATTCAGCTGGCATTCGTCGTGGGCGTGGCTATCGCGGCGCCGCGGATGAAGGACAAATGGCAGGCCGTGAGCTTAGCCATGATCGCCGGCGGCGCGCTGGGTAACCTCATCGACCGACTCTTCCGCGAGCCGGGCTTTTGGTTTGGTCATGTAGTGGATTACATCTCCGTGGGACGGTTCGCAGTATTTAATCTGGCGGATGCCTCGATTACCTGCGGCGTAGTGGTATTCATTGTGGCGATGTTGCTGGAAGATACAAAGAAGCAAGCAGAAAAGGCAGGTGGCGATGCGCGAGAGTCGTAGACTTCCGATTCCAGAAGGCCTCGAGGGCATGCGTGCCGACGCCGCCTTGGCCAAGCTCATCGGTATCTCCCGGGCAAAGGCTGCGGATTTGTGCATGGCTGGCGACGTCGAGATGGACGGTGCTGCGGTAGCCAAGTCCGACCGCTTGGAGGCAGGCGGCTGGATTGACGTCATGATGCCCGCGCCGGAGGAGCCGCTGATTCCGAAGGAAGAACTCGTCGAGGGCATGGATGTGCTCTATGCCGATGACGATGTCATCTGCGTGCACAAGCCGGTGGGCGTGGCAGCGCATCCGACGCTGGGCTGGGAAGGCCCCACGGTCATCGGCGGTTTGCGCGCGGCGGGCTACCAGCTTGCCGACGCGGGGCCTACCGAACGCAAGGGCATCGTCCACCGCCTTGACGTCGGCACCTCGGGCGTGATGGTGGTGGCCGCAAGTGAGCGCGCCTATTCGCAGCTGAAGGCAGCGTTTAAAGAACGCACCGTGACCAAGACCTATCACGCGGTGGTCCAGGGCCTCCCGGACCCGATTGTGGGAACCATCGATGCGCCGATTGGCCGCCATCCCTCCTCCGGCTGGAAGTTTGCGGTGGTAGACGATGGCAAGCACGCCGTGACCCACTACAAGCTACTTGAAGCCTTTCGCGAGGCCAGCCTGCTCGAGGTACACCTAGAAACTGGGCGCACCCACCAGATTCGCGTGCACATGGCGGCAACGGGGCATCCCTGCGTGGGCGATCCCATGTATGGCTGCGATCCGAACCTGGCCAAGCGCCTGCGGCTGGTTAGGCAGTGGCTGCATGCGGTGACGTTGGGCTTTGCCCACCCGGGAACGGGCAAGTACTTCGAGGTGTCGGCGCCGTATCCGGATGATCTGCGCTTTGCGCTGGAGGAACTACGCGGATGAGGCATCCACCGGAGATTTATCGGCGGCGTCGGATAGCAGCGGGCGTTATGGCAGTAATGTTTGTTCTATTCATCCTGCTGTGCTTTGGGCTTTTCGGTACCAAGTCGACGGTGGCTCTGCAGGGGGATCAGCTAGGCCCCGATAATGAGTCGCGGGAGGAATACATAGCGCGGGCGGCAGATGCGCTTGCTGCTGCCGATGAACCGTCATATGCGTTGGTCAGCTTTGACGAGTCATTGAACTCGCAGCAGGTCGCCGCTCTGGCGCAGCCGGCCCCGCGCATGAGCGCCATCATCTTAGGGATGGCGGCACCTTTGGCAGTGCCGGAGCCTACTGCAGGAGCAGACCGCGCTGGCGTTATCGATACGGAGATAAAGCGCCTGCGCGATTCCTATGCGGGAGTAGGCCAAGCGAATGTGCCGTCGAAGGTGGATGCGGTCATCGTCTGGGCTGATGGCGATAGCCTGCGCGAGATTGCCGGCAACGAGTTGGTTGCTGCAGTAGAACCCGCGCCTGCCGACGCCGCCTGGGGCAGCTTTGGCGTCCGGCCCCTAAATTCCTTGCAGTACTAGTGCATGCTCAAGCACGGGCTCTCGCGAAAGGGCTCGCAAAAGAACCGGAAGAAGGAACACAGAAGAGGATAAAGATGCGCATTTTTGCCGATACCAGCGCCTGGATGCCGAACTACCGCTTTGCCTACATTGCCGTGTGGGCGGGGCTGGTGTTCTGTCTTATTGGGCTGGTGTTTCTGTTTTTTACTTCCGGTGAGCCGCTTTCGATTGGCATCTGTGCCTTCGTGGCCGTCTATTGCTTGTTTATGATTTTTCAGATGCCGCGCTGGGCGCTTGATGCGCGGGAAGAAAAAGAAAGGCGCCGCCGAGCAAAGGCAGCGCGGAAAGAGATGCGTTAGCGGGCGCGGCGTCGGGAAGCGCGGCGCGTGCGGACCAGATCCGCGAGGTAGATGATAACCGCCACCCAGATGATGCCAAAGCCAATCCAGCGGGCGGTGGACATGTGCTCGTGATTGACAAACAGTGCCCAGAGCATCTGCATGATAGGGGTCATGTACTGCAGCATGCCCACTGTGGCCAGCGGTAGCTGTTTGGCGCCCTTGGCAAAGCACAGCAGCGGCAAAGCGGTGATCAGGCCGGAGGCAATCAGAAGCACAATGTGGCTGGGGCCTTCGCTGGCGAATGTGGATTGGCCTTGGAAGGTTAGCCAGACCAGGTAGCCGATTGCCACCGGCAGCATCGCGATGGTCTCCGCCGCCACCGAACCAGTAGAGGAGACGTGGATGCGCTTTTTCATAAGGCCGTAGATGCCAAAGCTAAACGCCAAAGCCAGGGAGATATACGGTGCCTGGCCGGTCATAAACGTCAGCCAGATAACGGCGATGAAGGCCACTCCAACCGATGCCGCCTGCGCCTTGTTGAGCGTTTCCTTCAAGAAGATGATGCCGAGCGCCACCGAAACAAGCGGGTTGATGAAGTAGCCCAGCGCGGCGTCGGCAACATGCCCGGAGTTAATCGCAATGACGTAAGTGCCCCAGTTGACCGTAATGGCCACACCACACGCGAGCATCCATCCCCACGTGCGTGCGCTAAACGCCCGTAACTCGCGCCAACCGCCGGTGAGGAAAAGGAAACCGGTAACCAGCACGGCAGTCCACACGATGCGGTGCGCCAGAATCTCCAGCGGGCTCGCTGGCAGCAAAAGCGGGAAGAAAGCGGGGAAGAAGCCCCACATGAGATAGGCAGCAATGGTGTAAATCATCGGGAAATAATGTACTCGTTGGCAGCCGAAACTGCGAAGAATTCTTGTCAGTATTTTCGGCGCGGCGTCGGGGTTTGACGCGCCCGCTAAACTAACCCGCATGGCGAAAAACTCCTCCTTTGTTCACCTTCACAATCACACCGAGTTCTCGATGTTGGACGGCATGGCCAAGGTGGACATGCTCGCCGATGAGGTGGTGCGCCAGGAGATGCCGGCCGTGGGCATGACCGACCACGGCAATATGTATGGCTCTAACGCTTTCTATAAGAGGATGACCAGCGCGGGTGTGAAACCCATCATCGGCATTGAGGCCTACATGGCGCCGGAGTCCCGCTTTAACAAAAAGCGCGTGCTGTGGGGCACTCCTGATCAAAAGCGCGACGACGTCTCCGCATCGGGTGCTTACCTGCACCAAACCATGCTGGCGGAAAACGCGACGGGCCTGAAAAACCTGTTCAAGCTTTCCTCGCTGGCTTCTTATGAGGGCCAATTGGGTAAGTGGCCGCGTATGGATGCCGAGCTCATCGCAGAGCATGCAGAAGGCATCATCGCCACCACCGGCTGCCCGTCTGGCGACGTCCAGACTCGCCTGCGCTTAGGGCAGTTCGACGAGGCGCTGGAGGCTGCGGCGATGTGGCAGGACATCTATGGCAAGGACAACTTCTTCTTGGAGCTCATGGACCACGGGCTCGACATCGAGAAGCGCACGCGTGACGGCCTGTTGGAAATCGGCCGCAAACTGGACTTGCCGCCGCTTGTTACCAATGACTGCCACTACGTGCTGGAAAGCCAGGCGCCCTCGCATGAGGCAATGCTGTGTGTGCAGACCGGCAAGACCTTCATGGACCCGGATCGCTTCAAGTTTGACGGCACCGGTTACTACATCAAATCCGCAGCGCAGATGCGTGAGATCTGGGATGACATGATTCCAGACGGCTGCGATAACACCCTGTGGATCGCCGAACGCGTACAGGACTACGGCGAGATTTGGGAGGAGCATACCCACGACCGCATGCCGATTGCGGACGTGCCGGAAGGTCACACGCCAACTTCCTGGCTGACCCACGAGGTGATGGAGGGCCTGCAGGATCGCTTCCCGGGCAAGGAGGTGCCGGAGGAGTACGTGAAGCGCGCTGAGTATGAAATCAGCGTCATCGATATGAAGGGTTATCCTTCCTACTTCCTCATCGTGGCCGAGCTCATCAAGCATGCGCGATCCGTGGGCATTCGCGTGGGGCCGGGGCGTGGTTCCGCGGCAGGTGCGCTGGTGGCTTACGCGCTTACCATCACGAATATTGACCCAATTGAGCACGACCTCCTCTTCGAGCGATTCCTCAACCCGGAGCGTCCATCCGCACCGGATATTGATATCGACTTCGACGACCGCCGCCGTGGCGAGATGATTCAGTACGCCGCCGATCGTTGGGGCGAGGACAAGGTCGCGCAGGTGATTACCTTCGGCACCGTGAAGACCAAGCAGGCCATCAAGGACTCCGCGAAAGTGCACTTTGGCCAGCCAGGCTTCCAGATGGCTGACCGCATCAACGGCGCGCTGCCGCCTGCCATCATGGCGAAGGACATTCCGCTATCGGGCATCATGGACCCGGAGCACGAGCGCTACTCAGAGGCCACCGAGGTCCGGCAGATGATTGAGACGGACCCGGACGTCAAGAAGATTTATGAGACCGCGCGTGGTCTCGAGGGCGTCGTCCGCCAGGCCGGTGTGCACGCTTGTGCGGTGATTATGGCGTCCGTGCGCCTGATGGACCACATTCCGATGTGGCAAAGGCCTGCCGACGGCGCGTATATTACCGGCTGGGATTACCCGGCATGCGAGGCCATTGGCCTGCTGAAGATGGACTTCCTGGGACTGCGAAACCTCACAGTCATCGGCGATTGCCTAGAAAACATCAAGAAAAACCGCGGCGAGGAAATCCAACTGGAGGAAATCCACGCCGACGACCCTAACGTGTCAAAGGTATACGAGCTGCTTTCCCGCGGCGAGACCCTGGGCGTGTTCCAGCTGGACTCCGGCGGCATGCAGGAGCTGCTTAAGCGCATGAAACCGACGGGCTTTAAAGACATCGTCGCGTCGCTGGCGCTATACCGCCCGGGCCCGATGGGCGTTAACGCACACTGGGACTATGCGGACCGCAAGAACGGCCGCAAGGAAATCACGCCGATTCACCCCGAGCTGGAGGAGCCGCTGCGTGAGATCCTCGATGAGACCTATGGTCTTATCGTCTACCAGGAGCAGATCATGCGTATCTCCCAGAAGGTAGCCAATTACACCGCTGGTGAGGCAGATGGCTTCCGCAAGGCCATGGGTAAGAAGAAGCCAGAAGTCCTGGCCCAGCAGTACGACAAGTTCTGGGGCGGCATGCAGGAAAACGGCTACTCCAAGGACGCCATGGATGCGCTGTGGGGCACGATTGAGCCCTTCGCTTCCTACGCGTTTAACAAGTCCCACGCCGCAGGCTACGGCCTGGTTTCCTTCTGGACCGCGTATCTCAAGGCCTACTACGCGCCGGAGTACATGGCAGCGCTGCTGACCTCGGTGGGCGATAAGAAAGATAAGTCCGCTATCTATCTTTCCGATTGCCGCCACCTTGGCATCAAGGTGCTTTCGCCCGACGTCAACGAGTCTGTGGAGAACTTCCAGGCGGTCGGTGAGGATATTCGCTTCGGCATGGGCGCTATCCGTAACGTCGGCTCGGAAGTGGTGGAGTCCATCGTCAAGACCCGCAAGGAAAAGGGCGCATATACCTCTTTTTCGGATTACCTCGACAAGATTGAGCTGACCGCTTGCACCAAGCGCGTGACGGAATCGCTCATCAAGGCCGGCGCCTTCGATTCCATGGAGCACCCGCGCAAGGGCTTGATGCTCATCCACGAGGATGCAGTCGATGCCGTGCAGACCACGAAGAAGGCAGCGGACAAGGGGCAGTTCGACCTTTTTGCTGGCTTCGGCGGCGATGAGCAATCTGAAGTGGCTTCTGCCTTCGCCATTGATATCCCGGACGACAACTGGGAGCGCAAGCATGAGCTCGCCCTGGAGCGAGAGATGCTGGGTCTTTACGTCTCCGGCCATCCGCTGGACGGTTTCGAGGAAGCACTTGAGTCGCAGACGGATACGCCACTGCCGAAGATTCTCTCCGGCGAGGTTCAAAACGGCCAGGAGCTGGTCATCGGCGGCATCATCTCGGGCGTTGACAGGCGCTTTTCCAAGCGTGATGGCTCTCCGTGGGCGATCGTGAATATGGAAGACCACAACGGCGCGCAGGTGGATATTCTGGTATTCAACCAGGTCTATTCGCTGGTGGCCCCGCAGATTGCGGAAGACAACATCATTTTGGCCAAAGTACAGGTCAAAATTCGTGACGAGCGTATGTCCCTGTTCTGCTCCGATATCCGGGTGCCGGATTTGGGGCCAGGTGGGGGAGCGGGCCTGCCGCTGCGCCTTACCATGCGCACGGATCAGTGCACGATGGAAAACATCGCCAAGCTCAAGCAGGTGCTGGTCAACAACAAGGGCGAGTCGGATGTGTACTTAACGCTTGTCGACGGCGCGGAGTCCACCATGATGGTCCTTGGCGAACACCTGCGCGTGGAGCGTTCGGGCAACCTGATGGGTGACTTGAAGGCCACGATGGGTGCCGGAATTCTGGGCTAGACGGCCGCGTGACTTTAATGGGTGAACTTAGCAGGTGAATCTAAAGCGCCAAAAGCCTTAACGCGCGTGGAGCCTTCGGTTAATCTAGACAGCACAGTCTAGAAGTGAAAAATCGGAGGTACACGCACTTATGGTCAACAAGATTCGCACTACCCACGTGGGTTCGCTGCCGCGTACGGAGGAACTGCTGGAGGCTAACCTTCAGCGTTCTGCCGGAGAAATTAGCGACGAAGCCTTTCACGAGATCCTGGAGCGCTCGGTAGACGACGTCGTAAAGCGCCAGGTAAGATTCGCCTTTCTTCGATGAAGGATCGCCGTGACCGAGCGCTTTTCGCGGAGGCCTATAACGACCCTGACTCGGGCATTTTTACCGGTCGCAAGAAGGTGGCGAACCCAGAGTTCACCGGTCCCGTGACCTACATTGGCCATGACCAGGTGGATGCGGATGTTTCTTTGCTGAAGCAGGCGATGAGCAAGGCAGGGGCCAGCAACGGCTTCGTGGCGGCATTGTCGCCGGGCTCGGCGGCGCGCCTTCCCAACAAGTTCTATGAGGAAGACATCGACCTGGTCCGCGCCTGCGGTGAGGCCCTGAAAGCGGAGTACAAGGCCATCACCGATGCTGGTCTGACTGTTCAGTTCGATGCCCCTGACCTGGCAGAGGCCTGGGATAGCGTGGTGCCGGAGCCGTCAGTGGCTGACTTCCAGGCTTTCCTGCATGAGCGCATCGCGGTGCTCAACGAGTCCATCAAGGACATCCCGCGCGAGCAGACCCGCTTGCACATCTGCTGGGGATCGTGGCATGGACCGCATGTCACCGACATCCCGTTCGGTGACATCATCGAAGAGATTCTGCAGGCCAAGGTCGGTGGTTTCTCCTTCGAGGGCGCTTCGCCGCGCCATGCCCACGAGTGGCGCGTGTGGCAGGACCACAAGCTGCCGGAGGGAACCGTCATCTACCCGGGCGTGGTTTCGCATTCCACCAATGCGGTGGAGCACCCGCAGCTCGTGGCCGATCGCATCATCAAGTTTGCCGAGCTGGTAGGCCCGGAAAACGTCGTGGCCTCGACTGACTGCGGCCTGGGTGGGCGTCTGCACTATCAGATTGCGTGGGCAAAGCTACAAGCGCTTGTCGATGGCGCCGAGCTCGCCACCCGCGAACTGTTCTAGTCCTTCTGAATAGGTCTTCCACATACGAAAAGCGGCACGCGCCCTACCCCGCGAAAGTGAGGAGCGCGTGCCGCTTCTTTAAGGTTTTAGAACTTGACGCCTGCGTTGCGCAGCATCTGCTTGACCGGCTCGAGGATGGCCGGGTTAGCCTTAGCAACCATTGCGAGGACCTGGACAACCGTAGCGACGCCGGTCAGGGCGATGGAGACCCAAGCGAAGACTTCCTTGGTCTCCTCAGATGGGCGAGCGGACTGTGCCCACTCCGGCATCTTTGACCAATTTTCCTCTTCCTTGGCCTTAGCGGCGGCGTCCTTTTCTGCAGCAACGCATGGCGGGGTTGCCGGCATGCCGGAGGAACCGTAGCCGCTGAGGATTCCCTTGAGCAGCTCCTGTGGGCCCATGAAAGAAGAACCCGCGGTGCCGGCCTCAACAGCATCCTTGTGGTCCTGAACAGCCTTATCTACCTGGGCCTGGCATTCAGCGGACAGTTCTGGCGTGGGAGCAGCTGGAGCGGCGTTTGCGGCGACAGGGGTGATGAGAGCGAGACCGGTGGCGCAAGCTGCGACCATGGTGGTGGAAAGACGCATGAGAATTAGTTCTCCTTAGAGTGTGGCGCGGGAGCCAGTGAAGGCAATTAATAACTCATCTACCGTAGCAAGCTCGCGCGAATCAAGAGCCTAAAATTTTACTAGAAGAATTTTTCCAGTTCAGAGCGCAGATGTCCAGGCAGGAAGCCGAGAATCTGGTCACGTAGGCCCGGTGTGAAGGCCACACCGACCACCGCTGCGATCAAAGCGAAGATGCTCAGCGCCGCGCCCACGGAGGAGCCATGCGCGGAGCTTCCGGTCGAGCTCAGGGAAGAACCTTGCGATGAAGCCCCGGAAGAGGCGCGCGCGGGATCGTCTGCCGAGGTGAGGTCTTCGATGTCGTAGGTGGTGGTCGTGCCGGAGACCTCGTTGCCGACGATGAGCATGTAACGCCCGGTTGGGGAGTCCTTCTTGTCCACGAACGCAAAGCCCTCAGGGCCTAGGTCGCCGGCCTGGGAAAATTCATCGGTGCTGAAGTCACGGTTGTTGACGTAGGTGGTGAACTTAGCATTTGTGGGGTCGGTGACGTCGTAGACAAAGATGCCGCCGAGGCGCTCGGCGCCGATGAATACGTAGGTCCTGTCGTCAACCTTGCCAACAGCAAGTGCCTCTGGTTCCGGGCCCTTATTGTCAGAGCGATCATCAAACTCCGCAGACTCATTGTCGGCGTTGTGGTTTAAGACGCCTTCGGCATGCAGTTTGGCGCTGATTTTCTCGAACTCGGAGCCAGAATCGAATACAACATTGCCGGCGGCGTCGTAGATAGAAAAGGAACGGCTGCCAAAGCTATAGACCGTATCGAAGCATTCTTTGTCCGCATTCCAGCCGGAAGCCGTGGTGACCTTCAGGTTGCCGGCGACTTTCTTGCTGGCAAGCTCGTCGAGGTTGGCGTCGCCAAGCGCGCCCTCACATACCTTTCCTGCCTCAATGAGGTCCTTCAGCTTGGCCTCCTCGGAGTAGACACCCGTGCCGCCATCTTTCTCATCGATGCCCCACTCGCGGGCGTCGCCCTCGTTTGCGGTGGCGAAATAGGTTTGACCGTTGGTTTGGAAAGCGCCGATAGAATCCGGCATCGACAAGCCCTTAACCCCCAGGGTGCGCAGCTCAGCGGCGTCATCTTTGTTGGAGGTATCGAGGGCTACTTGGGAGTGGTCAGCGATGTGGGCAGGCAGAATTTTTTCCACGCTTGCTGATTCGATATCAACGACCGCAATGGCATTTGCTTCCTGCAGGCTCACGTAGGCCTTGCCCTCGGCGGAGGTGATGTACTCCGGCTCGAAGTCGATGGAAGGCTTAGGATCGTGTGCCTCCGGGCCAAACACCCGTACGCCTGCGGGAAGCGGGGTGTTATCAAAAGCTCGGAAATCAGCGATGCGAGCATCTGCCTGCGTCGGCGCTGCGACATCCTGCGGCAGCGCGATGACGGAGATGGAACCCTCCGGATCGCTTAGGTAGTCATCGCCAGCTGCGTTGAGCTCGTTAGAAGGCTCGCCCTCATTGGCAAGCAGAGCGTAAGCGCCATCAGCAGTGATGTGTACGTTATCCGGCAGTGCTCCGACGGTGATACGCCCCAACTCCTCGCCCGAGTTGACGTCAAAGAAGAGAGCCTCGCCCTGCTCGGTCTTGTCTTGTTGCTGAACAGCTGCGACGGCAAGGCCATCAGGGCGGACGGCGACGGAGTTGATTTCCTTGTCGCCGCCAGCGGAGACGGTAGAAACCTTGCGCGGGTGCGCGGCGTCGGAAGCATCCAGGATATCGACCTCACCCGATACCGCGTTGATGGTCAGGATGCGCTGGGAAGCGGCGTGGAAGGCCACGATTTCCGCGGCCGATTCGCCATGCACCCCGGACTCGTAGGTGCCCAGCGGGGTGAGTTTGATTCCGGCGTCGGCGGCAGATTCTTCTACCGGTTTCGCCACGATGGCGCCATGCGCGGGGCTAACCAGCGAAAAACTGGTCACAAGGGCCGCACACATTGCGGTGGCGCGCCGGCGGAGAGAAAAACGGGGAGCTTGAGACATAAGTTGTGAATTCCTTGAAGAAAGTAGGAAGAGAGTAGGAAAGAGAGATAATTCGTGCGAGAAAACGCAGCGAAAACCATCGAATACCTTCGCTGGAGAAAGTTATCCGCATGCTAACTTCAGCTAACTCTCCAGAAAGTTCTGAGTGAACTTCCCATAAACCGGTCGATTATTAGATAATCGCATCCCGCGGGGTAGCGGACACGCTAAACTTGGCGCATGACTGAAACTTCCGCTGCTTATTCACCCATCCATGCCTCCGATATTCAGATGGCACAGGCGAGAATTAGCTCGGAAATTTCTCCCACACCCCTGCACTATTGCCCGCGCCTTTCCCAAGAAATAGGCGCTGAAGTTTATCTCAAGCGCGAAGACCTGCAAGACGTGCGCTCTTATAAAATCCGCGGCGCGCTGTATGGCATCTCAAACCTTTCGGCGGAGCAGCGCCGTCTCGGCATCGTGACAGCTTCGGCCGGAAACCATGCGCAAGGCGTAGCTTATGCTTGCCGTTCGATGGGCATTCGAGGAAAAATCTTCGTCCCAGAACCTACTCCGAAGCAAAAACGCGACCGCATTAAGGTACATGGGGCAGACATGGTGGAGCTGGTGGTCACCGGTTCCACGTTCGATGAGGCCGCCGCAGCCGCGCATGCCGACGCCGCCGAGCACGGCGCCATTTTCATCGAGCCCTTCGACGCGCGTGACACCGTTACGGGGCAAGGCACCGTCGCTGCCGAGGTGCTTGCGCAACTGTCAGCACAGGGCAAGTCCCTGGATACCATGGTGGTTCCCGTCGGCGGGGGAGGGCTGATCTCCGGAATTACCTCTTATCTTGCAGACATGTCCCCGCGCACCCAGGTGGTGGGAATTGAGCCGCAGGGCGCGGCGTCGCTTAGCGCGGCATTCGCGGCAGGCGAGCCGGTGACCTTGGAAAGCGTTGATCCCTTCGTCGACGGCGCTGCAGTTAAACGAGTAGGGGTGTTGCCTTTTCAGATCCTGCAGGCAAATAGGCAGCGCGTGCGCTGGGACAGCGTTTCTGAAGGCGCTGTGTGCACCGAGCTGCTGGGGTTGTATCAGAACGAGGGCATCATTGCCGAGCCCGCCGGCGCGCTTTCGGTGGCAGGTCTGCGCGAGCTGGAGTTAGCGCCAGGCAGCGTGGTGGTGTGCGTGATATCCGGCGGTAACAATGACGTCTTGCGCTATGCCGAAATCATGGAGCGCTCGCTGGTGCATCGCGGCTTGAAGCACTACTTCTTGGTTAATTTCCCGCAGGAACCAGGCCAGCTGCGACATTTCCTGCAGGATATTTTGGGCCCGGATGATGACATCACGCTGTTTGAGTACTTGAAGCGAAACAATCGTGAGACTGGGGCTGCCTTGGTGGGACTTGAGCTGGGGCGTGCAGAGGACCTGAACGGACTGCTTGAGCGCATGGAAAGTTCCAAGATTCACGTCCAACAGCTGCATCCAGGCACTGCCGAATATGACTTTCTGGTGGCATAGGTAGACTGACACGCAGTGTTGACCAGCTATGAACGGCCCGTTCCGGGCGAGATTGAAAATGAGATCGAGATTAAGCACTCGCGCTTTATCACGCTCGTGGATCGAGTGACCTGTGAGAGTGAGGCGCGTGCGTTTATCGACGCCGCGCGCGAACGCTTCCCTGATGCCCGCCACCATTGCTCGGCGTATATCTACCACGTTGACGAAGCCAACCCAGTGGAGCGTTCCTCAGACGACGGCGAGCCTTCCGGCACAGCCGGAAAACCCATGCTTGACGTGCTGAAAGGCTCGGGAATGCTGGATATCTGTGCCGTAGTCGTGCGCTACTTCGGTGGCGTGAAGTTGGGCGCGGGCGGGCTCGTTCATGCTTATGGCGGTTCGGTCAGCGAGGCGCTCGAACTGGTCGAGCGCAGCACGCGGGCGCTGCGGGAGCTATATACCGCCGAATTCAGCCATGCCCAGGCCGGCCGCGTGGAAGCGGAGCTGCGCAATCGTGGTTATGAGATTACTGATACCGCATATGGTGCGGCGGTGACCTTTACTCTGGCTATCGAGCCCGGCGGCAGGGAAGACTTGGATGCCACGCTCGCCGCACTTTCCCAGGGCGAGGTGGAATCTAGCGAAGCCGGCACCGCCTGGGTGGAGCTTGGCGCCTAGGGGCGAGGGAAAGTCGGCGCTGCGCTAGAATGGCCGCCATGACTATGCAACGACGCCCCAACAATCCGATCGAGCTGAAGAAGCAGCAGGTTCGTAAGTACTCCCGGAACGGAGTAGTTAGCGTGGTCGGCGGCGTTGCTGGTGGCGTGCTGCTTGGGTGGGCCTTGTCTGGTTTCTGGGTCTTTATGACCTTGGGCCTTATCGTCGCCGTGGTTGGCGGTGCCTATAACTGGCGCAAGGTGCAAAAGATCGTCAACGAAAACCACAATTACTAGACCCGAAGGCTTAGATGCCGATCCAACCTGACTCAAAACCCGTCCGTATCGACGCCTGGGTGTGGTCTGTGCGCATGGCAAAGACGCGCTCGGAGGCTGCTGAGGCGGTGAAGGCGGGGCACGTAAAGCTCAACGGCAATGCGGTAAAGCCTGCCCAGCAGGTGGTTCCGGGAGATCGCGTACGTATCTGGCGCAATCACCACGAGCATGACTTGGAAGTCCTAGCCACCGTGGCAAAGCGCGTCGGAGCGCCGGTGGCTCGTGCGTGTTACATCGACCATGCGCCGCCGCCACCGCCGAAGGAGTTCATGCCTTCGGTTCCAGTCCGCGAGCGCGGCGCGGGCAGGCCTACCAAGAAGGAACGCCGCCAGATGGAAAAGTTCCGCGGCGGCTTCCGCTAGTTATTGGCCTCTTTTTTCTCCGTCTTTGAGGAGTGCGCGCGGTAATTCTGCAGCGCTTTGTAGCGGCCATTGAGGCGGCGCTTGCGGTCTTTGCGGTCTCCTGCAAGGGCAGTGGCCTCCACGTGCTGCTTGCCAAATTTATTAAGCAGCAGGTCGTCGATGAGGCGCACCTGGCCGGGGCGGAAGCGGTAGTTGATGGCGTCGTGTACGAAGGCGATGTCACCTGCATTCAGCAGCGACTTCAATTGGCTCATTGTGGTCACACCGTTGAGCTCCAAAATCTCTGCTAGGAAGCGGTAGTGCTCCGAACGCGAGCGCGGGAAGCGCCCGCCCATCAACACAGCCAAGACACCGGGCAGGGTCTCGGCGGAAAGCTCTACGTCTTCGCTGGTATCCGTGGAAGGATCTTTCAGCGCAGCAATCTGATCGAATTGCTGGTCCGCCAGCTCGATAAGCCCGGCGGCCAAGGTAAAGAGGCGGTCAACCTGCGCGGAAGGAGCCGCAGTGCCTTGCTTATAGCGGATATCGTGCTCGAACTCTGCCCACGCATGCTGCAGCGCGGTGCGTATTTGTACCTCAAAGGTCCAGCCTTCGTACTCTGCGAGCTCTTCAATCGCGTTGGTCACGCGCAGCACTAAATGGTGGGAGCCGTAGCCAAAACCGCCGGAAATGCGGGTCTCTGCGGCCTTATCCACCGAGCGCACCACCGCAAAGGAATCGCCCAAGACCTCGAGCGCCTGGGGGATAGCGGTGGAGTGGAAGACCGTAATGCGCACGCCGAGAACGTCGTGGATGTCTTCCCAGGGTCTGGGGTAATAAAGCTCGCCGTTTGCGTGGCGCTTTTTGGCCTTGGCTTTTAGCGATGGCCAGCGCTTGACGCGGGCGGAGGCGCGGTCGAAGATAACGCCGGCGTCGTTAAGCAGGTCCTCGATGGCCTCGTTGAAGTCTGCTTCTGCTCGTGGATGCCGGCGAACCCACTCGTGATACTGGTTGCTCAACCGAGAGATGGCGGATTCCTTCACCCCGCACCGACCTCCTGACTTTTTGCTTAAGCATGCGTTTATTCCCCTAAGCTTCTAGAGGAAATCCGTTAGCCCATAATAGTGGTTCGGGCGCAAGAACCGCACCGCGCAGGCGCCTTTGCTCGTTTATTCGCCGTGACCAGTGCCGGACGCGCTTTAGCGGCGAGTCATGCAAGGCCACCACCGTGGCGGGATCCGGAACCAGGTAGTACAACGTCTGCCGAGCTGTTGCATGGGTTAAGCGGCGCAGGTGCGAGTCCATGATGCTGAAAGTCTGCGGATGCGCCAACCACGCACTAGCCTCGGCGCCGCGGGCCTGGATTTGAATGCCTTCCTCGCAGCCCGGCAGAATCTCCGCCGCGCAACGGGTGCGAAAGCGCAGTCCTTGGGCAGTAAGAGCGCGCCTTTGCAGGTTCGCTGCCGCCAAGTCCCACGCGCGGCGGGTGCTCAAGCCGAAACCGCTGATAGTGCGATGCGAAACAAAAGCCCGCGGAGCGTGCGCGGAGGTGTCTGCGAACTCGTCGCGCTGAAGGAATAGCACCGAAAGCTGGCGGGAGAGCTGCACTCCAGCAGGAGTATCGCCAAAGCCCTGGTCCGTCAAGGTAGCGCCCGAAAAGTCCTTCCGGCGCGCTAGGGCCGGCAGCAACCCCGCTAGGGCGATAGCTTCGAAATCTAGCGACTCAAACTTTTCCGGCGCAATGGCAGTGGTCATGGCGTGTGTCCTCCCCGCAGGACGAATATTTCACTTTCTGCACTAATTGGACTGCCATTTCCCGCCATCGGTTCCCAACGGAGTAGGAGAGTTTTTAAAAAGGCGGCTGCTCGTTGAGCTGGAGTTCTTCCAGCAGCTTCGACGCCGGCCACAATGCGATGTCCTGGCCTTTTTCGATGAGCTCTTCGGCGCGCTTTTCCTTCGAGGTCTTCGTCGCCCACTCGCCGAGGACCAGAATGGTGGTCTTTTTGGTGACGTTCTTGCCAATCTTGCCGCCGCGCTCAGCGATGCCCTTCCAGAGCAGACCTTTATCGAAAGGCTCAAAGTCACCGGTCAGAGTTACGTTTTGGCCAAAGAGCGCGCCTTCCGGATCCGCATCGAGGTTCGGGTCCGGAATGGTATCCGGTGTGGCTACCGACTGCCACGGAGCGGGTCCGCGGCCGGACTTCTTTTCCTTTCCGCCGGCCTTTGCGTCGGTCTTAGTACCCGACTTACGGGTCTTGTCGCGGAAGTCCGTGCCAGCGCCAAGGTCGGCCGCAGAGGTAGGCGCGGTATGCGCGCGCAGTACCGGCAGAATTGCCTCTTTATCCAACTTGCCGAGGCTAAATTCGCGGGAACGGAAGAGCTCATCCACCGAGCCCACGTGCCCAAAGCGCCGCGCAAGGTCCGCGACGATGACGCCGGCTGCGCGGGCGTCGGCAGTTGCCTCGTGGTGTTGGAAGTCATCGGCGCCACAGAATGCAGCCACCGTGGGCAGCTTGTGGTTGACCACATCGATAACGCCGGCAGAAGAGGCATCGCGAGCCAGTGCTAGCGAACATGCCAAGGTGATCTCCGGAATCGAACCGCCAGCCTTCAGCAGGCCCTGGCGCAAAGCGGTGGAATCAAACTGCGCATTGTGCGCGACCAAAACATCGCCGTCCATGAACTCAAAAAGTTCCGCCGCGGCCTCTGCAAAAGGCTGGGCACCCTCGACGTCGGCAGGCTTAATGCCGTGAATCGAGATGTTGATATCGGCGAACTTCTCAAGGCCCGGCGGGGGAGTACACAGCCAAGTGCGGGATTCTGTTTCCTGCCCATCGCGGAAACGCACCGCACCAATCTGGCACACCGAACCCCAATCGTCGTTGGCGGTTTCCACATCAACGGCGGTGAAGTTCAGCCCGCTGACCGAGGTCTCCTCCGCCGGCGCCTCACCGCGCAGCGCAGCCTCGACCGCACGCGCGAAAGCCGCCGCGTCCTGATTGGGGGCAAAGGCGATGCGCTTGCCGACGCCGCCTAATTCCACGTATCCAAAGCCCGCCGCGGTGGGGGCGCAGACGGTGACATCGGTGACGTCGCTTAGCGCAACCTGCTCCTGTTTAGCCTTGCCCAGGCAAGCAGAAAGCAAAGAAGCTTGGAAAATAAGCTCCTTATTCGTGACATCGATGCGGGTGGCGTGGGCGTGAAAAGACACGAACTACCTTTCCGGGGAAAATCGGAGGAAAATTTCTTAAGCGTCGAAGACTGGCGGCTCTTCCTGGCGCAGAATCAGCGTCGAGCGCGGTTGAACAGTGATCGTACCCTCTGCATCAATGTAGGTTTCCTCCGCGGGGTAGCCGCCGGAATCCGCCGTATCGACCATAAGCCGCCAGCGCGCGCCCAAGTCCTTGGTAGGCAGGGTGAACTCAATCTCGCCGTGGTGGGCGTTGAAGATCATGATGAAGGAATCATCGGTGATGCGCTCGCCGCGGGCAGTGGTCTCGGTGATTGCGTTTCCGTTGAGGTAAACCATCAACGCGCGGCCAAAGTCATGATCCCAGTCGTCCTGCGTCATCAGCTTGCCAGAGGGCACCAGCCAGGCGATGTCGCGGTCCTGCACGTCGGAGCCCAGCGGGCCACCGGCCAAGAAACGCTGCCTGCGGAAGACCGGATGCGCGCGGCGGATGGCGAGCACACGCTTGGTAAAGCCCAGCATCGCCTCGGACTTTTCTTCTTCCAGCAGCGACCAATCCATCCAGGAAATCTCGTTGTCCTGGCAATAGACGTTGTTATTGCCGCCCTGCGTGCGCCCGAACTCGTCGCCGTGGCAAAGCATCGGCGTGCCCTGGGAAAGCAACAAGGTGGTCAGGAAGTTGCGCACCTGCCGGCGGCGCAACTTCTTTATCTCTTCGTCCTCGGTAGGCCCTTCCACGCCGTGGTTCCAGGAACGGTTGAAGGACTCGCCGTCGCGGGAGTCCTCGCCGTTTTCCTCATTGTGCTTGTCGTTGTAGGTGACGAGGTCCCGCAGCGTAAATCCATCGTGGGCGGTGATGAAGTTGATGGAAGCGGTAGGGCGGCGGCCATTGTTGCCATAAAGATCGGAAGAGCCGGTAAGCCGCGAGGCAAACTCTCCCAAGGTGGCGGGCTCGCCGCGCCAGAAATCGCGCACGGTGTCGCGGTACTTGCCGTTCCACTCGCTCCAAATCGGTGGAAAGTTTCCCACTTGGTAGCCATCATGGCCCACGTCCCAGGGCTCCGCGATGAGCTTTACTTGGCTGACCACGGGGTCTTGTTGCACGAGGTCGAAGAAGGTGGCGAGCTTGTCGACGTCGTCAAGCTCCCGCGCCAGCGTCGCCGCCAGGTCGAAGCGGAAGCCGTCCACATGCATCTCCGTGACCCAGTAGCGCAGCGAATCCATAATCAGCTGCAGCGAGTGCGGATGCCGAACGTTAAGGGAATTACCGGTGCCAGTGTAGTCCATGTAGAGGCTCTTGTCCTCATCAACCAGGCGATAGTAGGCGTGGTTATCGATGCCGCGGAAGGCGATGGTGGGGCCTAGATGGTTGCCCTCTGCGGTGTGGTTATAGACCACGTCGAGGATGACCTCGATGCCTTCCTCATGGAAGGCACGCACCATGGCCTTGAACTCCGCGACGGCCTCGCCGGGCTTTTTGGCATAGGCATAGTCCAGGTGAGGAGCGAAGAAGCCGAAGGTGTTGTAGCCCCAGTAGTTGCGGAGGCCGAGGTTGCGTAGGCGATCATCCTGCAGGAACTGGTGCACCGGCATCAGCTCGACGGCGGTGACGCCGAGCTCCTTGAAATAGTTGATGATCGCTGGATGCGCCATGCCCGCGTACGTGCCTCGCAGCTCCTCAGGCACGTCGGGATGGCGCATAGTCATGCCCTTGACGTGGGCTTCGTAGATGACCGTCTCATTATCAGGGGTGCGGGGGCGGCGGTCGCCGGCCCAATCGAAGAAGGGGTTGATGACCACCGAAAGCATGGTGTGGCCGAGGGAATCTTCAGTGTTGCGGCCGGTGCCTTCCTCTTCGGCGTGGATGTCATAGGAGTAGAGGGAGGCGTCGCCATCGAAATCGCCGTCGAAGGCCCTAGCATACGGATCTACCAGCAGCTTTGAGGGATCGCAGCGCAGGCCATTGGCGGGGTCATAGGGGCCATAGATGCGATAGCCATAGCGCTGGCCCGGGCCAACGTTGGGCAGGTAGGCATGCCAGACGTGGGCTGTTATTTCATTCAGCTCGACGCGCTCTTCTTTTCCTTCGCGGTCGATGAGGCAGAGCTCGATTTTTTCGGCGATTTCAGAAAAGATGGCGAAGTTTGTACCGGAGCCATCGAACGTGGATCCTAGTGGCGCGGGTTTTCCTGGCCAGGCTTGGGTAGGGCAGACAGCGGTTTCAGTCATGCCCTAGAGCATAATTAATTTTCCGTGCCCGCGAGCGGGTTGCGCAGGCCGTTTACGATGATCTCGACGCCGCGGTGGATATCTGGGCGGTGGTCTACGGGGGATTTATCCGCGGCGTCTGCAGAGGCTGTGGCCTTAGCTGACTCTGCCAACTGCTGGCGCGATTGTTCCATCTGGGTAGCGCCCAAGACTAGGTGCGCGATGGCTAGCGACGCCGCCTGAACCTCGGCTTCCAAGGCGCAGTGGCCTTCGACTGACTTAAATGAGGCGGCGATCTTTTCGGTGAGTACTTCCCAAGTCCCGGAATCAGGGTAGGCGAGGCCCGCGCTGGCAACCTCTGCGCCATCGCGCCAGCTGAGTAGGGCAGAGTGCAGGCTCTTTGCGACGTTTAGCGGGCTCGTGCCGGAAACAGGCGCCAGGATTTTCTCGGCCATGGCGGCGATGAGCGCTTGCTTGTTGGCGACGTGCCAGTACAGCGCGCCGGGCGCTACGCCGAGTGCGGTGGAGACTCTGCGCATCGTAACGTCCGCGAGCCCGTAGGAATTTAAGAGCTCGAGGGCAGTCGAAAGAATACGGTCTCGGTCTAATTGCACGCTGTTATCTTACCCGTCCGGCTGTCGGTGCATCCGTGCGGCACGGCAGGTGTATAAGGCCTGTGCGCCGAATAGTGGTGACTGGCTTAACATTTGCCAGTAAATGTGTAAGAAAAGGCCTAAGTTCACAGGCTTCTTTGAGGGATCCGACATGTATTCCGCACCTTCGA
Organism: Corynebacterium sp. HMSC08C04; assembly: GCF_001807495.1. NCBI lineage: Bacteria > Bacillati > Actinomycetota > Actinomycetes > Mycobacteriales > Corynebacteriaceae > Corynebacterium > Corynebacterium sp. HMSC08C04. The sequence goes on along the minus strand of NZ_KV789212.1, from coordinate 1,600 downwards.
CTTGTTAGGATGAGGCGGAAAGAAAACTGGCTCAGGCTGTTTCGCTCGCGCTGAATCGGCGACCATTCGGAACCGATTTACAGCGACCTACATTTAGCCTTGACGCCAGCCATCGTAAATATTTCAGGAGCCTAACCCTTGTCTTTTCTAACCCCTGCGAAGAAGTCCCTCGTTGCTGTAGCCATGGTTCTGCCGATGACCCTCGTTGCCTGCGGTAACGACGAAGAAGCCAACAACGCTCAGGGTGGCGACAAGACCACCGCCACGAAGACCACGCAGGCTTCCAAGGATGCGGACAAGTCTGCTGCTCCGAGCAAGGAAAAGAAGTCCGAGGACAAGGACGCAAACAAGGATAAGAAGGACGGCAAGGACGCAGAGAAGAAGGGAGGCGCAGACAAGGACTCCAACGCAGCCGCTGCGGAGGAGACCCTGGCTAACCCATTCGAGGGTGGCGCCAACCCGCTTGAGAACGCCGCGCCGGTCGCTCCGGTTGAGGGCGCTCCGGCAGAGCAGGGAGATGTCGACGGCATCAATCAGCTGGTCCGTGGCCTCTACGAGACCAAGACCATGCGCCAGTTCTTCAAGTACATGCCGGATCACACCTGCTCCGCAGTGCTGAACGCGCAGGGCTCTGAGGTTGCCAACATGGACTACAACCAGATCCCGGATGTTCCGATGAACGAGCTGAAGAACATGCTCGCAGCTTCCGGCCAGGACACCTCCCAGCTGGATGGCTTCGACTGGAACGCAATTGGCGTTGAGTCCATCAACGACGTTGTTGTCAACGGTGACGATGCTTCCGCAACCGTCAACGTCAACACCAACGAAGGTCTGGATAGCTCCACCATGCGTTTCCGCCGCGAGAACGGCAACTGGACCTTCTGTGGCGAGGTCTAAACTCTCCGCGGAGAAAATAGCGTCAAACAAGGCGCTGTAATTTATAAGGAGGGAGTGCTTTGGCACTTCCTCCTTTTCGTTTTAGTTCTTTCGAGTCAGGCCTTATAAAGAAATGGTGTCCAAGTCCAAGTTTCGTATTCCTCGCTCCATCGGGTTCGGTGCGGGGCTGCTTGCCCTAGTCCTTGTTGTCTATTCGGTAGTGGGGGCGGTGTGGGGGATGTGGCGCCCGACTCTTACCGGCCGTGAAGTAGAAGACGGCGGCTATGCCATCGAAAATGTTGCTGACGTGCAATTTTCTTCCTTCATTGTATTCGCTGTCCTGGTGGGTTTCTTGGGGCTTTGCTTCGGGCTGTTTTCTTATATGCGCGGCGCGGCGTTCCGCGGCGTCGGGCAATTGCTGTGGTGTGGGGTGGCCTGCCTGGCAGGTGCGGCGGCTTTCTATGTGGTTGGCGGGGTAACGGCGCATTCCGCGCCGGCGGATCCGGGGCAGGTGGTCCAGTTTGTGCCAAAGTTTGCCCCGGGGATCGCGTGGGTGGTTTCGCCGTTTATGGCGATGTTTGCTTATTGGTCGGCGGCCTTCGTGGATGTGCCGGGCGTAGATTAGAGGCCGAGGATGCGGGGCTCGGGGGTATACATTATGTGTAATTTGCTGGACGTGTGGCGGGAATCATGTCGATTTGGGGTAGTTGGTACCGCGAGTCCG